>JADGOM010000078.1 GCA_017882925.1 Acidimicrobiia bacterium | reverse complement strand
GATGCACTGGGGAATCGTGGTGATGATGCCCTTGAAGCCGGCGGCGCGCAGCCCGTTGAACGCGGCGATGCAGAACGAGTCGTTGCCGATCACGTAGACGACGCCGTCGGGGTTGTCCGACGTCACCTGCTGCATCTGCGGCGTCATGTCGGCCGTTCCGGCCGCGACGGGCACGAGCTTGAAATCGAGGCCCTGCGCCTTGTACTGCGCGGGTGCGGCACCCTTGAAGAAGCTGGTCGCGGCCGGGACGTCGATCGCGACGACCGTCACCTTCTTCTTGTGCGCGGCCTTGGCGGCCCCGGCGGGAAGCCGGAGCAAGGTCGCACTGCCGTTGAGGAGGACGAAGGTCGACTGCGTGTCGGCGACCACGTCGGCGTTGCTCGCGCCGTAGATGTAGAGCGGGATCCCGGCCTTGTGCAGGGGCGTCCAGATGTTCTCGAGGACCCCGTCTTGGCCGACCACCACCGCGGCGACGTTGTCCTGGATCATCTGGTTCGCGCAGTCGGTGGCCTTGCTGGGATCGTTGAGGTCCACACACCGGTCCAGGACGATCGGGTGGCCGCCGATGCCGTTCTGGTACTGGTTGATCCACTTGGCCGTGGCGTTGGCGACCGGGGTGTCGATGGAGTTGTCGGACTGCGAGTTCTTGCCGTCGGTGATGAAGCCGACCTTGACCGGCGTGCCCTTCGCCGGGTTCTTCGTCCCGAGCGGGTTGCTCGCGCTCGGCGCGGCCGAAGCGCTCGCAGCGAACGCGGTGCCCACCAGAAGGACAGCGGTGAGCAGGGCCATGAGACGGGTCGGGCAGGCGCGCATTCGTCGTTCAGGCATTGTCGGACTTCCCCCCGGGGCTCGACGCGGTGGCTTGACCCGATCGAATGTAGTGGACCGACCGGTACAACGTTGGTCGCATTGAACTCGGCGGCTACTGCCGGGTCAAGTGACCGGTTTCGAAATCTAACACTCGCGTCACCGCGAAGGGGAGCAGCCGCTCACACGGCGATCCTCGACGCCGAGCCGCCCGCGCGCTCCGCCCCCGACCGCGATCGGCACGGCCGGAATCACCGCGGTCGCCGATGTGACCTGCTCGAAGCGGATGGCGCATCAGCACCACGCGAGCTGATGCTCAGGCGTCGTCCGGGTAGAGCGGCGGGCCGTCCGACGGCCGCGAGATCGCACCGAACGTCGCCTCGTAGCGCGTCAGGTTGTCGTTGATCGCCCGGATGATGTCGAACATCAGCGTCGGCGGGACCTTCACCCGCACCGCGACGCGGGCGGGGATGCGCACCGAGGGGGCGCCGAGCTCGTCGGTCCCCTGCTCGGCCGGCATGGTGGACGCGAAGTCGAGCGTGAACTCGTGCGCGGTGTGCCACACGTTGAGGAAGTTGGCGTAGACGCCGGCTTCCATCTCGGGGGTGATCTGCACGTCGAAGCGGACCTGCGGATCGGGGCCGGGCTCGGGGGCGCTCATCGCGCGATCGTAGGCGTCAGCAGCTGCGACGGAGGAGCACGGCACGGGTGATGGCGCCCCACTCGTAGATCGCGCGCCACGGGATGGGCTCGGACGGGTGCACCGCCACCATCTGCGTCTCGCCCGCCCAGCACCGACCGATCAGGAGCTTCGCCCGCGTCACCTGGTCGGTGGAGACGACGACGATGATCGACTTCCACCCGTACTGCGCGGCGAGATCCCGGATCGACCGGGCCTCACCCCGGGTCGTCTTCGGCACCGGGTTGAAGCAGACGACCTTCTTCCCGGCGAAGCGGTCGAACCGATCGGTGGGCGTGAAGCCGCCGGCGTTGCCGATCTTGCACGGCTCGAGGTCCTTGTCGGGATCGGAGAGGACGACGGTCGGCGCGTCGTCCCGCAATGCGAGCTGGTACACCCGCCCGAGCCGGGAGCCGTTGCCCCCGAGCATCACGATCGCGTCGGCCCGGTGGGGGTTGTCGGTCTTGTCCGGCTTCACGAACAGCACGAACGTGGCCCCGGCCCAGCCGCCGAGCAGGAGCAGCAGGAGCCCGAACGCGACCCGGCGGTGCTTCCGGCGGTACCCAGCCGCGTCGCGCATCTTCGGCTGCTCCGCCGTCATGGACATCGTCCTGCTTCCTCCCGCGTCGAGTCGGCAGTCTCGCCGACGCGACCACGGAGCGTCAGGTCGGGCCCGGGACGACAGCCGGCGCCGGGCTCCCCGGTCGGGGCCGGTCGCGCTAACCTGCGTGCTCCACGCGGACGTGGCTCAGCGGTAGAGCATCACCTTGCCAAGGTGAGGGTCGCGGGTTCAAATCCCGTCGTCCGCTCCAGCGCAACAGGATGGAACAGCAGGTCGGGGCGCCTTTGCGGCGCCCCGATCCGCGTCCGGGGGTCTCACGCGGACGAGGGCGCGCGGCCGTCCCAGGTGCGGCCGAACCAGCGCCGGACCCGGGTCGCGCCGAAGTCCTGCTTGTCGAGGGCGATCGCGTCGGACGGGCCTTCGAGCGCACCTTCGGGTGCCGCCCCGCTGAGGAACGTGACGTCGACGCGGGCCACCATGGCGTGGCCGAACTCCAGGTAGCAGGTGCCGTGACCGTCGTAGGCACGGGTCGCGCCGCCCTCGCGGATCCGGGCCAGGATCGCCTCGGCCACCACCGACGCCTGCCCCTCGGCGAAAACACCGGCCTTCGGGGTGCCGACGCTGGTGACGTCGCCCACCGCGTACACGTCGGTGAACGCGGTCTCGAGAGTGAGCGGGTCGACCGGGATCCAGCCGTCGACGGTGAGGCCCGACTCCGCCACCACCGGCGGCGCGTGGTGCACCGGCACGCCGAGGAAGAGGTCGTAGGCCATCTCCGACCCGTCGGTCAGGAGCGCGACCTTCCGGCCGGGGTCGAGGCCACGCACGAGCCGGTCGGGATGCCACGCGATCCCCCGCTCCGCGAACGCCGCGAGCAGCGCCTTCGACGCCTCGGGTGACGGCGGGATGGGCACCGCCATCGGCATGACCAGCGCGATCGACGACGCGTCGCGGACCCCGAGCGCGGTGAGGTGATCGTGCATGAGCAGCGCGGTCTCACTCGGTGCGGGGGGACACTTGAACGGCGTGGAGGTGACCGCCACGATCACGTCGCCGCCGGGGAAGTCGGCCAGCACGTCGCGCAGAGCGAACGCACCGGCCACCGTGTACAACTCGTTGCCGCCCGCCACGAGGCCGGGCGTGGCCGACGGGTCGAGGTCGGCGCCGAGCGCGACGACCATGACGTCGGCCGCGAACGTGCCGGCATCGGTCTCGACGGTCTTCGCCGCGGGGTCGATGGAGAGGATCGACGCCTGCACGAAGCGCACCCCGGGCTTGTCGATGTGCCGGTAGGGGTGGAAGACGCCCTCGGGCACGGTCTTCCCGAACATCACGTCGAGCTTCGAGAAGCCGAAGACGAAACCCTCGCCCTTGTCGATCAGCACGAGATCGAGGTCGTCGCCAAGCTCCTCCGACAGCTTCGTCGCCAGCTCCAACCCACCGAAGCCCGCGCCCAGCACCAAGATTCGCATAGGCGCAAGATACCGTCGGGCGGGCGACCCCTGCCCGGACTGCCCGGGCCGGATACGTTCGCCGCCGGCGTCGGCATGAACCGGGCGTCGAAGAGCCCGCGACCTGGAGGCACCGTGCACACCGTCGACATCGAGTACTCGTACGACGACCTGCACCTAGTGGGACACCTCGCGATCGACGACAGCAAGCCGGGGACGCGTCCCGCGATCCTCATCTGTCACGACGCGGGTGGTCTCGACGAGCTGGCGAAGCGCACTGCGGTCCGGCTCGCGGAGCTCGGGTACATCGCGCTCGCGCTCGACTACTACGGGGGAGGCAAGCGGCTCGAGCCCGCGGAGGTCGGCGAGCGCATGACCGCCCTCGCCACCGACTCCGATGCGATCCGGGCCATCGCCCGCGCCGGGCTCGAGGCTCTGCTCGCGGACGAGTGCGCCGACCCGGAGCGCGTGGCCGCCATCGGCTATTGCTTCGGCGGCTCGATGGCGTTGGAGCTCGCGCGCAGCGGCGTCGACCTCGGCGCCGTGGTCGGGTTTCACTCCGGCTTGCGCACGAACCGGCCGGAGGACTCCGCCCAGATCAAGGCGCGAGTCCTCGTGTGCATCGGCGCCGACGACCCGATCGTCCCGCCCGAGCAGCGGCTCGTCTTCGAGCAGGAGATGCGCGATGCAGGCGTCGACTGGCAGATGAACCTCTACGGCGGCGCCGTGCACAGCTTCACCAATCCCGCCGCGGGCACCGCCAACCCCGCGCTCGCCTACAACCGCCACGCCGACGAGTCTTCGTGGCGGGCGATGCTCGAGCTCTTCGACGAGGTCTTCGACCCGCCGGCATCGCCGTAGGATCGCCGCACCACGACGTCGGGGGGCGTTCATGGACAAGGCCATCAGCATCTGCCGCCTGTGCACCGCGGGATGCCCGGTCGAGGTGACGATCGAGGGCGGCCGGGCGGTCAAGGTCGTGGGCGACCGGGCGTCGGACGACTACCACGGCTACTCGTGCTCGAAGGGGCGCGGCATGCCCGAGCTCCACAACCGGCCCGACCGACTGCTGCGGAGCCAGAAGCGCCGGCCCGACGGGACGTACGAGCCGATCGACGTCGACGACGCGATCGCCGAGATCGCGGAGAAGGTACGGGCGATCGTCGACGAGCACGGGCCTCGCGCCATCGGCGCGTACATGGGGACGCGGGTCGGCGATCATCCCGCGATGGGCCAGCTGGGCCCGGGGTTCATGCTCGCCCTCGGGTCGCCGCTGCGCTTCAGCGCGCTGACGCTCGATCAGCCGGGCGACCTCGTGGCCCGCGCGTTCCACGGCACCTGGCTCGGCGGCGAGACCCGGCTCGAGGAGGCCGACACGTGGGTGCTCGTGGGGACCAACCCGATCGTGTCGCACCAGTACTTCGCCAACAACCCGGTCGGGCGGATCACGCAGGCGGTGCGCAACGGCTGCCGGCTCGTGGTCATCGATCCCCGCGCGACGGAGACGGCGAAGCACGCGGCGATCCACATCCAACCCCGTCCGGGCGAGGACGTCACGATCCTCGCCGGTTTGCTCGCGCTCCTGTTCGAGTGGGACGCGCTCGACCACGCGTTCGTCGAGCAGAACGTGGTCGGCGTCGACGCCCTGCGCGCCGCGGTCGCCGGCTACACCCCGGAGTACGTGGGGGCACGGGCCGACGTCCCGCCCGAGCAGCTGATCGCCGCGGCCCGGATCATCGCCGACGCGAAGAAGGGCGGGATCTACTGCGGCACCGGTACCGCGATGTCGAACCTCGGCGGCAACCTCGCCTACTACCTCGGCGTGGTCATGCATTCGGTGCGCGGTTGGTGGGCGCGCGAGGGCGACCCCTTCCTGCGACCCAACGCGCTGCTACCGACCCGCCCGTCGCGCGCGGAGCCGCAGAACCCGTTCCCGGTGGCAGGCTTCGGCGAGAAGCTGCGGGTGCGCAACCTCGAGGGTGGCATCTACGGAATCCCCGGGGCTGCGATCTTCGACGAGATCCTCACCCCCGGCGAGGGCCAGGTGCGCGCGCTCTTCAACATGGGCGGCAACCCGCTCATGGCGATCCCGGAGACGGCCCGCGCCCACGAGGCCCTGCGGAGCCTCGACCTCTACGTCACCACCGACGTGAGCCTGTCGAGCAACGCGCGCGACGCCGACTACGTGATCGCGGTGACGATGGGGCTCGAGACCCCCGCGCTCTCCTACAGCGCCGAGTCGTTGACCCACATGCACCGGGGCATGGGGATCGAGGAGCCCTACGCCCACTACGCGCCCGCCGCGGTCGACCCGCCCGCGGGCTCGCAGCTGATCGACGACTGGCAGCTCTACTACCGCCTCGCCCAGCGCCTCGGGTTGCAGCTCAACGTGATCACCGCGTCCGGGCTGCCGGGCGCGTGGGACGTCGCCCCGATCGTGCACCCGGTCGACATGGAGCACGAGCCCACCACCGACGAGCTGTTCGAGATCATGTGCGCCGACGGCCGCGTCCCGTTCTCGGAGGTGAAGCGGCACGAGCACGGGCACGTGTTCGAGGAGGCCCGGGTCACCGTCGGGCCGCGCGACCCGGCCTGCGACCAGCACCTCGACGTCGGCAGCGCCGAGATGATGCAGGAGCTCACCGACCAGCACGCCCGGTACGACGCCGCGGTCGTCGCCGCGGCCGACGTCGCGTTCCCGTTCCTGCTGATCCCCCGCCGGGACAAGGGCTTCGTCAACGGCACCGGCCAGCTGGTCGCGAGGAACCTCGACAAGCGGAGCTACAACCCCGCGTACCTGCACCCCGACGACCTCCGCGCGCTCGGGCTCGACGACGGTGACCTCGTGTGCGTCCGCTCGGAGCACGGCGACCTGCTCGGGGTCGTCGGACGCGACGCGACCCTTCGGCGCGGGGTGCTCTCCATGAGCCACGGCTTCGGCAGCAACCCCGAGGACCCCGACGACCCGGTCGGCCGCGGGGCCAACACCAACCGCCTGCTGAGCCTCACCGCCGAGTACGACCGTTACACCGGCATGCCCCGCATGGGCTCCGTCCCCGTCTCGGTCACCCCCGCTTAGCGCGCGGCGATTCAAGTCGCGGGTCGGCCCCGTCGGGCCTCCCGAGCCCGGGAACGGTGCACGGCCCGAGTAGCCCGCACGCCGGCATCCGATGCCTGCGGCCACGGAACGCTCAAGCCACCCACCCGAGCGGTCGAATCGCTCGGGTATGCCTGACGCGCACGCGGCCATCGCGGTCGATCCCTCCCGACCTACCCGGCCCGGTCGCGCGCTCCGTGATCTCTTGGGCCGGTCCGGCCCGGCCGGGAGTTCCCGATCATGAGCTGGCACGGGTGGGCCGATCGGCCCATTTTCCCTGGTGGCGCCGCCACAATGTTCCGTTTCAGCCGGTTTCCCGGGCCCACGCACTTGCCACGCTCCGTGGTTCTGTCATCATCCCCGGCTATGCGGGCAGGGAGGCCCGGTTCACGGGATGCGACCTCGGTCGATCACGTGCGCCACGCGGGTCATGGACGATGCGGGCTCCGGTGTGACCGGGGGCAACGACAGCAGCCGGAGACGGCTGGTGCACCGACGCCCTCGGTCACTCGGGACCCCCGCTCCACGGGCACCCGGCGCCGGAGGCTCGGCTCGCGTCTGCTCGGGACCCGCTTCGGCGGAGAGCACGGAGAGCGCGGCGCGGTGCTCGTCGAGACCGTGATCATCCTGCCGCTGCTCGTGCTGCTGATCTCGGGGATCGTCGAGTTCGGCATGATGTTCCGCGAGGCCTCCACCATCACCGCCTCGACCCGGGCCGGCGCCCGCATGGCCTCCTCCATGCCCCGCCAGGCCACCTTCGCCCAGGCCACGGCCGACGCGGTGACCTCGGCGATCCAAGGCCTGCCGACCAACGAGCCCCAGCAGCTGTGGGTCTACGCCGCCAACTCCAACGGCTTCCCCGACTCGGCCAGCTCGATGCCGTCGAGCTGCACCAAGTGCGTCAAGTTCAACTGGAACAGCACGACCAAGTCGTTCGGGACGCCGGTGTACAACAACTACCCGGCGACCGGGACCGGCGGCCAGAACGCGTGCCCGGGCACGACGGACCAGGTGGGCGTCTACGTGACGGGCCTGCACAAGGAGATCTTCCCGTTGTACGGCAATCGAACGCTCACCGGGAAGACGGTGATGCGCCTCGAACCGGTGCCGAGCAGTCAGACGTGCAGCGGCTGATGTTCCTCAGCCGGCGGCCGCGCCACGACGACGAACGGGGCTGGGTCCTCGTGTGGTTCGCGATCATGCTGGTCGTGCTGCTCGCCATGGCCGCGTTCGCGGTCGACACCGGCCTGTGGACCTACGACCAGACCAAGGAGCAACGCGCCGCCGACGCCGCCGCGCTCGCGGGTTCCGTGTACCTCCCCGGCAACTTCAACCAGGCGAAGACGGTGGCGCTCGACGTCGCCCGGGTCAACGGCTACGCACCGGACACCGACACGCAGGTGGACGTGACCCAGGTGACCGGGCAGCCGAACCAGCTCCAGGTGAGCATCACCGACACCGCCCAGAACCTGTTCGGCTCGTACTTCGGCTACACCACCACCCAGATCAAGAAGATCGGCGTCGCCACCTACGACCCGCCGATCGCGATGGGCAGCCCGGTCAACCAGGTCGGGAACGACCCCGAATCCACGGGCACCTACGGAAGCGACCGCTACCCGAACCTCTGGCTCTCGGTCGCGGGCTCCACCAATGCGAAGCAGAACGGCGATGCGTACCTCTCGAACAGCTGCGCGAGCCCGGCCGACAACTGCATCGGGAGCAACAGCGACTACACGCCGAGCGGCTACTTCTACACGGTCCACGTGATCAACGGCGGCCCGCTCCAGGTCCAGGGCTTCGACCCCGGCTACGTCGACGTCGGCCAGACGTGCGGCACGAACACCGACAACAGCAATCTCATCGGCGCCTCGAACCTCGGCAGCAACTTCAACCCGGTGTTCTCGGTGACCGACGCCGGCACCCGCTACAAGCCGGTGTCGAACTCCGGGAACAGCGCCGACCCCGGCTACCGCTACTGCACCGGGGACCAGAGCTATCCCAGCAGCGTGCAAACGATGACGACGACCTACAAGATCTTCGGGCCCGCGACGGTCCCGGGCGAACCTTCGAGCGCGCCCACCACACCGCTCTGCACGAAGACGTTCCCCGGGTTCACCGGTGATCTCGTCGCCGGACTGAGGAAGACCACTCCCAACTCCGGCGCGCCCGACGCGCTCGTGAAGTACTTCCGGCAGTGGTACACGCTCACCTCGGGTTGCCCGACCATCAGTGCCGCGTCGGGGAGCGACTACTTCGTGCAGGTCACGACCGGCACCGGCGACGCGCAGAACCGCTTCGCGCTGCGGGCGGGCATCGGGGCCAGCCCCAACTACGCCAACACCGACACCAACGTCTACGCCAGCTCCCGGATGGCCATCTACGCCAACGTGGGTGACAGCACCCTCACCAAGTTCCACCTGGCGCGGCTGCTCCCCGGTGCGCCGGGCCGCACCCTCGTGCTCGACTTCTTCGACATCGGCGACTCGCAGGGAGCGACCGGCACCCTCCAGATCGTCCCCCCGAGCGACGCACGCACCGGGGGGACCATGTCGAACGGGACACCGGTCGGAGGATCGACGCTCGGCGCCTTCTCGAACTGCAAGTACACGGCGCCACCCGGCAACAGCACCGGCCCACCCTGGAGCAGCACCCTCACCGGCATGACCAACTGCACGATCACCAACGTGACCCAGAACAACTATCAGGGCCAGTGGGTCGAAGTCACCGTGCCGATCCCCGACACATACGCCTGCAACGTGAACAGCGCCCAGGGGTGCTGGGTCCTCATCGCGTACCAGTTCAATGCCGACGTCAACGACACGACGTCGTGGACCGCGCACATCGACGGCGACCCGGTGCGTCTCGTCGGCTGACCGACCGGCGGCGGCTCGCGGCCGCGGCCGCGTGACCGGTTCCTGTACGCGGGTCCGGACCCGCGGTTCCCGGCGGCCATGATGGTCGGGTGAACGAGCCCTCGATCGCCGCCCGGCGCGACGCCCTGATCGCCGACGAGTCGCTCCAGGGCCGGGCCTTCGGCTCGGCGTACGCCGAGCTGATCGAGGCGTGGCTCGTCGAGCTCGTCGGGGACCTGCGCGATCTCTCCCTCATCGCGGGTGGATCCCTCGGGCGCCGGGAGCTCGCACCGTTCAGCGACCTCGACCTCGTGATCGTCCACGGCGGCCGCAAGGACATCGCCGAGGTCGCCAACAGCATCTGGTACCCGATCTGGGACTCGAAGATCGCGCTCGACCACAGCGTCCGCACGCCCAAGGAAGCCGTGGCCATGGCCGACTCGGATCTGAAGGTCGTGTCGTCGTTGCTCGACGGCCGGGTGATCGCCGGCGACCTGGCCCTGGGCGACGACGCCCTCGCGCGTGTCCGCGAGACCTGGACCCGGCGCGGATCGCGCCGGCTGCCGCAGATGGAGGAGCTCGCACTCGCCCGGCACCTGAAGGAAGGCGACGTCTCCTACCTGCTGGAGCCCGAGCTCAAGCTGGCCAAGGGCGGCCACCGCGACCTCCGGGCGCTGTCCGCGCTGGAGGCGGCGACTCCCATCACGTTCCGCCACTCCCCCGAGCTCGACGAGGCGGCGGCCACGCTGTTCGCCGTGCGGGTCGCGCTGCACCGGGTCGAGGGCCGCGCCGTCGACACCCTCTACCTCGAGCGCCAGGACGACGTCGCCGACCAGCTCGGGTACGCGGACGCCGACGAGCTGATGCGCGCGGTCGCCACCGCGGGCCGGACCGTCGCCCGTGCGTACGACGACGCGTGGCGCCGGAGCGACGCGTGGGCCCGGGGTCCGGCGGGCCGCGGCGCGGGCGGTGGTGACCGGCCCCTCGGCGACGGCATCGTGCTGCGCGACGGCGAGCTCGACCTCGTCTCCACCACCGACGCCGCCGACCTCACCCTGCTCGTCCGGGCCGCCGAGCAGGCGGCGGTGCTCGGCGTGGGCTTCCGGACCGCGGCGCTGGAGCGGCTCGCGGCCGAAGTCCAGCCCGCTGTCGGCCTCTGGCCCGACGCGGCGCGTGACGCGCTGGTCGGCCTCCTGGGCACAGGCCCCAACCTGGTCACCGTGTTCGAGACCCTCGACGAGTACGCGCTGCTCACCAAGATCATCCCCGAGTGGGAGCACGTGCGGAGCAAGCCGCAGCGCAACGCGTTCCACCGCTTCACCGTCGACCGCCACCTCACTGAAGCCGCGGCCAATGCGGCCGAGTACACCCGCAACGTCGAGCGGCCCGACCTCCTGCTCGTCGGCTGCTGGCTGCACGACATCGGCAAGGGCTGGCCCGGCGACCACACCGACGCGGGCATCGAGCTCGTGCGCACCATCGGCGCCCGGCTCGGCTTCCCGCCCGCCGACGTCGAGATCCTCGTGCAGCTCGTGCGCCACCACCTGCTCCTGCCATCGGTCGCGACGAGTCGCGACCTCAGCGATCCCGCGGTCGCGGCGATGGTCGCCGACGCGGTCGGCTCACTCGAGGTGCTCCACCTGCTCGCCGCGCTCACCCAGGCCGACTCCCTCGCCACCGGTCCGTCGGCTTGGAGCGACTGGAAGCAGGGGCTGATCGAAGACCTCGTCCGCCGGGTCGAGCTCGTGCTGCGCGACGAGGCGCCGCCATTCGAGCCCGAGACGATGTCGCCCGAGGACGCCGAGCTCATCGCCCGCGCCGACGGCGACGTGATGGTCGAGCACCGGCCCGACGGCCTCGCGGTCGTGGGGCCCGACCGTCCCGGGCTGCTCGCCTGCGTGGTCGGCCTGCTGAGCGTGCACGGCTGGGCGGTGCAGGGCGCCTACGTCAACAGCTACGACGGCGTCGCGGCCAACCGGTTCCAGATCGAGCGCTCCTACGCGCGGCGCGACGACAACTGGGACCGGTTCGTCGAGGAGCTGCGCGCCGCGCTGGTCGACCGGCGCACGCTCGACGAGCGGGTCGAGCAGCGGGCCCGCACGTATCCCCGCCGCCGCAACGCGGCCCGGCCCGCGAAGCCGCGGGTGATCCTGCACGAGGGCGAGTCGACGAGCGCCGCGGTGTTCGAGGTGCGCGCCGCCGACCGCCTCGGCCTGCTCTACCGGCTCACGCGCGCGATCACCGAAGTGCCGCTCGACATCTCGCACGCGAAGGTCTCGACCCTCGGGCAGGAGGTCATCGACACCTTCTACCTGCGCACGACCGACGGCGCGATCCCGAGCGCGGAGACGATCGAACGGGCCTCGGCGATGCTCCTCGCCGCCGCGTCCGACCCGCCCGCGGAGACGGCGGAGCTTCCCGCGGAGTAGTCGCACGGTCACCCGAATCGCGCGGCCATCGACCGCGTGCGCCTTCGCGTCGTAGATTCGCCGTCTTGCCCGGAGATGTGAAGCCCAGGAGCCTGCAGAACACGGTGCAGCGCGGGATCGCGGGGTCCCTCGCGCTCCTTCTCGCCGCGTGCGCGGTTGCGGTCGTGGCTGCGCTCGACGAACCCGCCGGCACCCGCCGGACCGTGCTCGTCGCGGTGCCGGTCGCGGTCTTCCTCGTCGGCGTCGGGCTGGCTCTCCTGCTCCGGCGCCGGATGCGCCGGGCGTTCACCCAGCCGGTCGCGAGCCTCACCGACGCGCTGGACTCGGTTGCCGACGGCGACTTCGGGCGGACCGTCACCGTGACCGGAGCCTCCGAGCTCGTCGACGCGTCGACCGCCGCCCAGGCCGCGGTGCGCCGCATCGGGCGCGAGCTCGCGGCCACGGCCCGCGCCCGCGCCGCGCTCGAGCGCACCGGGCCCGCCATCGACCTCATCCGGCGCGAGCTCGAGGCCGAGGTCGAGCCCCGGCCCGAGGGCTTCGCGTTCGCCGCCTACTTCGACCCTGGCGCGGGCTCCCTCGCGGGGGACTTCTACGACGTCGTCGCGCTGCCGGGCGCGCGTGCGGGCGTCGTGCTCGCCGACGTCGCCGGGCGCGGGCTGAGCGCGGGCGCGCTCGCGGTACGGGTCAAGTTCCTCGCCCGCGCCGCGCTGCAGCTGTCGATGACGCCGGGACAGGCGCTCGACTGGATCGCGGAGCAGCTCGGCGACCTCGGCCGGCGCTCGGTGTCGTGCTTCATCGCCGTCATCGACCCCGCCACCAACGTCATCGCGTTCGCCAACGCCGGGTTCCCGCCGCCCATCGTGTTCGCGGCCAATCAGGAGATCGCGCTCGGCGCGACCGGGCCGCGCATCGGGTCACCCGCCGGGTCGTGGCGCACCAAGCAGCTGCGGGTGGGCGCGGGCGCCACCGTCCTCCTCTACAGCGACGAGGCCGCCCGCTCCGCCGTCGATCCCGACGTGGTCGACGAGGCCGCGATCGAGCGGCTGCGGGTCGCGGTGCGCGAGCACCGCACCGGCACCGCCGACGCCGTCGTGCTCGAGTGCGCCGCCGCGATCGCACCCGAGTTCCCCGGCCGGCGGGCCGACGACGTCACCATCGCCGTCATCCAGCTCGACCGGGCCCGCGACCGGCCCGCCGGGCCGCCCGTCGCACCCGCCGAGCCCACCCGCCTCCGGCAGGGCCACACCCCCGCCACCTGAACGCGCCGCCCCAGAGCTCCGTGCGTCTCTCAACCCCCTATTCGGTCGGTGAGATGCGCACGGGACGGGGTCAGGTGCCGGCCAGCTTGGCGACGACGGACGCGAACTCCTGGGCCGACGCCGCCATGATCACGTGGTAGCTCATCTGCCAGCGATCCCGTCGCTTCTCGAGGTCCTCGATGATCTGGCCCTCGCTGCCGATCAGGAGCGTCGGCGTGTCGAGCGCCACCTCCGGCGCAACGTTGAACGAGTCGCCGATCGCCTTCGACAGGCTGGCCCGGTCGTCGGTGAACATCACCATGGCCGGGAACGTCTGGATCTCGAGGTCGTCGAAGCGGGCGCCCGCGCCCTCCCGTACCCACTGCAGCTTCTCGTCGGTGGCCGCCGCGGTCATCGAGTACGCGGCCGACTTGTCGGTGGGGCTGCCGGCGCGCAGGTTGGCGTTGATGCCGACGATGTCGGCCTCCTGCGCCGCGAGGGTCAGGATCTTCTTCGCACCGCCACCCACGAAGAGCGGCGGGTGCGGGCGCTGCACCGGCGCCGGCGCACCGTCGAGCGCGTCGATCGTGTAGTACTCGCCCTTGAAGCTGAACGGCCCGTCGGCCAGCAGCCCCTTGATCACGGTGATCGACTCCGCGAGCCGGGCGATGCGCACCGACGGCTTGTCCTGCGGGATCCCGGCGCGCCGGTAGTCCTCGTTCATCCAGCCCGCGCCGATCCCCCACTCGTAGCGCCCGTCGGAGAGCAGGTCGACGGTGGCGATGTCGGACGCGAGCACCACCGGGTGGCGGTAGTCGTTGCCGAGCACGAACGTGCCGAGCTTGATCGTGCTCGTGACGCCGGCGGCGTAGGCGAGCGCCGGCATCGGGCCGAACGGGTGGTCGAGGAAGTGGTCGGACACGAAGATCGTGCTGTAGCCGAGGTCCTCGTACATGCGGCACTTGTCGCGGAAGTCGGCGGCGGAGGCCGCTTCGTTGATGCAGATGCCGAACCGGAACGTGCGCGCGTGTGACATGCGCGTCAGGTTAGCGAACCGCGCCGTCCCGGTTCCGGGACGCGACGCCGCGGATCGGTCAGCGCCCGGTGGAACCGAAGCCGCCGACGTTGCGGTCGCTGTCACCGAGGTCGCCCACCTCGTCCCATTCGACCCGGACGACGGCCTGGATCACGAGCTGCGCGATCCGGTCGCCCCGCTCCACGCGGTAGGGCGTGTTCGGGTCGGTGTTCACCAGGATCACCTTGAGCTCGTCGCGGTAGCCGGCATCGACGAGGCCCGGGGTGTTGAGTGTGGTCACCCCGTGCTGCAGAGCCAGGCCGGAGCGGGGCTGGATGAACCCCGCGTACCCCGGCGGAATCGACACGGCCATCCCGGTGGGCACGAGGGCGCGGCCACCTCCGGGCGCGAGCTCGACGTCGATGCGCGCGCACAGGTCGTGCCCGCCGTCGTCGACGTGCTGGGCGGTCGGCAGCGGGAGATCGGGGTCGAGCCGGACGATCGGTATGCGCATGGCCGTCGAGCCTACGAAACGCGAGGATGGCGCCGTCGAACCCGTCGGATGCCGGGTCGGATGCGTGGTCGGAGGAGGTCTGTGATGGGCGTGTACCCCGGTCGGTACACCGCAGAGATCGAGGGCGACTTCGTCGTCTTCCTCATCGGCATGCGGTTCAACAAGCCGTGGAAGGTGAAGGCGTGGGGGCCCGTCTTCCTGGCGATGCCGAAGATGCTGAAGACGATCGGCGAGCACCCGGAGCTGGGCTGCCTCGGCACGCACGCCTGGGTCGGGCGTACGACGATCATGCTCCAGTACTGGCGCAGCTTCGAGGCCCTCGACCACTTCGCCCGCGACAAGGACCTCCCCCACCTCGAGCCGTGGCGGGCGTTCAACCGGGCCATCCGCGACTCGGGCGACGTGGGTATCTGGCACGAGACCTACAAGGTGCGCGCGGGTGAGTACGAGGGCGTCTACGCCAACATGCCGGCGTTCGGCCTCGCGCGCGCCGCGAGGCACGTGCCCATCGCGGCGCGGGGCCAGAGCGCGGCGGCGCGCATCGGCGCGGCCACCGGACTCGAGCCCGCGGTCGACCCGTACTGACGCGGCCCGGTCCCGGGCCGCTAGCTCACGATCGAGTAGAAGAACGGATCGAAGAACGCGCTCGCCCCTACGCCGGAGCCGAGGAACCTCGCGTCGCCGTAGGTGAAGATCCCGCCGTCGGCCGCGAGCATCCAGTAGCCGTGGCCGCTGGGCGTCGACGCCATGCTGACGATCGGCGCGTCGAGCGGGAGCGCCGCGGCCGAGCCGTAGAACGTGGCGTCGCCGAAGGTGAACACGCCCCCGTCCTCGGCCACCATCCAGTAGCCGTGGCCGCTCGGCGTCGCGACCATCGAGACGACCGGCGCCGCCAGCTTCAACGCACCGGTGCTGCCGAAGAACGCCGCGTCGCCGAAGGTGAAGATCCCGCCGTCCTGCGCGAACAGCCAGTAGCCGTTGCCGGTCGGCGTGACCGCCATCCCGAGGACCGGGGCCTTGAGCCGGAGCCCGCCGGTGCTGCCGCGGAACCCGGCGTCACCGAAGGTGAAGATCCCGCCGTCCTCGGCCACGAGGAAGTACCCGTGGCCCGACGGGGTGGCCGCCATGCTGATGACCGGCGCCGCGAGCTTCAGGTTGCCCGTCGACCCGTGGAACGCGGCGTTGCCGAAGCTGAAGATGCCGCCGTCCTGCGCGACGAGCCAGTAGCCCTGCTTGTTGGGGGTCGCGGCCATCCCGATGACCGGGGCCGCGAGCGGGAGGTCGGCCGCGTCGCCGTAGTAGTCGTACGCGCCGCCCACGAAGACCTCACCGTCGGTGTCCTGCAGGAAGTAGCCCTGCGGTGAGCTCACGTCGAGCGCGTGGGGCCCGCCTGGGGCGGGAGCCGGGGCGACGAGGTGGTGCGCGGACGGGTCGGGCGCGGCCGTCACGGGAGCCGGCCCACCGGCCGCGGCTCCGGCGACGCCGCCGCTGACGAGCAGCACCGACATGCACACGACGATGCCCGCCAGCGCTCGCTTCGGTCGACGCACGTTCACAGGGGCTCCTTCATCCGGCCTGCATGACTATCGGCCGGACGGATTCAATCCCTTGAATCGGGCTCGTCCGGCCCGGAACTCATAGCGCACGAATCCACCCACGGGCCATCAGGAGCCCCAGCGGCCGTGGTCGACGGAGCCCTGGCACCCCTCAGCCGGCGGCCAGATCGCCGGTGAGCTCGGCCCGCTGCTCATCGCTCAGCTCGACGACGGCCTGGTAGTTGGCGTGGTCGACCACCAGCCGCGAGCCGGGCTCGGCGAGGGCCGCGGCCTGCTCGGGGGAGAACCGGAACTTCAGGTAGTGGACGGTGGTCGTGGTCTCCTCGCGGGTGAGCCGTTCCTCGTCCTGCGGGATCGACGGCACCACCGATCCGTCGGGCAGCCAGAAGGCCAGGGACCGCTGGATCCCCACGAGCTTCGGCAGCCAGTCGTACAGCTTCTCCTGCTCGTTGATCTCGATGAACAGCGTGCTGCTCAGCTCGCCCGGGTCGGGGATGAGCTGGTTGTAGGTCTCGACCTCGTGCTCGATCTGCGCGTCGGTGGCCATGCGCTCGGCCCGGGCCATCTCCTGCACCTGGAACCGCATCGTGTCGGTGTTCTCGAACACGATCGTCATCAGGCCGCCGAGCGGGATGCGGCGCCGCTTCTTCATCGCGATGACCTGCGCGCGGAACTCCTTGCGCTCCCGCTCGTACGCCCGCGTGTCCTTGATGTCGGCGATCGTCAGCTTGCGCATGTCACTCCTCGTCCGGGTCGAGCCCGTAGGCCCTCGCCATCACCTGCATCGGATGGACCGGACGGATGTCGGTCTCCTCGTAGATGGCGTTGTTCGCCAGGTTGCAGTCACCGGCCACGAGCTCCGCGTTCGACGAGCGCACCTTGTCCATGAGCGGCTTGGCGATCCGTCGCGCCATGTCGACGTTCTCCGCGCGCAGGCCCCAGGTGCCGTCGATCGCGCTGCACCGGTTGACCATCTCGACCTTGGCGCCCGTGAGCCGCATCATCTCCATGCTGCGCGGGCCCATGTGCTGCGCCTGGTAGTGGCACGCCTGCTGCCACAGGATCGACTCGTACGTGCGGCCGGAGAAGTCGGTGTCGATCGGGGCCTCGGCGTGCCGGGCCACGAGGTACTCGGCCGCGTCGAACGTGTGCCCGGCCACGAGCCGGGCGTCGCCGGTGCCGAGGAACGACGGGTACTCCGACTTGATGGTGAAGGCGCAGGTCGGCTGCGGAACGACCACGTCCTTGCCCGCGCGCACCGCCGGGGCCAGCGCGGCGACGTTCCGCTCCGCGTGCTCGCGGAACCTCTTCTGGTCGCCGGCGTCGAGCCAGGGCATACCGCAGCACACCTGACCCTCGGGCAGCTCGCACTCGACGCCGTTGTGCTCGAGCACGCCGACGGTGGCCTTGCCGATGTCGGGATTCTGGTACTCCACGAGACACGTCGGGAAGAGTGCGACCGTCGAGCGCGCCGGCGTCTTGCCGGCCCGATGCTCCGCGTGCTTGCGGAACCACTTGGTGAACCGCACCTTGGTGAACGAGGGGAGCAGCCGGTCCTTGCTGATGCCTGTGGCCTTCTCCATCAGGCCGCGGAGCGGGCCGGTGGCGGTGACCCGGTTGACCACGGGCGCCAACGTGGTGGCGACCCGGCCCTGGAGATCGGTGCGCGCCAGCAGCTTCGCGTTGGCGCCGACCTTGCCCTGATCGTGCTGGATGATCAGCGACCGGGTCATCAGGCCCGGGAAGTCGATCACCCAGTCCTGGCCCTGGTCGGGCGTGTAGGGGCAGTTGGTGTAGCAGAGCTTGCACTGGAAGCACTCGTCGACGATGCGCTCGTGCTCGGCGCCGGTGAGCTCGTCGACCTCGTCCTCGTGCAGCTCGTCGACGATCTGGAACAGCGACTTGAAGCTGAAGCAGTACTTCACGCACAGGCGGCAGTCGGTGCAGATCCGGAAGGTGCGGTCCCGTTCCGCACGGGCCTCGGCGGCGTCGTGGTACTGCGGGTCGAGCGGGTCGTAGAGCAGCTTCACGGACGCTCCTCTCCGGATTGCAGGCGGTCTACGGGTGCGGGGGGCTCACGCGGAGGGCGGTCCGGCGTGGAACGGCCCCGGGATCCATACCCCGGGGCCGCCCACGTCGCACACGGTGGGTCGGGTCAGGAAACCGACTCGAGACCCTGCGTGAAGCGGCCGGCGTGGCTCTTCTCCGCCCGGGCCAGCGTCTCCATCCACTCCGCGATCTCGTCGAAGCCCTCGTCGCGGGCCGTCTTGGCGAACCCCGGGTACATCTCGGTGTACTCGTAGGTCTCGCCCTCGATCGCCGACTTCAGGTTGTTGTCGGTGGCACCGACCGGAACCCCGGTGACCGGGTCGCCGACCTCGGCGAGGAAGTCGAAGTGACCGAACGCGTGGCCGGTCTCACCCTCGGCGACCGAGCGGAAGAGCGCGGCGACGTCGGGGTAGCCCTCGACGTCCGCCTTCTGGGCGAAGTACAGGTAGCGCCGGTTGGCCTGGCTCTCGCCGGCGAACGCTTCCTTCAGGTTGTCGTGGGTCTTGCTGCCGTTCAGGTCAGGCATGGGTCGTCCTCTCGTGTGCGGATGTTGCGGTGGGTGATGCCTTGGAGACTTGGTGGTTCGGTGACCGGGTGGTTCGGTGAGGCGGAGTCTCGGCCGGGATCAGACGCCCTCGGCGACGCAGGTTGCGCAAAGGCCGCGGGCGATCACCTCGACCGCCCGCACGTCGAACCCGCGCCGGGCCTTGGCGGACAGCCGCACCGACGAGACGTCGAGCGGGAGGTCGCGGACGAGCCCGCAGTTGGTGCAGACGAGGTGGTGGTGCTCCTCCTCGACGTTGGGGTCGACCCGCAGGCTGCCGGTGCCCAGATCGAGGAGCTCGACCTCGTCGAGCGCGGCGAGGTCGTGGACCGTCTGGTACACGGTCTTCAGCGAGATCGTCGGCATCTCGGCCCGGGCCGAGTCGTACAACGAGTCGACCGTGGGGTGCGAGTCGTTGCCCTGGAGCAGCCGGAAGATGCACTGGCGCTGCGGGGTCACCCGCAGTCCCTGTGCTCGGAAGCTCTCGGTCAGCTGCGCCGCGGTTTTCATGACAGGCGCTAGTCAACAACAAGCATTGTCGATAAGCAAGCCCGCGCGGCAGAAAGTTGTCCACCCCCGTCCACCGCGCGCGGCCCGGTTTCCACAGGAAATCCACACCGAAGACCCCTCTCGTTATCCACAGCGCGCGGAGCGTACGGTCGAGGTCACGACCAGGGAAGACGGAAGGAGGACGCCATGGCGTTCGAGGTGACGATGGCCGATCAGACGATCGAGCGGATCGACGGAGCCGACGGCTACGAGCTCGAGGGACCCCTCACGACCTTCTTCTCCAGCGAAGGCCGCCACCAGAAGCTCACGAGCTGGTCGGTGCGCCAGGCGTCGTACCGGACCGAGCGCATCGCGTGCATCCGCCGGGTCGAGGACCGCGCCGCCGACACCGGCTACTCCCCCCGCCTCGAGACCGTCCCCTTCGCCAGCTGACCCGTAGGTCCGTAGGCGCTAGGCGGACTCGCGGGCCGCGACCCAGGCGGCGCGGAACCGGGGCTTGCGGAACTTGCCGCTCGGGTCGCGCGGGAGCTCGTCGATGAACTCCACGATGCGGGGGCGCTTGTAATCGGCGAGGTGCTCGCGGCACCACTCGATCACGCCGTCGGCGTCGAGTGAGGAGCCGTCCGCCCGCTGCACCACCGCGAGCAGGACCTCGCCCCACTTGTCGTCGGGCACGCCGAGCACGCCGCAGTCGACGACCTCGGGGTTGCGGAAGAGGCACTCCTCGATCTCGCGGGGGTAGATGTTGACGCCCCCCGAGATGACCATGTCGGCCTTGCGGTCGGTGAGGAAGAGGTAGCCGTCCTCGTCGAGGTAGCCGGCGTCGCCGACGGTGAACCACTCGCCCCGGTGCGCGGCCTGCGTCTTCTCGTCGTCGTTGTGGTAGCTGAAACCGCTGTCGACCGGGTGTGCGTAGATCGTTCCCGACACCCCCGCCGGCAACGGGTTGCCGTCGTCGTCGAGGATCGCGAACTCGTTGCCCGGGAACGGGCGCCCCACGCTGCCCGGGTGTGCGAGCCACTCGTCGGGCGAGATGACCGTGCCACCACCCTCGCTCGCGCCGTAGTACTCCCAGACCTTCTCCGGGCCGACGAAGTCCATGAACGCCCGCTTGAGCGGCACCGGGCACGGCGCGGCCGCGTGCACGAACATCTTCATCGACGACGTGTCGTACTTGTTCCGGGTCTCCTCGGGCAGGTCGAGGATGCGGGAGAAGTTGGCCGGCACCATGTGCGTGTTGGTCGTCTTCCAGCGGTCGATGAGCCGCAGGCACTCCTCCGCGTCCCACTTCGGCAGGATGACGACGGTGGCGCCGAACGCGAGGTGCATCTGGGCCCACGCCGCCGGGCCCGAGTGGTACGACGGGCCGACGAGGAGGTGCACGTCGTCGGGGCCGAACTCCCACCGCAGCCCCATCGTGGCGAAGCCCGCCGCGGTGCGGCGGAAGTCGGCCTCGCCCATGGCGATGCCCTTCGGCCGGCCCGTGGTGCCGGAGCTGTAGGCCATGGTCGTGAACCAGCCGTCGCCCATCACCTCGGGCGGGTCGACCTCGCCGGTGGCGGGCGCGGCGGCGACCGCGGCCTCGTAGTCGCGGGGATCACCGGGCTCGGCGTCGACGACCAGCCGCGGAACGTCGGGGACGGCGCTCAGCGCGTCCTCGAGCTCGTGCGAGACGACGACGGCCGTGGAGCCCGAGTCACTCACGAGCCAGCCGGCCTCGTCCGCCTTGAAGTGCACGTTGATCGGCACCGCGATCGCGCCGAGTCGGCCGCAGGCGTGCATCGCCTCGAAGAACTCGAAGCGGTTGGGCACCATGATCGAGACCACGTCGCCCCGCTCCACGCCCAACGCGTGGAGCGCGTGCGAGACCCGTCGGGCGCGCTCGTCGAGCTGCGCGTACGTCAGGGACTCCTCGCCCTGGCGGAGCGCGATCTGATCGGGTCGCTGCCGCGCCTGGGCGGGTAGCCCGTACTCGTATTCCTCGGCCATGCCCTCGTCCCCCCTGGACTCCCGCGGCCGGTCGACGTGCCGGCCGCGAGCCATGCTTGCGCATGGATCGGTGTTCGAACTATCTCTACATGACCCGCCCGGCGGTTGGAAACCCGGCGGGTCGCAGAGTGCTGAGGTCAACGGATATCGGG
>JADGOM010000077.1 GCA_017882925.1 Acidimicrobiia bacterium | reverse complement strand
CCGTCGCATCAGAGTTCGCGCATCCGTTACCGCTCGTTTCCGATCCACGGACTGATTGGTTCGGTCCCGGCCACCAGCCGTTCACATCGGGTCACTACCTTGCGGTCGCGCCTGCGGGCGCATTCTGTTACGGACGATGGGCTGGGGCGGTGAACCGTGGTCGTGGTGGTGGTCGTCGAGGCGCGGCTCCAACCGCGGGCCGCGGCTCTGCTGCGCTCGGAGGGATTCGAGATCGAGACGACCTCCGATTCGCTGGAGCTCGTCGAGAAGGTGGTCGAGCTCTCGAACGCCCGACTCGTGCTGCTCGAGGTCTCGTCCGTATCCCAGCAGGTCGTCAAGCTCTGCGTGAACATCCGCGCCCACACCGACGCCTCCATCGCGGTCTTCTGCGAAGGACAGGCGGAGCGCGACGTCGTGGCCGCGTTCCTCGCGGGCGCCCACTCCGTCTTCACCGAGCCCATCGGCCCCCACGAGCTCGTCGCCCGGGTGCGGGCGCTCCTCCGCCGAGCCGCGGTGAGCGTCGAACCCACTGACGACACGACCACCGTCGGCCCGATCGTGCTCGACCGCGCGACCCGCCACATCACGATCGACGGCGAGCTCCTGCCCATGCCGCGCCGGGAGTTCGACATCGCCGAGCTGTTGATGCGCAAGGCCGGGCTCGTGGTGACGCGCGACGAGCTGGTCCGCGAGCTGTGGGGGACGGCGCGCGACACGAAGAGCCTCGACGTCCAGGTCGGCCGGTTGCGGGCGAAGCTCGTCGCGGCCGAGGGCGTGCAGCGCATCATCACGATCCGAGGCGTCGGCTACCGCTTCGCCAACGACGACGACCTCCAGCGCGTGCAATCGCCTGCGCCGGACGCGGCCCGGGCGGGGACATCCGGCGCGTGAACCGCAAGGTCCGGTGGCTCGAGGTGCTCGCGATCTCCGTCGCGGCGATGTGCACGGCCGGCGGCGCCTGGGCCTCGACCGGCGGCTCGTCGACCCAGCCGTCCGCGCCCGCCACCGCTACGGCCCCGCCGACCACGACGACCGCGCGTGACGACGGTCTGCCCGCAGGGGCCACGAAGATCGCGGTCGACCTCAACCGCGAGTCACTGCAGCTCGCGGCGGTCGACCGGGACCGCGACGCGCTCGCGCCCCAAGCGCAGGCCGCGCAGTCGGCGGTCGACGTCAGCGACGGGTTCCTCGCCCAGAACCGCATCGACCTCGACGTCGCCCGCGGCGTCGCCCGCGCTCGGGCGGCCGACGCCTACGAGCGCAGCAGCCGCGTCGGCGGGAGCACCCCACCGATCGACGGCAACGACGAGAACGCGGCCGCACTCCAGTACTCCCAGGCCGCGGCGGCCGAGGACGCGTCGACGCTCGACAGCCTCACCACGCTGAAGGCGCGGCTCGAGGCCGACCACGCGGCCCGGGTCAAGGCACGCGACGACCTGGCCGCGGAGAAGTCCCGGCTCGACGCCCGCCACGACACGCTCGCCGCGGAGCAGACCCGCGACCAGACCGAGCTCGACGGGTGGGGCGCGGTGCCCGTGATGGGCGACGCGACGCTCACGCCCGCGCAGATCGCGGCTTGGTACCGGTCGACCGGCTCCGTGGCCCAGCTCGCCGCCGGCACCACCATCGACGACCTGGCCCGCCTCTACGTGCAGGAGGGCGCGGCCGAGCATGTGCGCGGCGACCTCGCGTTCGCGCAGGCGATGATCGAGACCGGCGGCTTCGCGGTCGACCCCGGCAACAACTACTCCGGCATCGGGACCTGCGACTCGTGCACCGCCGGCGACCTCTTCCCGACCCCCCAGGACGGGGTCCGGGCCCAGATCCAGCTGCTGCGCAACTACGCCGACCCCGACAGCCGGGCCGACCGGCTCGCGAACCCGCCCGCGCCCGGCATCTACGGCACCGGGCCCGACGCGGCCCGCCACTACGACACCTTCTTCCTGAAGGGAGCGGCCCCGTTGTGGAACCAGATGGGCGGGGGCAACTGGGCGACCGACCCGGTGTACGCGCCGAAGGTGATCGGGATGTTCGCGGGCATGCTCGCCTACGCGCAGGCCCATCCCGCCTGACTGGCGCCCCGCAGCTCCCGCGGCGCGGCACCGGCGGTTACCGTGCAGCGGTGATGGCGACGTGAAGCTCCGCCTCGGGGTGGTGCTCTGGCTGATGTCCTGGATCCCCTACGGGATCATCCTGGGCCTCAGTGGCGCGTGGCTCACCGCGTCGTGGGCGTTCGAGTTCCTCCTCGGCGTCTGCGGGCTCGCGCTCGCGGGCACCGAGTTCGCGCAAGCGGTGAAGACCCAGGGCTGGAAGCGCGCACCCGCGATCGCGTGGCACGCGCTCGTCCACGGCAAAGACGTCGAGGACGTGGTTCCGGAGCTGTAGCCCCGGCGAACGCGGCTTGCTACAGGCGACGCCGGGGCCTACCCACGCCACCGACACCGCCGACGGGGCCGGGACGGGCAACGGTGGCGACGGCACCGACGACTACAGCGGTGCGGGCGACACGGGCTACGGGACGACGTCGAAGCATGGGGATCTCCTGTGGGCCGGGCGGGTACGTGAGTGCTGCAGCGTTCAGGCGCTCTCGAGCTCTCCGAGCGCGGCCTCGATGAGCTCGTGCGGGATGCGCATCCCTTCGATGAGGACGCCACCGGAATCGCGGATGCTCTCCACGAGCGGGAGCGCCCACGTGTCCTCCCAGATGAGGAGCGCCGCGGACGACCCCGGCTGGATCCCGTCGGCCGCGTGCGCGAGGTCCTCGGGGGTGAGCAGGCCCCCGACCTCGCCGTCGAGCTCACCGAACGCGGCGAGGTCGTCGTGCTCGTCGAACTCCACGATGAGGACGTCGCCTTCGGCGTCCTTGGTGATGAAGACGAGGTCGAGGAGTCGGATCTTGCCCGACTCGATGAGCTCGCCCAGTGCCGGGGCGATGCCGCCGTTGAACCGGCTGCCGGGGAACTCGATGATCGCGTATTCGACGGGACCGATGGCCATGGAATCCTCCTATTGGATGGTGGTCGCGACGCGCATCAGCTCGTCGGGTGAGATCAGGTGGTCGTGGTTGTCGTCGCCGGCCGAGAGCTCGACCCAGTTGACGGTGCCCGTGAACCCGCTGTTCGCCGACGTGTAGTCCTCACTCACGGGCGTTCCCGTGTCGATGCCGACGTCGCAGGTCTCGTCGGCGGAGTAGATCATCGGCACGGTGGCATTGATCCGACCCTCGCCGACGGCGCTGCCGTCGATGAACAAGGTGGCGGTGCCGCCCTTGGCGAGGCCACCACCGTCGTACGCGAACTCCATCCGCACCTGGTGCGTTCCGTCGGGCACCGTCTCGGTCGCCTCGACGTAGAACCGCATCAGCGACGCGAGGTTGTGGCAGAACTTCGGTTTGCCCTCCTGGAGGTAGAGGCTCCAGCCGCCGAACGCACCACCCTGGGCGATGACGACTCCGTTCGCCCCGCCGTCGGGGATCTCGACCTCCGCGGTGACCGAATGGGACTTGTTCTTGAGGTTGAGCACCGAGTTCTCGCTCAGCCGCTGCATGCCGCCGTACAGCAGTTGCGTGTTGCCCTTCACGAGCACGGGACGCCCGGCGATGTCGGAGTTGAAGCGTTCGATCCGCCGGTCGTCGAGGGGGAGCACGTTGTACTTGACCGCCTCGATGAGCCACAGGCGCTGGAGCTCCGCGAGCTTGGCCGGGTTGTCGGCGGCGACGTCGTGGGCCTGGGTCCAGTCGACGGTGGTGTCGTAGAGCTCCCACAGATCGTCGTCCAGCGGCGGTAGCTCGGCGTTGAAGTCCCAGGGGACGCTGTGCCGGGTGACCGCGGTCCAGCCCTTGTGGTAGATCCCGCGGTTGCACGCGACCTCGAAATACTGCGTCTCTCGTTGCTCCGCGGCGCCCGCATCGTCGAACGCGTAGCGCATGCTCACGCCGTGGAGCGGCTGCTGCTGGATGCCGTTGACGAACGCGGGCTCGGGCAGGCTCGCGACGTCGAGCACGGTGGCCGCGACGTCGATCACGTGGTGGAACTGGCTCCGGACCTCACCCTTGGCCTTGATGCCGTTGGGCCACTGAACGATCATGCCGTTGCGGGTGCCGCCCAGGTGCGAGGCGACCTGCTTGGTCCACTGGTACGGCGTGTTCATCGCGTGGGCCCAACCGACCGCGTAATGGTTGTACGCCTCGGTACCGCCGAACTCGTCGAGGCGCTGGGTCATGAAGTCGGTGGTTTCGAACGCGGCTGCACCGTTGAGCGAGATGAACTCGTTGAAGGTGCCGTTCGGGGTGCCTTCGGCGCTGGCGCCGTTGTCACCGATGAGGCAGTAGACGAGCGTGTCGTCGAGGATGCCCATCTTCTCGAGCGTGGCGACGAGTTGACCGATGTAGTGATCGGTGTGCTCGAGGAAGCCGGCGTAGATCTCCATCTGCCGGGCGAGGATGGGCTTGAGATCGTCGGCGACATCGGCCCAGGCCAGGATCTGCTCGGGCCGGGCCGAGAGATCGGCGTCAGTCGGAACCAGGCCGAGATCCTTCTGCTTCGCGAACGTCTGCTCCCGGAGCACGTCCCAACCCGCGTCGAATGCGCCCTTGTACTTGTCGCTCCAGTCGGGGGTGACGTGGTGCGGCGCGTGGGTGGCCCCGGGCGCGAAGTACATGAAGAACGGCTTGTCGGGCATGAGCGACTTCTGCTGGTGGATCCAGTTGATCGCGTGCTCGGTCAGGTCCTCGGTGAGGTGGTAGCCCTGTGCCGGGGTCTTCGCCGGCTCGACCGGCGCGTTGCCCTCGTAGAGACCCGGGTACCACTGGTTCGTCTCCGCGCCGACGAAGCCGTAGAAGTGGTCGAAGCCACTACCCATCGGCCAGTGGACGAACGGGCCCATCGGACTTGTCTCCCAGACCGGGACCTCGTGGCACTTCCCGAACTGCGACGTGCTGTAGCCGTTGAGCTTCAGGATCTCTGCGAGCGGGGCGGTGCTCTGCGGGCGCACCGAGTTGTAGCCCGGCGCCGACGTCGCGATCTCGGTGATGCCGCCCATGCCGACCGTGTGGTGGTTGCGCCCGGTGAGCAGCGACGCCCGGGTCGGTGAGCAGAGCGCGGTGGTGTGGAACCGGTTGAACTTCAGGCCGTTGGCGGCCATTCGATCGAGGTTGGGTGTGTTGCACGGCCCGCCGAAGGTGCTCGAAGCGCCGAAGCCGCAGTCGTCGATCATCACGATCAGCACGTTGGGCGCACCCTCGGGTGGGCGCACTGACTCGATCGGCGGGTAGTGCGTGTCCGGATCCTTCGCGTCGTACGTCGTGAGTCCGACGTGGGCCCGCTCCGGAATCGGGAGGACGGTGCGCGACACCTGCGGGTCCTGCGTCATGTGGAACCTCCTGCTGATCGGACGAGCCCGCGGACGAAGGCCGCAGATAGCTCCGGGTAGTCGGGCTTGAGGTTGGTGCGCGGGATCTTCACGCCCGAGTACCGCGACCGGTACTCGCCGCTCCTCAGATAGCTGATGAGCGACAGCAGCAACCGGACCTGGCCGCCTTCGTACGCGAAGTGCATGCTGTCGACGTACACGCCGCCCGGCTTCCTGCCGAGCTTCTCGTCTCAGCCTCGCACCGGGCGTCGCCACCGGCATCGTCCACAATGGCTGATGTTCGGAGCCGCCGCGGTGCGACTTCGAGGACGATCCGATGAGTCCGAGGAGCAACCGATGCCCGATCAACTCACGAGCTGGAACGACGGGTCACCGAAGGCGGTGATCCTCGATTTCGTGGCCGCCGTCACCGATTCCGGTTCGCGCGAATTCGTCCCGGAGGTCGCGCGGGTCGCGGTCTTCGACAACGACGGCACCCTCGCCTGCGAGAACCCCTACACGCAGCTGGCGTTCGCGCTCGCCCGGGCCGCGGAGCTCGGGAGGCCGACCACTGCGGAGGAGCTGAAGTCCGGCGGACTCCCCGCGGTGCTCGAGCTCCTCGAGCTGACGCACGGATCAATCACGACCGACGAGTTCGACGCCGCGGTCAAGACGTGGATCGGGGCCGCACAGCACCCGCGATTCGCGCGCCCGTACACGACGACGGTGTACCAGCCGATGCTCGAGCTACTCGCGCTGCTGCAGGACAACGGGTTCACCAACTGGATCGTCTCGGGCGGGGGCACCGACTTCATGCGGGCGTGGGCGCCCGAGATCTTCGGCATCGCGCCGCACCAGTTGATCGGGAGCAGCGGCAACGTCATGTTCCAGATCGGCGACGCGGGGCCCGAGCTGTTGAAGGGCACCGGCCTCGCGATTCTCGACGACGGGCCGCAGAAGCCGATCTCGATCCACCAGTACGTCGCGCAACGCCCGATCCTGGCCGCGGGCAACACCGACGGCGACCTCCCGATGCTCCAGTGGACGGCCGCGAGCCCGCACAGGAGCCTCGAGCTCGTCATCCATCACACCGACGGCGATCGGGAGTTCGCTTACGACACCGACCCACTGCTCGGGTCCGGCACGGGGAAGGTCCTCGCCGCGGCGGCCGACGGCAAGTGGTCGGTCGTCGACATGGCCTCCGACTGGGCCGTCGTCTTCCCGGCCTAACGTCGTCGTGCATGAGTGACGCCTGCTGCACCCCCGGATCGGAACGCCACGACGAGGACCGCGCCTCGGCACCGACGGGTGCGGGCAACGGCGCGCGGCCCGGGAGCCTGGTCGAGATCCCAGGCGGCGCATTCGCGATGGGCGACGAGTCGGGGTGGGCCTACCCCGGCGACGGTGAGGGCCCGGTGCACGAGGTGCACCTCTCGAGCTTCGCGATCGACGCCCACACGGTTTCGAACGCACGGTTCGCCGCGTTCGTCGAAGCGACGGGTCATGTCACCGATGCCGAGCACTTCGGCTGGTCGTTCGTGTTCGGCGGCCTGCTCCCCGACGACTTCCCCGACACCGCGGGCGTGGTGGGCGCCGAGTGGTGGCGGCAGGTGTTCGGCGCCGACTGGCGCCATCCCCGCGGCCCGCAGTCGTCGTGGGTCGGGATCCCGGACCATCCGGTGGTCCACGTGTCATGGACCGACGCGATGGCCTACTGCGCATGGTCCGGAACCCGCCTGCCGACCGAGGCCGAGTGGGAGTACGCGGCCCGCGCCGGGAGCGCCGGCCCGTTCCCGTGGGGCGACGAGCTCGAACCGGCGGGGCAGCACCGGATGAACGTCTTCCAGGGGACCTTCCCCGGCCACGACACCGGCGCCGACGGATACGTCGGCACGGCTCCCGTCGACTCGTTCCCACCGAATACGTGGGGTCTCCGCAACGTCACGGGCAACGTGTGGGAGTGGTGCGCCGACTGGTATCACCCGGAGACGTACGCGACGCTCGCCCGCGACGACCCGCGCGGTCCCGACCGGGGAACCGCGCGCGTGATGCGCGGCGGCTCGTACCTCTGCCACGAGTCGTACTGCCGCCGG
>JADGOM010000290.1 GCA_017882925.1 Acidimicrobiia bacterium | reverse complement strand
TTCGCGCTCCCGGCGCTCGCCGCGCTGGTGTCCCTCGGGGGTTGGTTCGTCGCCGGCGCCGCGCTGGCGCCGGTGCGGTCGATGATCGAGGAGGCCGACGAGATGTCGTCGACCGCCGCCCTCGGCGGGCGCACGTCGCGGCGTCTCACCGTGCCCAACGGCGGTGAGGAGCTCGCGGAGCTCGCCATCCACCTCAACGCGATGCTGTCCCGCATCGAGGCTGCGGTCGATCACGAACGCGCCTTCATCGACGACGCGAGCCACGAGCTGCGGACGCCGATCGCGATCGCGCGTGGCGAGCTCGAGCTCGCCCGCATGAACGCCACCGACGCCGACAGCCGGGTCGCGCTCGACTCCGCGCTGGAGGAGGTGGAGCGGTTGGAGCGGCTGGCCGCCAACCTACTCGTCCTCGCCCGGACCCGGACCATCGCCCCCGACCAGCTCCCGACGGTCGACCTGGGTGAGCTGGTCCGCGGGGTCGTGGGCGCAGCCGGGCGGGCCCATCCCCAGACCCGGGTCACGGTCCGGGCGACGGGGTCGGCCCGGGCGACCGGCGACGAGGTCGCGCTCGAGCGGGCCGTGCGCAACTTGCTCGACAACGCGGTCCGCTTCGCGCACAGCGCGGTCGAGATCGAGGTCGCGACCGAGGTCGGCGGCGGCGCCGGCTCGCAGGCTGTCGTCACGGTCGAGGACGACGGGCCGGGATTCACCGACGAGGTGCTCGACCACGCCTTCGAGCGCTTCGTCCACAACGGGTCGGTCGGCGGTGGCGCCGGCCTGGGCCTCGCCATCGTCTCGGCGATCGCCCGGGCCCACGGCGGCAGCGTGACCGCGGCCAACGTCCCTGGTGGCGGGGCCCGGGTCACGATGCGGCTGCCGACCACCGACCGGCTCAGCCCGGCGCCCGAACCTGCCGATACGACCCGGTGAGGACGACCGGGTCGAGGGTCACGGATGGCGGGGTCGCGGGCAGTGACCGTTCATCGAGCTTTCAGGTTCGCGTGGCTACGGTGACCTTGTGACCACTCCCGAGGTGCGTACCACCTCGAAGCCACTGCGCCGGAGATTCCGCAGCCGCTTCCACATCCCGCCCGACCGTGCCGCGCGTCTCCTCGGTGTCCTCGTGGGTGTCGCAGGTCTGGTCGACCTCGTGTCCGCGTTCACTCCCGGCCTCCGCGCCCGGCTCCACGTCGTCCACGAGGTGTTCACCCCCGAGCTCGCCCACCTCGCCGCCGGCGCGACCGCGCTGCTCGGGCTCGGCCTGATGCTCGTGGGCCGCGGTCTCGCCCGCCGCCGGCGTCTCGCGTACGTCGCGGCCATCGGGTTGCTCACCGCGGCGACGCTCACCGACGTGATCAAGGGCCTCGACCTCGAGGAAGCCTTCTTCATGGCGGTGGTCGCGCTGCTCCTGCACCGGGCCCGCCGCCTCTTCGACGAGCCGACCGACCGCACCCGCTGGCGCACGCTCGCGTGGGTCGTCCCGGTGTCGGTGCTCGGCGTGTTCATCTACGGCGTCGGGGGCCTGTACGCGCGGAGCGGTCAGGTGACCCCGCACCTCACGTTCCCGGGCGCGCTCCAGGAGGTGGCCAGCCGGATCGTCGGTCTCCCGGGCCGGCTCGACATCGACGGCTTCGGCCACTGGTTCCCGGCCTCCATCACCGTGGTCGGCTTCATCATCCTGCTCACGATCCTGGCGGTCGCGCTCGCGCCGGTGGCGGAGCGCGCGGTGGCGCACCAGGGTGACCGCGACCGCGTGCGGGCCCTGGTGGCCCGACCCGACGGCGACACGCTCGACCCGTTCGCGCTGCGCCACGACAAGCGCTACGTGTTCTCGGCCGACGGCCGGGCGGCGGTGGCGTACCGCTACGTCAACGGCGTGGGGCTCATCGGGGGCGAACCCGTGGGCGAGCCGTCGGAGTTCGCGAGCGCGTTCCACCGGTTCGTCGATCTCTGCAACTCGAAGGGCTGGCGCCCGGCGGTGCTCGGCGCCCGCGGCGACCGGCTCGGCATCTACGAGTCGGTCGGCATGCGGTCGCGCTACCTCGGCGACGAGGCCGTGATCGACGTGAAGTCGTTCTCGCTCGACGGCCGGGCGATGCGGCCCGTCCGCCAGGCCGCCAACCGCACCCGCAACGCGGGCATCACCGTCGAGATCATCCGCGAGGGCGACCTCGACCCCACGCTCATGCGCGCGCTCGTGGGGATCTCCGACCGTGCCCGCGCCGGAGCCCCCGAGCGCGGCTTCTCGATGGCGCTCGACGCGCTGCTCACGGGCCGCGACCGCGACTGCATCGTCGCGGTCGCCCGCGATGGGTCGGGCGGCCCGATCGCGTTCCAGCGCTACGCGCCGTGCCGCGCCGGCCTGGGACTGTCGCTCGACGCGATGCGCCGGGATGTGGTGGGTCCCAACGGGGTCAACGAGCGGCTGATCGTCGAGACGATCGAATGGGCCCGGGCGCACGGGATCGAGGAGGTCTCGCTCAACTTCGCCGCGTTCAAGGGCCTCATCGAGGAGGGCGCCGACCTCGGGCCGCTCCAGTCGGCGCAGGCGTGGGTCATCCGCCGGCTCAACCCCTACTTCCAGATCCAGTCGCTCTACACGTTCAACGCGAAGTTCCTGCCCCGGTGGGTCCCCCGCTACCTCGTGTACCGCAACGCCGGTGATCTCGCCCCGGTCGCGGTGGCCGCCCTGAGCGCGGAGGCCTTCCTGCCCTTCGACCGGAGCACCCGTGAGTGCACCGAGGGGAGCGCCCCTCCGGGAGGCGGCGCGGCGGAAGAAGGGCACGAGGGACCAGTTCCGGTCGCTTCGGCCTCCTCGACGGCTTCATGACCGCGCGTCGATGATGTCCGAACTCTGACGGCGCAACCCCTATCGTCACGCTCGTGGCCGTGATCCCGCCCAAGCTCCCGGACCCCACCCACGGGTCGGTGCTCATCTCGACGTGGCTCTTCGGGCTCCTGATCGTCGCGGTGGTGCTGGTGGCGGTGGCGTGGATCGGGATCGAGGTCCGGCGCGTCCGACGTGCCCGCCGGTGTCGCGAAGGTCGACGGGGCTCGGGCCGGCTCGCGCGGGTGGGCGCGCGCGTCGGCGCCGCCGCGCTGGTGATCCTGCTGGTCGTGACCACCGTGCTCGACGGCATCAATCGTCACTACCAGTACATCCCCACGTTCGCCGCGCTGTTCGGCCACGTCTCCCGGGATCTCGTCGAGCATCCACCGACCCAGGTCGCGGTCGCGCACCCCTCGCCGCGTCGCCGGGCGACGACCGCCGAGGCCGTCGTCACGACCACCACGGCGGCGCTCCCGCCGATGCCGCCGCACGGCGTGGTCGAGGAGCAGCAGGTCGGCGGGACCACGAGCGGCATCGGCCCCCGACGCACGTTCGTGTACCTGCCGCGGCAGTACTTCGATCCCCACGACCCGACCCGACGCTTCCCGGTCCTCTACCTGCTGCACGGTTCGCCGGGCGTGTCGGCCGACTGGCTGCGGGGTGCCTTCGTCGACCAGGCGATGGACTACCTGGTCCAGACGGGCGCGGTGCAGCCCTTCATCGTCGTGCTACCCGACGTCAACGGCGGCTACGCGCGCGACACCGAGTGCCAGAACGTCGTGGGTGGCCCGCAGACCGAGACGTATCTCGTCAGCGACATCGTCGACTGGACGGACACGCGCTACCGGACGATCGCCGATCGTGGCTCCCGGGCGATCGGGGGCTTGTCGACGGGCGGCTACTGCGCGTTCAACCTCGTGCTCAAGCACCTCGACCGCTTCTCCGCGATCGTGTCGCACTCCGGCACGTTCGGCCCGGTGGAGAGCCGCTACAGCGGGACGCTGTGGGCCCATGACGCCGCGCTGCGGAACGCCAACACCCCGCAGGACTACCTGCCGTCCCTGGCCATCCCCGGGCCGCTCGGCGTGTACGCCGACGCGGGCCGAGGGGACCGGGAGTCGATCGGGGCGGCTCGGGAGGCCCAGCAGGCCTTCGCGCGGCGGAAGATCCCGGTCACCTTCAACCTGGTGCAGGGAGAGGGACACTCGTTCGCCGGCTGGCGGAGGAACCTGGCCCTCTCACTGCCCTGGGTGTCGGCCTGGTTCTCCAGCCATCCCCCGCCTGCCGTCCCCACCGCTCCCGTGCGGGCCGGAAGCGGCTTGCAATGAAGGCCCGAAACCGTCAGACTTTCGGTTCCATGCGTACGAACCTCTCCTCCCGCCGCATCACCCTCCTCGTAGTTACGTAGCGCACGACGCCTTCCCGCGTCCGTGCGCACCTCCAACCCCTCGCCTCGGCGGGGGGTTTTTCGTGTCCGAACGCGTGAACGCCCCGCAACGACGCCGCACCGCAACGACACCGCACCTCAACGACAGCGCACCGAAAGGTGGCACACCGATGAAGCTGACCGGGGCCCAGGCCCTCATCAAGAGTCTCGAGCAGGAGAAGGTCGAGGTCATGTTCGGCCTCCCCGGAGGCTGCATCCTGCCGGTCTACGACCCGCTGATCGACAGCTCGAT
>JADGOM010000289.1 GCA_017882925.1 Acidimicrobiia bacterium | reverse complement strand
GTAGAGGTAGACGACGTCCGCGGGAGTGAGCGGGCGGCGCTCGAACACGATGGTCCACGACGTGATGTACGACGCGTCGAGATCGGTGCGCCGGAAGAAGCCCCGGCTCGCGAACCACTGCGCCCACGTGGCCACCGGCCGGACGTTGATGTGCGAAGGCTCGTCGAAGTCGTAGGGCGTCGAACTCAGGAGGACGCGGTCGGTGACCGAGCAGATGTTGTCGATCGCGAGCTGGGTCTCGGCCGGCGACATGTGCTCGAGCACCTCGATGCAGGTGACGAGGTCCCACCGGCCGTCGAGCGGCTCGATCAGCGAACCCGACCGCACCCGGCCCTTCGCGCCGGTGACGGCCTGCTCCACCGCGTACTCGGAGATGTCGACGCCCGTCGCGTCGACGCCACGCTCCGCGAGCGCGGCCACCAGGAAGCCCTTCGCGCAGCCGGCGTCGAGGACCGTGTGCGGATCGAGCTGCCGGATGATGTTGTCGGCCACGCCCCCGAAGAAGTTGGCCCAGTGGGGCTCGGACTCGTCGTACGGCAGCCCGAATCCCTGGGCGTAGTAGCGCTCGTCGTAGTCGCGCTGGTCGGTGCCTGCATCGCTGCCGCCGTCAGTGGGGCGCTCCGGGTCGGGCGTGCTCATCGTCGTGTGGCTCCGTTCAGGCGAGCGCGAAGAACAGCCGGGCCTTGCAGGACGCCTTGCCCTCGACGGTCGCGACGGCGACTCCCCACCCTCCGCGCGCACTGAGGCGCTCGAGGGTCACGTCGAGCACCAACGTGTCGCCGGGGACCACGAGGCGCCGGAAGCGCACCTCCTCGACCCCGCCGAACAACGGGAGCTTCCCCGCATAGCGCGCGTCGGCGAGCAACGCGATCGCGCCGGCCTGCGCGAGCGCCTCGAGTTGCAGCACACCGGGGAACACCGGGTTGCCCGGGAAGTGCCCGGCCAGGAACGCCTCGTCACCGCGCACGTGATACCGACCGGTAACCGAGACTCCCGCTTCACACGCGTCGACGGCGTCGACGAAGCGGAACGGCGGTCGGTGCGGCAGCAGCGCGACGAGGGCATCGGAATCGACGGCAGTCATGTCATACGGACGTTACCTGCGGTTCTCATGCCGTGACGTTCCGCATGTAACCCTTGACGCACACGGTTGGTCCGATGAGTTCCCGCCAACGAACGAGGATCCGTGAACACCGCGCGTGCCGCCATCGTCTTCCCCGGCCAGGGGACCCAGTCACCCGGTATGGGCGCGCCCTGGCGCGACCACCCCGCGTGGAAGATCGTGGACCAGGCCGAGGGCGCGATGGGCGAGCCGCTCGCACATCTCCTCCTCGACGCCGACGCCGACGAGCTCGGCCGCACCCGCAACTCGCAGCTCTCCGTGCTGCTCACCTCGCTCGTCGCGTGGGAGGCGCTCCGCCCGCTGGTCGACGCGCCGGTCGCGTTCGGCGGCCACTCCCTCGGGCAGGTCACCGCGCTCATCGCGAGCGGTGCGCTCAGCCTCGACGACGGCGTCCGCTTCGCCGCCCGCCGGGCCGAGCTCACCCAGCAGTGCGCCGACGCCACCCCCGGCCGGATGGTCGCCCTCCTGGGCGCCACCCTCGAGCAGGCCGAAGCCGCCTGCGCCGCCGCGCCCGGCGCGTGCTGGATCGCCAACGACAACTCCGACGGCCAAGTGGTCATCGCCGGCACGCCCGACGGGGTGGAGCTCGCGAGCGCCGCGGCCAAGGAGCTCGGCGTGAAGCGCGCCACCCCGCTCAAGGTCGGCGGCGCGTTCCACACGCCGCTGATGCAGCCCGCGGCCGACGGCCTCGCCGAGGTCCTCGCCACGGTCGACTTCGCCAAGCCCGTCGCCCCGGTGGTGGCCAACGACGACGCCGCGCTGCACGACGGTGCCGACGGCTGGCGCGAGCGCAGCGCACGCCACGTGGCCGTGCCGGTCCGCTGGCGTCCCTGCATGCTCACGCTCGCATCCCTCTCCCCCGCCGTCTTCGTAGAGGTGGGGAACGGATCGATGCTCGCCGGCCTCGGCAAGCGCACCGTGCCCTCGATCGCGTTTCGCAACGTGGCCGTCCCGAACGATCTCCAAGCCCTCACCCGGGAGGACTGAATGGCCCTGCAACTCCACCTTCACCAAGGCGAGAAGATCCTGGTCATCGAGCGGGTGATCGTCGCCCCGCGCGTCGGCACCTTCCGCCCTCTCCCCGAGGCCAACGGCGTCGGGGTCCCGGTGGAGAAGGGCCAGCTCATCGGCAGCGTGGAGGGCCCGGGCACATCGACGCCCGTGTGCAGCCCGTTCCGGGGCGAGTTGATGGGGATGCTCGCCCATCCCGGTGAACGACTGCGCGAGGGGCAACCCGTCGCCTGGCTCCGCGTCTCCTGAGCCGTGCGCGCCGCGATCACCGGTTGGGGGCGCGCGCTCCCCGACTGCATCGTTCCCAACTCGTACTTCGAGGAGATCGGGCTCGAGACGACCGACGCGTGGATCTCGGAGCGCACCGGGATCCGTGAGCGCCGCGTCGCCGGCGAGGGCGAATCAACCGCGACCCTCGCCGCCGCCGCCGCGAGCGACGCGATCAAGTCGGCCGGGCTCACGCCCGACGCCATCGGCCTCTTCGCGATGGCGACCACCACGCCGGAGCAGCCGATCCCCCACACCGGGGCCATCGTGTCCGACTCGCTCGGGCTGCGGTGCGCGTCGTTCGACCTCAACACCGCGTGCGCGGGCTTCATCTACGGGCTCGTCATCGCGCAGTCGCTCATGGCCGCCGGCGGGCTCGACCGCGCGTTGGTCGTGGGATCGGAGACGATGAGCCGCGACCTCGACCCGCGCGACCGCGGCACGGTGATCCTGTTCGGCGACGGCGCCGGGGCCGTGGTGCTCGAGCGCAGCGACGACGACAGCGCGGAGGGGGTCGGGATCCTCGGCTGGGACCTGGGCTGCGACGGCTCCGCCGCCGGCCTGCTCGAGCTCTCGGGTGGGGGCAGCAAGCTCCCGCTCACCGCCGAGGTGCTCGAGAGCGGCGCGCAGTGGCTCACGATGGCGGGCCAGGAGGTCTTCCGCCGGGCGGTGCGCGCGGTGCAGGACTCCGCCAACCTCGCCATGGAGCGGGCCGGCGTGACCAGCGCCGGCATCGACTGGTTCGTCCCCCACCAGGCCAACACCCGCATCATCGAGTCGGCGTGCAACCGTCTCCACATCCCGATGGAGCGCACCGTCGTCAACCTCGACCGCTACGGCAACACCTCGGCCGCGTCGATCCCGATCGCGCTCTCCGAGGCCGTTGACGACGGCCGCATCAAGGATGGCGACGTGATCCTCATGACCGGCTTCGGCGCCGGCATGACGTGGGGCAGCGTCGTGCTGCGCTGGGGCCGTCCGTGATCGGGCCGGAGACCACATCGCGCACCGCGCTCGTCACCGGCGCCTCCCGGGGGATCGGGAGGGCCACCGCGGTCGCCCTCGCCGAGCTCGGGCACCAGGTCGCCTTCTGCTACTCCTCCGACGCGGATGGCGCCGCGGGAACGGTCGCCGCGGTCGAGGCCGTCGGCGGCAAGGCCCTCGCGGTCTGCGCCGACGTCTCCGACCGCGCGTCGATCGAGAGCATGTTCACCGAGGTGGAGGGCGCCTTCGGGCCGGTCACGATCCTCGTGAACAACGCGGGTATCACGCGCGACGGCCTCATGATGCGGATGTCGGACGACAACTGGTCGAGCGTGCTCGACACCAACCTCACCGGTGCGTTCCAGACCATCCGCCGGGCCACGCCCGCGATGATGAAGGCCCGCTGGGGCCGGATCGTCAACGTGTCGTCGGTCGGCGGCCAGGCGGGCTCGGCGGGCCAGGCCAACTACGCCGCCGCCAAGGCCGGGCTCCTCGGCCTGTCCCGGTCGGTGGCGCGGGAGCTCGGATCCCGTCACATCACCTGCAACGTGGTGGCGCCGGGCCCTATCGTGACCGCGATGACCGAAGGCATGCCCGACGCCTGGAGGGAGAAAGCGGAGGCGGCCGTACCCCTCGGCCGGTTCGGCACTCCCGACGAGGTCGCCGCCGCGATCGCCTTCCTCTGCACCGATGCCGCCGCCTACATCACCGGGGCCCTGCTCCCGGTCGACGGCGGGCTCGGCATGGGTCACTAACGTCATCCCCGACCCGTCGTCCCGCACCACTACCGGAGGAAGCCCCATGGAACGCACCGAAGCGCTCGCCACGATCACCGACGTCGCCGTCGAGGTGCTCAGCGTGGAGCCGGCGCAGGTCACCGAGACCGCCCGGTTCAAGGAAGACCTCGACGCCGACAGCCTCGACCTCGTCGAGTTCGTCATGGGCCTCGAGGAGAAGTTCGACATCGTCGTCCCGGAGGACGACCTCGACGGCGTCACCACCGTCGGCCAGGCCGTCGACCTCGTGATGTCGAAGCTCGCCAGCAAGGCCTGATCCCTCCCTGTCGCAGGAGAGCCCGATGACCACCGATCCCAAGCTTCTCGATCACCGGGGCCGCCCCCGTGCCGTCGTCACCGGCATCGGGGTCAAGACCCCCGCCGGTTGCGACGTCGACACGTTCTGGTCGACGGTCGTGTCGGGGAAGAGCACGGCCAAGCGCACGCAGCTCTTCGACCCGTCGGAGCTCCCCGTGCAGTTCGGCTGCGAGGTGCTCGACTTCGACCCGGTCGCGTATCTCGGCCCCAAGGAGTCGCGCCGGCTCGACCGGTTCGCGCAGCTCGGGGTGGCGGCGGCCGCCGACGCGTTCGACGACGCGGGCGACCTCGGGGCCGACCCGGCCCGGTGCGCGGTGGTCACGGGCACCGGCGTCGGCGGGATCCACACGCTCGAGGAACAGCAACCGATCTTCCTGGAGAAGGGCGCGCTGCGGGTCAGCCCCTTCTACGTCCCGATGATGATGGCCAACGCCGCTGCCGGCCACATCAGCATGCGGTTCGGCTTCACCGGCCCCAACGTCAACATCACCACCGCGTGCGCCGCCGGCTCCAACGCGATCGGCGAAGGGCTCCGCCTCATCCGCGACGACACCTCCGACGTCGTGATGGCCGGTGGCTGCGAGGCGGGCATGACCGCGATGACCGTCGCCGCGTTCGCCCGCATGGGCGCGCTGAGCACCCGCAACGAGGCCCCCGAGCTCGCGTCCCGCCCGTTCGACATCGACCGCGACGGCTTCGTGATCGGCGAGGGCGCGGCGTTCTTCGTGCTCGAGTCGCTCGAGCGGGCCCTGGCCCGCGGCGCGCACATCTACGGCGAGGTCGCCGGCTACGGCCGCAACGCCGACGCGCACCACATCACCGCGCCGGCTCCGGGCGGTGTGGGCGCCGCCGCGTGCATGCAGCTCGCGCTCGACGACGCCCGGATCGACGCGGCGCAGGTCGTGCACATCAATGCCCACGGCACGTCGACCCCGCTCAACGACGCGGGCGAGGCCGAGGCGATCGCCAAGGTGTTCGGGGAGCAGTCGCCGCCGGTCACGTCGACCAAGGGCGTCACCGGGCACCTGATCGCCGCCGCGGGTGCGGTCGAAGCCGTGGCCACGGTCCTCGCGCTGCGTGACGGCCTGGTCCCGCCGACGGCCAACCACGAGCGCAACGACGACGGTTGCAACCTCGACATCGTGCAGGGCGAGCCCCGCCCGTTCGCGCCGGGGCCGGTGGTCTCGAACTCGTTCGGGTTCGGCGGCCACAACGCGAGCCTCGTGCTCTCGCCGCCGCCGGCGGTCTGAGCTTGGCCGCTCCGATCCCCACCATCGCGGGGCGCACGCCCACGCCGGTCATGGGCGGTCGGAGCGACGCCGTGGAGGCGAACCTCCGGGAGATCGGCGGGCGCGCCGTCTCCTGGTTCCGCATCTCCGGCGGCAAGCACCACGGCGCGATCGGCACCGAGGGCGCCGAGGCCGTGGAGCGCGCCATCCGGCTCGGCCTGGAGACCGGCGTGCCGGTGGTCGGCTTCCTCGACACCTCGGGCGCCGACATCCACGAGGGCGCGTCCGCGCTCCACGCGTGGGGCCGTCTGGCCAAGGCGCTCGCCGACGCGTCGGGCGTCGTGCCCACGGTCCTCGCCGTCACCGGCACCTGCGTCTCGGGGCCGTCGCTCCTCCTCGGGCTGGTCGACGTCGTGGTGATGACCCGCGAGTCGTTCGCCTACGTGAGCGGCCCCGACTCGGTGGAGGAGTTCACCGGCATCGTGGTCGACCGCATGGCCCTCGGCTCGGCGACGGTCCACGACGGGCGCACCGGCGTGGCCGCATTCGTGGTCGACGACGACGATGCCGCCGCCGATGCCGTGGCCGACGTCCTCGAGTACCTCCCGTCGCACTCGCTCGTCGACCCACCCGTCTACTTCAACGACGACCCCGTCGACCGCGACTGCGAACGCGCCGCCGCCACCGTCCCCGCCCGGGCCACCGCCTCCTACGACGTGCGCGACGTCCTCGACGACGTCCTCGACCACGACTCGCTGCTCGAGCTGCGCCCCGCCTACGCCTCCAACATCGTCACCGCGCTCGCCCGCCTCGACGGGCGCCCCGTCGGCATCGTCGCCAACCAGCCGTCGCAACGCGCGGGCACCATCGACATCGAGGCCTCCCGCAAGGCGGCCCGCTTCGTGCAGTGGTGCGACGCGTTCAACCTCCCGCTCATCACGTTCGTCGATACGCCCGGCTTCGAGCCCGGCCGCGACCTCGAGTGGCGGGGCATGATCCGCCACGGGGCCGAGCTCGTGTTCGCCTACGGCGAGGCGAGCGTCCCCCGCCTCTGCGTGGTGCTGCGCAAGGCCTACGGCGGCGCCTACATCGTCATGGACTCCAAGGGCCTCGGCAACGACTGGTGCGCGGCCTGGCCGGGTGCGGAGATCGCGGTCATGGGTGCCACCGGTGCGGTGCAGATCCTGCACGGCCGCCGGATCGCCGGCATCGCCGAGCCGACCGAGCGCGCCGCGGAGCACGCGGCCCTGGTCGACGAGTACGAGGACCGGTTCTCGAACCCGTACCGGGCGGCCGAGCGCGGCTACGTCGACGAGGTCATCGACCCGCGCGACACCCGCCGACAGCTCGCCGGCGCGCTCAGCCATCTCGCCACGAAGCGCGACCGTCAACCCCGCCGCCGTCACGCCAACGGCCCGCTCTAAGGGATCCCCATGCTGCTCAGGGACAAGCGCGTTCTCGTCACGGGTGTCCTCAACGACGCGTCCATCGCGTTCGGGGTCGCCAAGAAGGCACAGGAAGAGGGCGCGGAGGTCATCCTCACGTCGTTCGGCCGGGTGATGAGCCTCACG
>JADGOM010000076.1 GCA_017882925.1 Acidimicrobiia bacterium | reverse complement strand
CCCGCAACACCGGATCGCCGCCCCGGCATTCCGCGGCCCGGGCTCAGGACGCGAGGTCGGCCTCGTCGTCGGCCTTGGCCTTCGCCGACGCGCGCGTGCGCGTCGGCCGGCGGACGGAGTGCGCCAGCACCGGCACGCCGACCCGGGCCGCCCAGTCGCCGAAGCTCTCGGCGTCGAGGTGCTCGAGCTTCCACTGGTCGAGGAGCGGCCGGAGCACGCCCGGCACCTCGGTGAGCGGGACGTCGGTGACCAGGACCTCGGCCAGGCGGCTGCCGTCGACCGCGCCGCCGACCCAGATGTCGTACTTGGTCTTGGTGCGCCCGACGATGCCGAGCTCGGCGGTGTAGGGCCGCGCGCAGCCGTTGGGGCAACCGGTCATGCGCACGTGGAGTGACTGGCCCCCGAGGCCGGCGGCCTCGAGCTCGGCGTCGAGCCCGGCGAGGACGCTGGGCAGCACCCGCTCGGCCTCGCCGAGCGCCTGGCCGCAGGTGGGCAGGGCCGGGCAGGCGAGGGCGTGACGCCGCAGCGGCGCGAGGTCGTCGGAGAGCGTGACCTCGTGCTCGCGCAGGATGGTCTCGACCGCGGCGCGGTCTTCCGGCCGCACGTCGGTGAGCAGCACGTCCTGGAGCGCGGTGAGCTGCACGCCGGTCTGGTAGCGGTAGACGATCGTGCGGAGCGCGCTGCGGAGGCGGCTGCCGCCCTCGACGTCGCGGACGCGCCCGCTGTCGACGTGGACGCCGAGGAACCAGCGTCCGTCGGGCTGCGCGTGCCAGCCGAGGTGGTCGTCGGTGCCGAGCCACGGCGGGACGGCGACGGCCGGCGCGATGAGCCGGCCGAGCTTCCCCTCGACCGCGGCGCGGAACCAGTCTTCGCCCCGGCGGTCGATGAGGTACTTCAGGCGGGCGAACTTGCGGTCGGTGCGGTCGCCGAAGTCGCGTTGCACGGCGACGATCGCCTCGGCCACGGCGCCGAGCTCGTCGACCGGGACCCAGCCGAGCGGGGTCGCGAGACGGGGGTACGTGCCCGGGTCGGCGTGGCCCATGCCGAGCCCCCCACCGACGAGGAGCGTGTAGCCCGGGTTGCCCTCGGCGTCGTTGACCGGGACGATCCCGAGGTCCTGCGTGTAGACGTCGATGCAGTTGTCGCCGGGCCAGGCGATGCCGATCTTGAACTTCCGCGGCAGGTAGGTCTCGCCGTAGAGGGGCTCCTCGCCGGGATCGACCGGGAACGGCAGCTCCGCGGTGACGGCCTGCTCGCCGTCGACCCAGAGCTCGAAGTAGGCGTTGGTCCGGGGCCGGAAGCGCTGCGCGATCGCACGGGCGGTCTCGAGCAGGTGCTGTTGGCGGCGGTCGGCGATCGGGGCCGGGCAGCAGGTGACGTTGCGGACGACGTCGCCGCAGGCCCCGAGCGTCGTGATCAGCGACTCGTTGAGGTCGTGCACGAGGTCGCGCAGCTTCGTCTTGCTGATGAAGTGGAACTGGATGCCCTGGCGGGTGGTGACGCGGAGGGTGCCGTCGCCGAGCGCACCCGCGGCGCGGTCGAGGGCCAGGTACTCGTCGGCGCGGAGGCTGCCGCCGGGGACGCTGGTCCGGACCATGCACGAATAGGCCAGCTCCTGCTTCTTGCGGGCGAGGTCGCGGCGCGCGTCCCGGTCGTCCTGCTGGTAGATCCCGTGGAACTTCAGCAGGTGGGTGGCCGGGGTGGAGAACGGCGTCCCGGGTTCGGCGAGCTCGTCGAAGAGGGTGCCGCGGAGGTGGCGGCTCTCCTCCTTGACGCCCTCGACCGGCGTGGGAGCTGCGACTTCAGGCATCCTGCGAGCCTACAACCCATAGTTGACGAAACCACTCGGAAATGGCCGGGGTCTGCATCCCGGAGCTATCGACCGCCCCCGGGGGCCCCTGAACCCCGCGCTCCGGGACGCCGATCCGCCGATTCGTCCCCGCTGCGGCCCGTCCATCGGCGACGATGATGCGCCATGGAACCGACGGCCGCCCCCCGCCCGACCCGCCGGTCCCCGCGCGCCGCGTTGGTGGCGATGTCGCTGGCCAACGTGGCGCTCACGGTCGACTTCTTCGGGCTCAACGTGCTCCTGCCCCACATCCGGGCCGACCTCGGGGGCAGCGACGCCACGCTCCTGTGGATCGCCAACTCCTACATGCTCGCCCTCGCCGCGTGCCTGCTGGCCGGCGGGCGGCTGGGCGACATCTTCGGGCGCAAGCGGGTGGCGCTGGTCGGGCTCGGCCTGTTCGCGTGCGCGTCGGTCGTCTGCGCGACGTCCCAGTCGACCGGGATGCTCATCCTGGGCCGCTCGATGCAGGGCCTCGGCGCCGCGCTCGTGACCGCCACGTCGCTGTCGATCGTGAGCGACGCGTTCGACGGCGCCGGGCGCGCGACCGCGATCGGCATCTGGAGCGCGACGGGAGCGGTGGGTTCCGCGATCGGCCCGCTGGTCGCCGGTGTCGTCGCCGACGTGTGGTCGTGGCGGGGCTTCTTCGTCCTGAGCCTGCCGCTCACGCTCGCGGCCGCGGTCCTCACGGTCCGCGGGGTGAGCGAGAGCCGCGACCCGACGGTGTCCGGGCGGCTCGACGTCGCCGGCCTCGTGACCGTCACCGGCGGTCTCGTGCTCCTCGTCTACGGCCTCCTCGAAGGGCCGAACTCCGGGTGGGACCACCCCGAGGTCGTGGCCGCGCTCGTCGTCGGTCTCGGGCTGCTCGTGGCCTTCGTCGTGGTCGAGCGCCGGGCCGACGCGCCGCTCGTCGACCTCCACATCTTCGAGAGCCGTCCGTTCGCGGCCGCGGCCGGCGTCGGGTGGTTCGCGAACTTCGGCTTCGCGGCGGCGATGTTCTACCTGGCGCTCTACCTGCAGGAGGTGCAGCACCGCAGCTCGGCCGCGAGCGGGGTGATCCTGCTCGCGTTCACGATCCCGCTCGCGCTCACCGCGCGCGCGATCGGGCGGCTGCTCGCGCTCGAGAACGCGACGCGGCTGATGGCCGTGGGCATGGCGCTGCTGGCCGTCTCCTTCGCGTGCTTCGCCGCGCTCGGGGTCGACGACCAGCTCGCGCTCGTGCTCACCGGGCTCGTCCTGTCGGGCTTCGGGCAGGGGCTCGCGTTCAACGTGTCGAACATCGCCGCGATGGGCGCGGTCACCACCGACAAGGCGGGCGTCGCTTCGGGCGCGATCTCCGCGGTGCGCCAGCTGGGCAGCCTGTTCGGGCTCGCGATCACGGGCGCGGTGTTCGGCGCGGCCTCCAAGACCGCACCGGCCGGGGCCTCGACCGCGGTGGCGTTCGTGCACGCGTTGCGCCCGACCATGCTCTTCGTGGCGATCGCAACCGCGCTCGGGATCGCGCTCCCGTTCGTCGCCCGCTCCCCCCGCACCGCGGCCGCTTCCCCGGAGGCCGCGGAGCGCTGAGGCCCTGGGGCGGGTCAGGCGCGCGCTTCTCGGGCGCGCGGGTCGGCGATGGGCGGGATCCGGAAGCGCGCGCGGATCTCCTCGAGGTTCTCGGGGGCGAGCGCGAAGTGGTCGATGCCGTCCATCACGTCGACGGTGCACGACAGGCCGCGCGCGAACGAGTCGACGAAGCGGCCCACCGCGCCCGGGTCCGCCAGCGTGTCGGCCCGCGCGATCCGCACCTTCTTCCCCGCGACGTGCTTGATGCTCGCGTTCTGGAACAGCCCGAGGGTGACGACGAGCAGGGTGAAGCCGCGGGGGTCCTTCATCGTCGTCGCGATGAACGTGAACACATCGATCTCGCCCTCGGGATCGGGCGGGTAGTCGGTGAGGACGTGCACGAAGTCGTGGTGTGCGCCCACCTCGTAGATGCCGTGCCGCTCGCCCGGGAACGGGAAGTGGTGCTCGTGGTAGTAGTCGAACACCGCCCGGCCCCAGCTCCCCGGCGGGCAGTCGCCGAGGCCCTCCCACTTCGCCGCGATCGCGTGGTCGCGGACGATCCCCGTGTAGGCGACCTTCGAGCGCAGGAGCTCGCGCAGCTTGCCGTGCAGGATCTCGTGCCGGGTCTCCTCGGTGTACCAGTCGTTGCGGATGATGTCGGCGTACATCAGCCCCACCTGGTGGTGGGCGAAGCGGCGCGCGGTCGTGACCATCGGCTCGTCGACCTCGAGCGCGTGCGCGTAGAGCTTGGTGGCGTGCGCGACGGCCCGCGGCAGCGGATGCTGCATGAGCTCGAGGGCCACCATCGCCTGGATCACGATGCGGCGCACCTGGTGGTCGGGGAGCTTCGCCGCGAGCTCCATCGGGGTCAGCGGGGTGAGGCCGCCGAGGTCGAGGTCGAGCCCGAAGACGGAGCGGTTGAGCGTGTCGACGATGTCGAGCTGGAGGTCGGAGGGCGTGTTGCCGCCGGCGTGCAACGCGCCGAGGAGGCCGCGGGTGGCGGTCTCCAGGTGTTCGGGCGGGGGAACCCTGTTCATGACGCGGGCTCGGCCTCCGGCTCCGGCAGCACGAGGTTGAACTGGTTGCCCTCGGGGTCGGTGAACACGCGGTGCTCCTCCCCCGGCTTGAAGTGCACGACGTCGACCAGCGTCGCGCCGAGGGCGACGACCTGCTCGCTGGTGTGCTCGAGCTCGGGGACCTCGATGTCGAGCCGGACCTTGATCGTCTTCGGGCGGCTCTCGTCGACGGGCTGGAACGCGAGCAGCACGCCGCTGCGGCCCGGCTCGAGCGCGATCCAACCCGGCACCCGCTTGGCCACGCCGACGCCCAGCACCGCCTGCCAGAACGCCGCGAGCTTCTCGGGATCCTCGGCGTCGAAGATCACGCCCCGGAGCCAGCCGATACCTTCCGTCATGGGTTCTCCTGCGTGGGGGGTGTGAAGCCCTCGGGCCAGTGGGTGAGCGAGTCGTGGCGGGCCCCGCGGAGATCGGCACCGCGGAAGTCGGCCTTGAAGGCCATGGCCTCGGTGAGATCCGCGTCGTGCAGCCGCGCGCCCGACGCGTCGACCGCGTGCAGGTTCGCGCCGTGGAGCACCGCGCCGGTGAGGTCCGCGTCGTGCAGGTCGGCGCCCCAGAGGAACGTCGCGTGCAGCTGCGCGCCCCGCAGATCGGCGCCGTGCAGGTCGGCGTCCTGGAGGAAGGCGCCGTCGAGCACCGCGCCCGCGAGCTGCGCGCCGGCGAGACGCGCGCCCTGGAGGAGCGTGCCCGAGAGGTCGAGGCCGGCCAGCGGCTCGCCGTCCGCCACCGCGGACTCCAGCGCGACCCGCAGGTCGTCGCCCGCGCGCCGCCACTCCGCCAGCGCGTGGTCGACCCGGGCCCGGGTCGGGCCGGCGCCGGTCATGCCGGTTCGGGGCCGGCCGGGCTCGCGGGCGGCCAGTTGCACTCGAGCCAGCCGGTGCCTGCCACCCCGTCGGCCCGCACGTAGCGCATCATCGTGCGGGCGAAGCGCGATTCCCGGCCGTCGTCGGCCACGAGCAGCACCGGTGCGTGGGCGATCGCGGTGGCCGAGATCACGACGTCGTCGCCGGCCTTCGTGCCGCAGGTGAGCTCGGCGGCGTCGGCCTGGAGGTCGGCGTCGAGGGTCGTCGCCACCGAGACCGAGGTCACCTCGGTCCAGGCTTCCGGGCCGCCGACCTCGGGCACCGTGTAGCCGGTGGAGTAGCTGCCACCGCCCGGGAAGACCGTGTTGAGGAGGTGGAACGCGCGGCCGTCGGCGAAGGTACCCGCCGACCAGCACCAGGAGCGGTCCCACCAGTCGCGCACGCCCCAGGAGTGGTCGCGTTGGCCGGGCGCGTCGACCGCGACGACGCGGCCGTCGACGGTGACCGAGCCGGTGACGTGGCTGGTCTGCTCGTAGCGGGTGGTGAGCGAGTACTCGAACGGCTCCGCGACCGCGGCCCACTCGAGCCGCACGTCGACCGCGGCGGGTGTGGTGGGCGTGCCGGTGAACGCGCCGGCCGGGTCGGGACGCGACCGCGCGCCGCCGCGCACGACCACGCTCCAGCGCTCGAACGCCGCGTCGGCCCGAAGCTCGGCCCGGTAGACGCCCGCGTCGATCACCAGCGCGTCGCCGTCGGGCACCGGCACGGCGTGGTCGCGGATGAAGACGAGCGGCCGGTCGGGGTCGACGAGCGCGAGCCAGAACCACGCGACGCCGCGGTTGGGGTAGAGCCCGAGCCGCACGTAGCCGCCGTAGGAGCCGTCGGCCGCGGCGAAGTCGAAGTACCACGACTCACCCCAAAGGGCTTCCGGGCCGCTCGAGTGGCGGCCCTCGTCGGCCGCGGTGATGGGAGACATGGCGGCACGCTATCCGTCGGGATCCCGGGCCGGTGGTGCCCGGCGCTACCGTGGCGCCATGGTCGACGTCCCGGAGAACATCGTGTGCGTCGACTGCGGCGGGAAGTGCCACCTGCTCACGCCCCGCGACGACGAGATCCCGTTCCGACCCGGTGACATCGTCGCCTACCGCTGCGAGGACTGCGTCGACCGGTGGGACGTCGTCGTGCCGGACGGGGACGACGAGGCGTCGGCGGGCGACCGGCCGTCGGGCGACTGGTAGACGGCGCGTGGACGACGCAGCCCCGCCGCCCGCAGCCCCGGGAGTGACCGGGGCCGACCCGCCCGGCCCCACGGGCGCGTCCGGCCCCGGGCCGGCGCTCCGCGAGTCGCTCTCGCCGTTGGCGGGCGCGCTCGACGCGCTCGCGACCGCGCGCACCTCCCGGCTCGCGCCGCTGGTGGTCGGGGTCGGCGGCGGCGTCGCGGTCGGCAAGTCGACGGTCGCGCGGGTCCTCGGCGAGCTCGCGGCGGCCGCGCCGGGGAGCCCGACGGTGGCCACGCTCGGCCTCGACTCGTTCCTGATGTCCAACGCCCGCCTCGCCGACGCCGGTCTGAGCGGCCGGAAGGGCTTCCCCGAGTCGTACGACGGCGAGGCGCTCCTGGGTTTCGTGCACGGGGTGCGCGCGGGTGGGTCCGGGCTCCGGATCCCCGTGTACTCGCACGAGCTGTACGACATCGTGCCCGGCGCCCACGAGGAGATCCCGGCCGCCGACCTGCTCGTCGTGGAAGGCCTGCACGCGCTCGCGCCGCTCACCGACGGCTCGCAGCTCGCCGACGTCGGTCTCTACGTCGACGCCGCGCCCGAGCTCGTCTACGGCTGGTTCCTCGACCGGTTCCGGTCGCTGCGGCTGGAGGCGCGCGACGACCCGACGTCGTTCTTCCACGCGTGGTCCGACATGCCCGACGCCGACGCGGAGAGCCTGGCCACGGCGGTCTGGCACCACATCAACCTCCCCAACCTGGTCGAGCACATCGAGCCCACGCGCGCGCGGGCCGACGTCGTGATCGAGAAGGACGCGGAGCACCGCGTCCGGCTGATCGACCAGACCGGCCGGGTCGGCGTGGCTAGCCCCGCCGGATCGGGCTGACGTCGAGGTCGAGCAGCTCGACGGTGGTGGTGCCGGCGCGGAGCTGCGCGAACCAGGCCTCCTCCTTGTCGGCGCGGACCCGGCCCTCGGCGACCACCGCGTCGAGCGAGGCGCCCGGGATGATCACGACGCCGTCGCCGTCGCCCACGACCCAGTCGCCGGGCTCCACCGCGACGTCGCCCACCGTGATCGCCTCGTTGACGCTGCCCACCTGGTTCTTCTGCGCGCCGCGGAGGGCGAGCATCGTCGAGAAGACGGGGAACCCGTGGGCCTGGAGCGCGGCGACGTCGCGCACTCCCCCGTCGATCACCAGGCCGAGCACGCCGCGCGACTCGGCGGCCGTGGTGAGCACCTCGCCCCAGTAGCCGCGCTCGGGCTCGCCGTCGATCTGCACGACGAGCACGCTGCCCGCCGGCGCGGTGGCCGCCGCGACGTGGATGGCGAGGTTGTCGGCCGGTGAGCACCGGACGGTGAACACGGGCCCGGCCACCGTGGCGCCGGGCCACACCGCGTGCATGCGGGCCTGCATCGCCCGGCCCCCGGTCTCGCCCAGGGTCGCGGCCCCCAGGCGGAGGATCTCGTCGCGCTGCTCGTCGGTCTCGGACACGGTTGCCTCCGCGGGGATCGGTGGAGCGGGTGTCGGTCGGTGGGGTGCGGGCGCTCAGCCGTCGGTGGGCATCGGTGCGCTGGCCGCGTTGCGGGCGCCGGTGGTGTCGGCGATCTGGCGGGCGAGGAGCATGTGGCCGGTGGCCGAGGCCGCGGCCAGCACCGAGATCAGCTTGAGCCGCTTCGGCAGGTGGCGGCTGATGACGCCGTTGACCGCGTCGCCGGCGTCGACCACCGCGAGCATCGAGAGCCAGTCGGCGCCGTGCTCGCGCTCGCCGAGCGCGATCGACGCGCCCGCGCCGAGGGCCATCTCGCGGATCGCCGCCGCGCGCATGTGGTGCTTCGCGGCGGGCGTCGAGCCCCCGCGGCCGACCCACACGCGGCTCAGGAGCCCGGGAAGCACGAACAGGCTCAGCCCGAGGACGAAACGGGCCCGGGCGAGGTAGATGCAACGTTGCCGGAGGTCGGACATGGCCCGAGCATCGCACGCGTCCTGCGGGCCGTGCCGCCCGGAGGCCGCGTGCGTCGGAACCGCACGCGACCTCCCTACACTGGCTCCATGCGTTCCAAGACCCGCCGGCAGCGGCCCGGGAAATCGCCCGAGTACGGCTCGGTCCGCCCCGGCTCCATCTCCCCCCGTCTCACGGTGCCTTCCGCGATCGTCCTCCCCGACTACGCCGACGGCCGGCCCCCCGCCCGCGGCGAGACCGAGGTGAAGACCCCGGAGCAGATCGAGGCGATGCGCGTCGCCGGCAAGCTCGCGGCCGCCACCCTCCGGATCAGCGGCGAGGCGGTGGCGCCGGGCGTCACCACCGACTCGATCGATCGGATCACCCACGAGTACATCGTCGACCACGGCGCCTACCCGAGCCCGCTCAACTACCGCGGCTTCCCGAAGTCGGTGTGCACCTCGGTCAACGAGGTCATCTGCCACGGGATCCCCGACAGCTCGGTGCTGCGGGAGGGCGACATCGTCAACATCGACGTCACCGTCTTCATCGGCGGCGTCCACGGCGACTGCAACGCCACCTTCCTCGTCGGCGAGGTGTCGCCCGAGGCCCGGCGCCTGGTCGAGACCACCAAGGCCGCGATGATGCGCGGGATCAAGGTGGTGAAGCCGGGCCGCAGGATCAACGTCGTCGGCTACGCGATCCAGCGCTACGCGGAGGCGGCCGGCTACGGCGTGGTGCGCTCGTTCACGGGGCACGGCATCGGCACGCTCTTCCACTCCGGGCTGATGGTCCCCCACTACGACGACCCGCGCGCCGACACCGTGATGCTCCCGGGCATGACGTTCACGATCGAGCCGATGCTCACCCTCGGCGACTACGACTTCGACCTCTGGCCCGACGGCTGGACCGCGGTCACCAAGGACCGCGAGCTCACGGCCCAATTCGAGCACACGGTCCTCGTCACCGACACCGGCGTCGAGATCCTCACCCTCGAGGACTGACCCGCCGCAGCCCCTCGGTCCGCCGCTAAAGTCCGGCGCATGACGTCTCCCGAGGTCCTCAACCACGTCGGTGTCTGCGTCACCGACATCGCCCGCGCCCGCCGCTTCTACGAGGGCGCGCTGGGCTTCGAGTACTGGTACGACCTGCACCCGCCCGACGACCCCTCGGCCAAGCTGGTGGAGCTGCCCGCACCGATCGACACGCACGCGGTGTACCTCCGCATGGGCTCGTTCGTGCTCGAGCTGCTGCACTTCCAGACGGTCGAGCCGTTCGCCTCCCGGAAGATGAACATGCCCGGCCTCACCCACCTCTCGGTGAGCGTCGAGGACATCGCGGCCAGCTGCGCCAGGGTGCGGGAGTTCGGCGGCGAGGTGGTCGAAGCCACCGACATCGGCCTCGCGATCATGGTGCGCGACCCCGACGGCCAGCTCATCGAGCTGCTGCCCCTCTCGTTCCGCGAGAATCTGCCGCCGTTCCCGGCCTGATCCGGCCCTACGTGGCCCGCGCCGCGTGGGCTTCGAGCACGACGGCCACCGCGGTCGTGACGCCCCGCGCGGTCGGCAGGTCGAGGAACTCGTTGGGCCCGTGCGCGTTGGACGCGGGGCCGAGCACGCCGGTGACCACGAACTGCGCGTCGGGGAACTGCTCGCCGAGCATCGCCATGAACGGGATCGAGCCGCCCTCGCCGAAGTGACGGGCGTCGAGCCCGAAGCCCGCGAGGGAACCCGCGTCGAGCGCGTCGGTCAGCCACGACGCCTCGGGTGGTGCGTCCCACCCCCACGCGAGCGACTCGAGCTCGAACGCCACCGACGCGCCCCACGGTGGGTCGGCCTCGAGCCGGGCCCGGAGCGCCGCGGCGGCGATGGCCGGGTCACAGCGCGGTGGGATCCGGAACGACAGGGTGACGGCGAGCGCGGGCCGGGCCACGTTGCCGGCGTCGGCGGTGGCGGGGAGGCCGTCGAGCCCGATGACCTCGAGCACCGGGCGCCAGGTGGTGGCGAGGAGCTGCTCGGCCGGATCGTCCGTCAGCGGGCGGGTGGAGCCGGCGAACGGGAAGCCGGCCGCGACCTCGGCGCCGAGCTCCGCGCCGGTCGTGCGCGCCTCCTCGGTGCGCGCCGGCGGGATGTCGACGTGCATCTCGGGCAGCGCGACCTCACCGGTGCGCGGGTCGGAGACCCGGTCGAGCAGCTCGCGCAGGACCGAGAACGCCGACGGGACCACGCCGCCCGCGATCCCGGAGTGCACGCCCTCGGTGAGCACCTCCACATGCAATCGGCCCGACACGAAGCCGCGGAGCGACGTGGTCACCCACAGGCGGTCGTACGAGGCCGCGCCCGAGTCGAGGCAGACCACGAGGCCGGGCGTGCCGAGCCGGTCGCCCATCGCGGCCAGGTGCGCGGGGAGGTCGGGGCTGCCGCTCTCCTCCGACGCCTCGATGAGCACGACGCAGCGGGCGTGCGCGCCGCCGTGCTCGCGCACCGCGGTGATCGCGGTGAGGGCCGCGAAGACCGAATACCCGTCGTCGGCACCGCCGCGCCCGTAGAGCCGGTCGCCGTCGAGGACGGGCGTCCACGCGTGCAGGCCGTCGCGCCAGCCCGTCATCTCGGGCTGCTTGTCGAGGTGGCCGTAGAGGAGGACGGTCCCCGCGGCCTCGGCGCCCGGGGTGGCCGGCACCTCGCACACGACCACCGGCGTGCGGCCCGGGATCTCGAGCACCTGCACCGTGAGGCCGAGGATCGGCCGCGCCCGGCACCAGCCCGCGATCAGCTCGACGGCCTCGGCGACGTGCCCGTGCTCCGACCACGCGGGGTCGAACGCGGGCGACAGGTCGGGGATGCGCAGGAACGCGGTGAGGGGCTCCATCACGTCGACGGCCCACAGCTCGTCGACGGTGGCGCGCAGCCGGGTTCCGTGCCCGGGCGCGTCGGGATCGGGTGCGGTGCCGGTCATGGGGACGGCTCAGTCCTCGTCGGGGATGTCGCCGGCGCGCTTCTGGTCCTCTTCGAGCTCCCAGTCGCCCGAGACCACGTCGCGGCCCTCGCTGTCGACCCACTCGTCGGTGATCTTCTTGCCGTACTCGTCGCGCTCGTGGTGCGGGTGCTCCGGGTCGCCCTCGAGCTCGGGTTCGGATCCGGACGGGCCGGGCTTCTCGGCGCCGGTGTCGGTGCTCACGGGATCTCCTGTCGCCGGTGGGGAGCCGCGGAACGCCGCGGCACGCCCCATCCTGACGGACGGGGAGCCCGTGGCGCGCACCGTCAGCCGACGAGGGGCCGCGTGTCCCAGTCGGGGCGGGGCGGCAAGCCGCTCGGGCCGGGCTCGTGGTGCACCGCGAGGGACTGGTGGATCTGGATGATCCCGGCCTCGAATCCCACCGCGGACCCCGCCATGTAGAGGCGCCAGACCCGCGCCCGGCCCTCTCCCACCTCGGCCACGGCCTCGTCCCAGTGGTCCTCGAGGTTGGCGACCCAGGCCCGGAGCGTGCGGGCGTAATGCTCGCGGAGGTTCTCGACGTTGCACACCTCGAAGCCGTTCTCCTGCATCGAGCTCACGACCTTGCCGACCTCGAGCAGCTCGCCGTCGGGGAAGACGTAGCGGTCGACGAACCCGGCGCGGGCGACGAGATGCCGCTTGCGCATGCGCGGCGACTGGGCGATGCCGTGGTTGAGGAACCGGCCCCCCGGGGCGAGGAGCTCGCGCATCCGGGCGAAGTAGCCCGCGAGCTTCGCCTCACCCACGTGCTCGAACATCCCGATCGAGCTGATCGCGTCGAACGGGCCGTCCGCGATGTCGCGGTAGTCCTGCACCCGGATCTTGATGCGGTCGGTGAGCCCGGCCTCGGCGATCCGCTTCGACGCGAGGTCGGCCTGCTGGATCGAGATGGTGACGCCCACGCCGGTGACGCCGTGCTCCTTCGCCGCGTGCATCAGCATCCCGCCCCAGCCGCACCCGACGTCGAGCAGGCGCATGCCCTCCTGCAGACCGAGCTTGCGGCAGATGAGCTCGTACTTCGCGAACTGGGCCTGGTCGAGCGTGGTGTCGGCGTCGGGCCAGACCGCGCACGAGTACGTCATCGTCGGCCCGAGCACGATCCGGTAGAACGCGTTGGACACGTCGTAGTGGTACGAGATCGCGGCGGCGTCACGCGACTTCGAGTGCCGGCGACCGGTGAGCTTCACCTCTTCCGGCGGCAGCTCCGGCTTGACCCAGCTGTCCTTGCCGAGGATCTGCAGCGCGTCGCGGATCTCGTTGGGGCCGACGTGCGGGTGCTGGACCTGCTCGCGGAGCTCGAGCACCGAGTAGAGGTCGCCCTCCACGTCGAGGTCGCCGGCGACGAAGGCCCGGCCGAAGCCGAGGTCGCTGGGCGCTCCCAGCAGCCGGCGCAGCGCCGTGGGCGATTTGAGGACGACCGTCGCGGGCGGGTCGGGCGGCCCGGTGCGGCTGCCGTCCCATGCCGTGATGGCGACGGGGAGACCGGGCCCGAGGACCCGGTCCAACAGCGGAGCTACTTGGCTGGTCATGTCTGCCTCCTACCCGTGAGCTCACCTATTCCGACACGAACGCCGCCCCGCCGGACGGACCGGCCTGCTTCCGGGCGTACATCATCACGCGACCACGGCTCCGGGGCACGCGGCGGCAACCCGCTGCACGAGGGTCCGCATCGCTTCGAGCTCGGGTTGCGTGAGGTGCTGGAGCGGCGCGGGTGGCGTGCGCAGCTGGTCGACGACCAGCGTGCGGACCCGCTCCCCCTCCGGCGTCAGCACCACCGTCTTCACCCGGCGGTCGGCCGCGAGCACGTGCCGTTCGACGTAGCCGCGGGCCTCGAGCCGGTCGACGATCCAGGTGACGTTGGACGCGTCGCACGTCCAGGCGCACGCGAGCTCCCGCATCGACTTCTGCACGTCGGGGTCGAGCGACGCGAGCGCCTTCATCTCGCCCGGCGTGAGCTCGAGGTCGCGGCCGAGCGCGAGGAACCCGCCGCGCCACACGTCGATCACCTGCTCGAGGCACGCCCAGACCTCGGCTGCGACGTCAGACTTCCGCTTGGCCCCCACGGGCCGACATGCTATCGCAATGTCCTTGAACGGGATCAAGTAATCGGTTGACGTCATTCAAGGAATCGCGCGAGCGTGCAGCCAATGGCCGACCCCGCGATCGTCGTCTCCGATCTCGTCAAGCACTTCGGGGACATCCCCGCGGTCGACGGCGTGAGCTTCGACGTCGAGCGGGGCACCGTGCTCGGGCTGCTCGGCCCCAACGGCGCGGGCAAGACCACCATCGTGCGGGTGCTCACCACCATCATCCGGCCCGATGCGGGCGAGGCCCGGGTGCTCGGCGTCGACGTCGCCCACGACCCGCAGGCGGTGCGCACGATCATCGGCCTCGCGGGCCAGTACGCCGCGGTCGACGAGAACCTCACCGGCCGCGAGAACCTGAAGCTCATCGGCCGGCTCACCCACCTCAAGAGCAAGCTCATCGACCGGCGCTCCGACGAGCTGCTCGAGCGGTTCGACCTCGTGAAGGCGGCCAACCGGCCCGTGCGTACGTACTCCGGGGGCATGCGGCGGCGGCTCGACCTCGCCGGGTCGCTGGTGAACCACCCACCCGTGCTGTTCCTCGACGAGCCCACCACCGGCCTCGACCCGCGCAGCCGCATCGAGCTGTGGAACGTGATCGGCGAGCTCGTCAACGACGGCACCACCGTGCTGCTCACCACGCAGTACCTCGAGGAGGCCGACCGCCTCGCCGACCGGATCGTCGTCATCAACGGCGGCAAGGTGGTCGAGGAAGGCACCGCGGCCGAGCTGAAGGCCCGGCTCGGGCAGACCATCATCGAGATCGGCCTCACCGACGCCTCCACCGCCGAACGCGCCCAGGCCGCGCTCGCACCGCTCGGCACCACGAGCCTGCACGACGCCGGCGAGCGGGTGTACCTCCAGGTCGACAACGGCCCGAAGGCCATGGTCGAGGTGGTGCGCGCGATCGACCTCGCGCGGATCGAGATCAACGCGCTCGAGATCCGGGAGCCCACTCTCGACGACGTGTTCCTCGCGCTCACCGGCCAGCCGGCGACGCCCGACGAGACCGAGTTCACAGGAGCGCAAGCATGACCGCCTCCACCGTTCCGGCCGACGTGGCTCCGGAGCTTCCGGCCGGTGCCAACAAGCGGGTGAGCGTCGGCTGGGCGGTCCGAGACTCGTTGGCCATCACGCAGCGCAACCTGATCACGCTCACGCGCCTGCCGCAGCTGCTGGTCTTCGCGACCATCCAGCCGATCGTGTTCGTGCTGATGTTCCGCTACGTCTTCGGGGGCGCGATCACCATCCCCGGCGTCCCCTACGTCGACTACCTGATGCCCGGGATCTTCGCCCAGACCGTGGTGTTCGGCGCGGTGAGCACCGCGGTCGGCCTGTCCGAGGACCTGCACAAGGGGCTCATCGAGCGCTTCCGGTCGCTGCCGATGGCGCGCTCCGCGGTGCTCGTCGGCCGCACCACCGCCGACCTGGTGCGCGACTTCTTCGTGATCCTGCTCATGTCGGCCGTCGGCTTCGCGGTCGGCTGGCGGGTCCACACCAACTTCCTCAGCTACTGCGCCGCGGTCGTCCTGATGCTCCTGTTCGGGTGGTCGCTCACGTGGATCTTCGCCATGATCGGCCTGAAGTCCCGCAACGCCGAGGCCGCCCAGGCCGCGTCGTTCCCGCCCCTGGCGATCTTCACCTTCGCGTCGTCGGCCTTCGTCCCAGTCGCCACGATGCCCGGATGGCTCCAGCCCTTCGCCCGCAACCAGCCGGTGTCGGTCGTCGTCGACGCGGTCCGGGCGCTCACGATCGGCGGGCCGACGCTGCACCACGTGCTGGCCTCGCTGGCCTGGTCGTTCGGCATCGTGATCGTGTGCGCCCCGTTCGCGGTGCGGATGTACCGCCGGGCCACCTGAGCCCGCCCCGGAGCGTCCGGACCGGGGGATG
>JADGOM010000005.1 GCA_017882925.1 Acidimicrobiia bacterium | reverse complement strand
TGCCGATCAGCGCACGCCCGGCTGCGTGTGGGCGCGGAGGTAGCCGACGCACCCATCGAGGGTCGCGAGCTTCGGGTAGTCGCGCTCGGGGATCTCGACGCCCGTCGCTTCGTCGAGCGCGATGACGAAGTTGAGGAAGTCCATCGAGTCGAGGTCGAGCTGCTCGTTGAACGCTTCGTCGCGGGCCAGATCCCCGACATCGGCCTCGGGCGCGATCTGCAAGAGCGTCGTCCGCACGATCGCTTCGAGCTCCTCGTCGTTCACAATGCCTCCGGTTCCTGGAGCAGGCGATCGATCCGGGCGAGGAAACGCGCGCCGGTGTGGCCGTCGCTGGCGCGGTGGTCCGCGGCGAGCGTCGCCGAGACCAGCGGCCGGACCCCGATCATCGAGTCCTCGACCCAGGCCCGTTCGGTGATCCGGCCGAAGCCCACCAACGCGACCTGGGGCGGGTAGATGACGCCGTAGACGGTCTGGACGCCCTGGTCGCCGAGGCTCGTGACCGTGATCGTGGGATCGGACATCTCGGAGCTGCGCAACCGACCGGTGCGGGTCCGGGTGACGAGGTCGCGCAGGTCGGCCATGAGCTCGCCGAGGCTCTTCCGGTCGGCGTCGTGGACGGCCGGCGCGACGAGGCCGCCGCTGCGGAGGGAGATGGCGACACCGACGTGCACCCGGTCGGAGCCGTGGAAGCGGTCGTCGGTGAAGAAGCCGTTCATGTCCGGCGTCTCGCGGCAGGCCTGCGCAACCGCCTTGATCAGCAGGACTGCGGGAAGCAGGCGCTCCGAGACCGGGAGCACGCCGTTCGCCTGGTCGAGCCAACTGCGAGCCCGCAGGAAGTCGATCTCGGTTCCGAGGTAGTAGTGGGGGATCTCCCGCTTCGACCGGGCCATCAAGTGCCCGATGGCCTCACGCATGGCGAGGTCGCGGCGCGCGCGGCCGGACTCCCGGTCTTCGACCGCGGCCGGCGCGACCGCAGCCGGGGCCGCCGCAGCCGGGGCCGCCGCGTCCGGCCGGCGTGCGCCCGCGGCCGCGGCGTTGATGTCGGCCCGGGTGATCGCGCCACCGGCTCCGGTGCCCGTGACCAGCTCGAGGTCGACGCCCAGGTGATCGGCGAGACGACGCAGGACCGGTGAGTGCGTCCGATCGCCGGCCGACCAGAGGTGCCCTTCCGGCACTGGAAGCGGTACCGGAGCCGGGGGCGGCTCCGGGCTCGGCAGGGGTGGTGGCTCCGGGACCGGGACGGGAGGCGGTGCCGGTGGCCGCTCGGGTTCGGGAACCGGGCCCGGCGGCTCGCCGGGGGCAACCGCCACGCCGAGCGCCGCGAGGGGCGTGCCGACCGCGACCTTCTGCCCCTCCGGCACCAGGATGCGATCGATCACGCCGTCCTGGAAGATCTCGACGTCGACGTCGGCCTTGTCGGTGTCGACCACGGCCACGATGTCGCCCCGCTGCACGTGATCGCCCGCCTTGACCAGCCACTGGGAGACGGTGCCGCTTTCCATGTCGGCACCGAGCGAAGGCATCACGAAGTCAGCCACCGGTACGGAGCACCTCCTGGACCGCGGCCACGATCCCCGCCACCTGGGGAAGCGCCGCGTCCTCCAACTGCTTGGCGTACGGCATGGGCACCTCTGCGCTGCAGACCCGCCCGACCGGAGCGTCGAGCTCGTAGAACGCCGCCTCCATGATCCGAGCACTGATCTCGGCCGAGATGCTGCCACTGCGCCAGCCTTCGTCGACGACGACCGCCCGGCGAGTCCGCGCGACGCTCGTGATGATCGCGTCGGCGTCGAGCGGTCGCAGGACGCGCAGGTCGAGGACCTCGGCGTCCACCCCCGCGGCCGCGAGCTCCTCCGCGGCGGCGAGCACCTTCGGGAGCGTCCCGCCGTAGGTGATGAGCGTGACGTCGTTGCCGGGCCGACGGATCGCGGCGTGCGCGATGTCGACGGGATCGCGCGCGACAGGCAGCTCGCCTTCGACGTTGTAGAGCGTCCCGTGCTCGAAGATGAGCACGGGGTCGGGGTCGTCGAGCGCGGGACCGAGCATCCCGTAGGCGTCGGCAACCGTCGCGGGCGCCAGCACCGTGATGCCGGGGATGTGCGCGTACCAACCCTCGAGGGAGTGGGAGTGCTGCGCGCCGAGCTGGCGTCCCGCGCCCGTCGTCATCCGGATCACGAGCGGCACGTGCAGCTGCCCACCCGACATGTACGAGAGGGTCGCCGCGTTGTTGAGGATCTGGTCGAGCGCCAACATGCTGAAGTTGACCGTCATGATCTCGACGATGGGTCGCATGTCGGCGAGGGCCGCGCCGATCCCCGCCCCGACGAATCCCGACTCCGAGAGCGGAGTGTCCCGGATGCGGTCGGGTCCGAACTCGTCGAGCAGGCCCTTGGTCACCGCGTAGCAGCCGCCGTAGGCGCCGATGTCCTCGCCCATCACGAAGACCCTCGGGTCGCGCTGCATGGCGTCACGTATCGCGGCGCGCATGGCGTCCCGGTAGGTGGTGCGGACCGCGGGAGTGGTCGTGGTCATGACGACGGCTCCGTGTGCACGAACCGGAGGAGATCCTCGGTCGGTTCGAGGGTCCCGGCGTCCGCGAACGCCACCGCGGCGTCGATCTCCTGCGCGATCTCGGCGTCGGTCGCCGCGACCGCCGCCTCGTCCATGACGTCGTGCGCCACGAGCGTCTCCCTCCACGCCGCGATCGGGTCCCGCAGCTTCCAGGCCTCGACCTCCGACTTCTCCCGGTACAGCTCCGGGTCGTACATCGAGTGCGCCCGGAACCGATACGTCCGGAACTCGAGGAAGTGGGGTCCGCCGCCGGCTCGCACGCCCTCCGCCGCCCGTGCGGTCGCCGATTCCGTCGCGAGGACGTCCATGCCGTCCACCGACCACGCCGGCATCCGGTAGCCGGCCGCCTTCACGGTCAGCTCCGTCTCCGACTCCGATCGTCCGAGCGCGGTTCCCATCGCGTACCCGTTGTTCTCACAGCAGAACAGCACCGGCAGCTCCCACAGCGCGGCGAGGTTCATGGATTCGTGGAACTCGCCCTCGGCGACGGCTCCCTCGCCGAAGAAGCAGGCGGTGACGCGGGGCTCCCCCCGGAGCTTGTCGGCGAGCGCCAAGCCGACGGCGATGGGGAGACCGCCGGCGACGATCGCGTTCCCGCCGAAGAAGCGACGGGAACGGTCGAACAGGTGCATCGAGCCGCCCCGGCCCCGGCTGCACCCCTCGAGCTTCCCGAACATCTCGGCCAGGATCGACGCGGCCGGCACGCCCCGGGCCAGCGCGTGCCCGTGCTCCCGGTACGTCGCGACGACCGCGTCGTCGGCCGACAGGCTCTGCATCGCCCCGACCGCCACCGCCTCCTCGCCGATGTAGAGGTGGAGGAAGCCCCGGATCCTGCTCGCGCTGTAGAGCTCGACGCAGCGCTCCTCGAAGCGCCGGATGCGAACCATCTCCCGGTACAGGTCGCGGGCGTGGTCGGGGTCCGGGAACACGGTCATCCTTCGGTCTCCAGCGCCGAGAGGTCGCCCTCCGGGAGGTGGAGCTCGCGTGCTCGCAAGAGCCGACGCATGACCTTCCCGCTGCGGGTCTTGGGGAGGTCGGTGCGGAACTCGAGCTCCTTGGGCGCGATCGCCGCCCCGAGGCGGGCGCGTCCGAATCCGATCAGCTCCTGCTGCAGCTCGCCCGTGGGCTCGACTCCCGGTCGCAGGACCACGAACGCCTTGACCATCTCGCCGGCAACCGGATCCGGCTTCCCGATCACCCCGGCCTCCGCGACCGCCGGGTGCTCCATCAACGCACTCTCGACCTCGAACGGCCCGACGAGATGACCCGCGGACTTGATCACGTCGTCGGCGCGGGCCACGAACCAGAAGTACCCGTCGGTGTCCTGCATCGCCAGGTCACCGCTCAGGTACCAGTCCCCGAGGAAGCACTTCGCGTAGCGCTCGGGGTCACCGAGGTAGCCGCGGAACATCGACGGCCACCCCCGTCGGAGCGCGAGCTCGCCTTCCACGAGTGGCTCCCGCACGACCTCCGGTGCGCCGTTCACGACCACGACCCGGCCGTGATCGTCCCGTCGCAAGATGGCGGCCTCGATGCCCGGTACCGGTCGGCCCATCGATCCGGGCCGGATCTCGGTCGCCGCGAAGTTGGCGATCATGATCCCGCCGGTCTCCGTCTGCCACCAGTTGTCGTGGATCGGGAGGCCGAACGCCTCCTCGCCCCAGCGCACGGCCTCGGGATTCAGCGGCTCACCGACGCTGGCGATGAACCGCAGCTGCGGCAGCCGGTGCTCCCGCGCCACGTCGGCACCGACTCGCATCATCATGCGGACCGCGGTCGGTGCGGTGTACCAGACGCTCACGCCCTGGTCCTCGAGGATCTGGTACCAGCGGTCGGCGTCGAAGTCGCCCTGGTCGACGACGCTGCGCACGCCGTTGGCCAGCGGGGAGATGATCCCGTAGGAGGTGCCGGTGACCCATCCCGGGTCTGCCGTGCACCAGTAGACGTCGTCGTCGTGGAGGTCGAGTGCGGCCCGGCCGGTGACCATGTGGGCCAGCACCGCCTCGTGCACGTGCACCGCCCCCTTCGGCTTCCCGGTGGTGCCGCTCGTGAAGTGGAGCAGGGCCATGTCGTCGGGCCGGGTGGCGACGACGTCGAACTCGTCGTCGGCCGCGTGCATGAGCTGCGCGTAGTCGAGGGTGCCGGGAAGGTCGGTCGCCGCTCCGTTCGCACCCACCAGCACGACGTGCTCGAGCTCCGGCAGCTGGTCGCGGATCGGCGCCACCTTCCGGCGGTACAGCCGTTCGGTCGTCACGAGCACCCGTGCCGTACCGATCGTCATCCGCTCGCGGATCGGCTCGGGACCGAACGCGGAGAAGAGGCAACACGCGACCCCACCGTGCTTCAACGTTCCCAGGACCGAGACGTAGAGCTCGGGAATCCGCTCGGTGAGCACGAACACCCGGTCGCCGCGCCGCAACCCGAGACCGCCGAGCACGTTGGCGAACCGATTCGTGAGCTTCCGCAGGTCACCGTAGGTGAGGTCCTCCGACTCCCCGTGGCGACCCAGCCAGCGGATCGCCAGCCGGTCGCCACGGCCGCCGGCCACGTGACGGTCCACGCACTCGTGGGCGATGTTGAGTCCGCCGTTGGGGAGACCGTCGAGCGCCGACCGCGCGTCGGACCACGAGAAAGACCGACGCGCTTCCTCGTAGTCGCCGAGGTTCGGTCGGACCGAGTGACCGGCGGGACGCTGCATGTCGCGACTCTTTCCGGCCTTCGGGCCGCGGACCAGGGCCGAAAGTCACGAGCCCCCGGTCGGTGGTCGCCTCGCGGCCGCGGTCGCGCACAGGACGTTCGGCTCTGGTCGGCGCCGGCCCGAACCTGGAACATGGGCACGGACGTGAACCGAGTCGGACGGAGATGGCGATGAACCGGCAAGCAGGCAGCGAGCCCGTCGAAGTGGAAGTGGTGGTGCAGACCCACGGGAAGGTTCGCGGGGTCGACCGCGCCTACGTGCACGACAAGGTGCTCCGGGCGTGTGACCGCGCGCCCGGGAAGGTCCGGTTCGCCCGGGTCGATCTGACCGAGCACGGGGACCCGGCCCGGGAGCGGCCGGCGACCGCCAACGCCGAGCTCGATGTCGACGGTCACGTGCTCCGCGCCCGGGCTGCCGCCCCCACGATGCACGAGGCCGTCGATCTGCTCGAGTCCCGCCTGCGGGCCCGGGTGGTCCGCCTGGCCGAGCACCAGAAGTCGAAGCACCTCCGGTTGCGCGGGGGAGGCGACCACGAGTGGCGCCACGGCGACCCGACGGGCGACCGACCGCCGTACTTCCCCCGGCCCGTCAGCGATCGACAGGTGCTGCGGCGCAAGACGTTCGCCGTCGAGCCGATGACACCCGACGAAGCGGCCTTCGATCTCGAGTGCCTCGGCCACGACTTCTTCCTGTTCACCAACCGGGAGACGGGCGAGGAGAACGTGGTGATCCGAAAGGGCGAGGGGAGCTACGAGCTCCTCGAGCCGTCGGCGACCTGCTCGCTCGTGGAGACCGCGGCCCCGGTGAGCCGCAGCCCGGTGCGACCTCCGACCGCCACCACCTGGGATGCCGTCGGCATGCTCGACGTCGGCGACCTGCCGTTCGTGTTCTACGTCGACGCCGACGACGGACGCGGCAAGGTGCTGTACCGCCGGTACGACGGGAACTACGGCCTCATCGGCCCGGGTGCGTGACGTCGGTCGCGCCGAGGATCCCGGTCAGGCCGGCGGGTGGGCCGTGAACGCGAAGAGGCCCGCGGTGATCACGATCATCGCGGCGCCCGCCGCGAGGAGCGCGAACGGCACGCCGCGCATGCGCCGCTGCGCCATCGGCAGGCCCCAACCGATCGCCAACGCGGCGGTGACGGTGAGCCGGATCGCGCTGATGTTGCCCTCGGCGGCGACCAGGATCTGGGACAGGTCGATCACGATGGCGACCGCGAGCACCGCGGTGACCACCGCAGCGACCGCGTTCCGGGCGAAGCGCCTGTCGGCCACGGCGCGCGCCGGCACCGGGGTGTCGATTCCGGCGGGCGCGAATCCTGCGGGCAGTTGTGCGGTCATGTGGTGATGGGTCTCCTGATGGGTGCGGACGGGTGCGGACGGGTGCGGGGTCAGCCGAGCTCGGCCAGGCGGGGCGCGAACTCGTCGCCGAGGCGGCTCACGAGCGAGATCGGGTCGTCGGTGAACGGCATGATCTCCACGAGGGTGATGCCGAGCTCGCGGTAGGCGGCCATGTCGGCGACGAACGCGTCGACGTCATCGAGCGGGTTGCCGGCGCCGAGGATCGTCTTCTGGATCTCGGCCGGGTCGCGCCCCACGTCGTCGCAGTGGCGCGCGAGCACGTCGAGCTTGTGGCGAACCTCGTCGGGACCGGTGGAGAAGAGGTTGCACGCGTCCGCGTACTGCGCCACCAGCCGCAGGGTCTTCCTCTCGCCGCTGCCGCCGATGAGGATCTTCGGGCGCGGCGTCGAGATCGGACGCGGCACGCAGATGGTCTCCGCGAGCTGGAAGTGCTTCCCGGCGTACGGGCCGTCGTCGTCGCTCCACATCTGCCGGCAGATCTGCAGCGTCTCCTCGAGCTGCTCGAACCGCTCGCTCACCGGCGGGAACGGCACGCCGAGCCCCTTGTGCTCCCGCTCGTACCAGGCCGCCCCGATGCCCAGCATCGCCCGACCGCCCGACAGCACGTCGAGCGTGGTGACGATCTTCGCAAGCAGCCCCGGGCGCCGGTACGTGACGCCTGTGACCATCAGCCCGAGCGTCATCCGCTCGGTGAGGCCGGCGAGGAACCCGAGCGAGGTGTAGCCCTCGAGCATCGGGTCCTGGGACGTGGCGACCTCCTCCATCTGGAACCAGTGGTCCATCAGCGTGAACGTCGAGCAGCCGATGTCCTCCGCGGCCTTCGCGGTGCCCGCCAGCGCGGGGGCCAGCGCTTCGGGCCCGCCGGGCAGCGTGAAGTTGACGAAGTGGATTCCGAGCTCCATGGGCGCGCTCCCGGTCGGGTCGTGCAGGGGTACCTGCATTTCTAGACGCGTTGGCCCGCGGGACGGTCACCCGGGCGATCGGTCAGCCCGACGCGGCGGCACGCCGTTGGTGGGCGAAGAAGCTCAGGATCGCGTCGGTGGCGACGAACGACCGGCCGGCCGCGGAGTCGTCGGGATCGGCGACCGCGCCGGCACCCTGCACCTGGGACCGGGCACTCGATCCCAACCGGCCGCCGAAGCACATCGACTTCGCCGAGGGCACGGAGGACGAGATGTGCTTCTCGACCTACGCGCTCATCCCCGACGCGACCGGCTGAGCCGCCGGGAACTCCCGCCGGACGCCCGCGGGCGTCGGCGCCCACCGGGCCTCGAGGTGCCGCTTGAGGCCGGCCCAGATCTCGTCCTCCTGTGCGCGGCCGAGCCGCGCCATCACCGGCGAGAGGATGCGGAACAGGCCGTGGGACCGGAGGTCCCAGGACCACCGCAACCGCGTGCCGGTCCCGACCGGGATGAACGTGAGGGAGCCGCGTACGTCGGCCGAGGGCAGGTGCGTCACCGTCTCGATCCGCAACGGTCGTTCGTAGCGCACGATGTCGATCGTCATCTCGACCGGGCGACCCATCGAGCGCATGACGGCCCGGAACCGGCTGCCGACGCCGATGGGGCCGGACGAGACCAGCTCGGCGCGGAGCACGTGCGGATTGAACCGGGGCTCGTTCCGCTCGTCGGCCAAGAAGTCGAAGACGACCTCCGGCCGGGCGTCGACGGTGATCGCTCCGTTGATCTTCGCCACGGTCGGCCTCCTGGTCTCGTCACGGTGTGCGTTCGACCCACCATCGAGGAAGCCAGCCGCGGCGAACAGGGCCGAAGGGCCCGAACGTCGCCGCGCCGGGCGGGCGGGGTCGCTAGCTTCTGGAGCGCGGGGGTCGCCCGTTGAGGGGGAGGCGCACCATGGGCAGCGGCGATCACGGCACTGCGGGCCCTGCGACCGCGGCCCTCAGCCGCTACGCCGGGGTCCCGTTCACCGACGACGACGCGACCATCGCCCGGTACCTCGAGGACCTGAGCGTCCCGACGCTCCTGCTGTCGATGGTGCACATGACCGGCGACGCGTCGATCCTCCGCCGCCCGTTGCGCCCGGCGGGCGTGTGGCTCAACGAGGTGCAGGGCTACATGAGCGCCGAGGACCAGGCCGCGGTGCGGGCCGAGGCCCTCGGGGTGATCGCCGCGTTCCGCGACGGCGGGTGCGTCGTCCCGCCCCCGCCCGGGCCCGAGGTCGTGCGGGAGATGATGTCGTTCCTCCTCGCGACCGACGTCCCCGAGGAGTACGTGCCGATGCTCCTCGAGGAGCTGGAGCTCGACGGTGTCGACCGGCGCGCCGACGATTGGGGAGGTGCGGCGACCGAGGCGGCCCGGGCCGCGTTCCCGGTGGTCGTGATCGGCGCGGGCATGTCGGGCGTGCTCGCGGGGATCCGGCTCGGCCAGGCCGGGATCCCGTACACGATCGTCGAGAAGAACCCGCGCGTCGGCGGCACCTGGTACGAGAACCGGTATCCAGGGTGCCGGGTCGACGTCGGCAACCACTTCTACTGCTACTCGTTCGCGCCCGACAACGAATGGACCGAGTTCTTCTCGCAGGCACCCGAGCTGCAGTCGTACTTCGAGCGGAGCGCGCAGCACTACGGCGTGGTCGACCACATCCGCTTCGACACCGAGGTGCAGGGGGCGCGCTGGGACGACGCGACCGGTCGTTGGTCGGTCACGGTCCGCGGGCCCGGCGGCGCGCCCGAGCAGCTCGACGCGGCCGCGCTCGTGAGCGCGGTCGGCCAGCTCAACCGGCCCAAGCTGCCCGACATCCCGGGCCGCGAGTCGTTCGCGGGAGTGGCGATGCATTCCGCGCAGTGGATCGACGGCACCGATCTGCGCGGCAAGCGGGTGGCCGTCATCGGCACCGGGGCGAGCGCGTTCCAGATCGTGCCCGCGATCGCGCCCGACGTCGCGCAGCTCACCGTGTTCCAGCGTTCGGCGCAGTGGATGTTCCCCAACCCCCACTACCACGACACCGTCGGCCCCGGCGTCCCGTGGGCCATCCGCCACCTGCCGTTCTACGGCCGCTGGTTCCGCTTCCTGCTGTTCTGGCCCGCGTGCGACGGCGGCATGGCCGCGATGCGCATCGACCCCGACTACCCGCACCAGGACCGTGCGGTCAGCGAGATCAACGACGCCGCACGCGAGGTGTTCACCGCGTGGATGGCCGAGCAGGTGGGCGACGATCCCGAGCTGCTCGCGAAGGTCGTCCCCGACTACGTCTGCCTCGGGAAGCGCACGCTGCAGGACAACGGGAGCTGGCTCGGCGCGCTGACCCGCGACAACGTCGAGCTCGTCACCGACGGGATCCGCGAGATCATCCCCGAGGGCGTCGTCGACGGCACCGGCCGGCTCCACGAGGTCGACGTGATCGTCTACGCCACCGGCTTCCTCGCCAACCTGTATCTGTGGCCGATGGAGATCGTCGGCCGCGGGGGCGTGGTGCTGCGCGAGCAGTGGGGCGACCGGCCCACCGCGCTGCTCGGGATCACCGTGCCCAACTTCCCCAACCTCTTCTGCCTCTACGGCCCCGGCACCAACCTCGCCCACGGCGGCAGCATGATCTTCCACGCCGAGTGCCAGGTGCGCTACGTGATGTCGGCGCTCGCGACGCTGGTGCGCCAGCCGCCCGGGAGCTCGCTCGAGGTGACGGCCGCCGCGCACGACCGCTACAACGAGCGGCTCCAGGCCGAGCTCGCGACGATGATCTGGTCGCACCCGTCGATCACCAACAGCTGGTACCGCAACGACGAGGGCCGCGTCTACATCCTGAGCCCCTGGCGGCTGGTCGACTACTGGGCCTGGACCCGGGCCCCGGATCCCGACGACTTCGAGCTCACCGTCCGCTGACCGCCGGCCGGCGGGAGGCCACGGAGGTGACCTTGGCCCCTAGCGGCGCGGCGGCGCGTCCAGGACGCTGGAGGTACGCAATCCGGAGGTAGGGCGATGAGCAGCTCGTTGACCGCTGGCCGTACGACCGACACGGTCGTGAGCCTCGATCAGATCACCAAGGCCGACGTGGAGATCGCGGGCGGCAAGGGCGCCAACCTCGGTGAGCTCATCCAGGCCGGGCTGCCGGTGCCGCCGGGCTTCGTCGTGACCGCGCCCGCGTACCTCGAGGCCATGCAACGCGGGGGCGTGCGCGAAGCCCTCCGGACCCGGGTCGCGGAGGCGGCCGGGGCCGACACCGCCACGCTCGACGCCCTGTCCGAAGACCTGCGCGCGCTCGTCGCCGGCGCCGGGATGCCCGCCGACCTCCGGGCCGAGATCGTCACCGCCTACGACCGCCTCGGGCCCGACGTCTTCGTGGCCGTGCGGTCGTCGGCCACCGCGGAGGACTCGGCCGAGTCGTCGTTCGCGGGCATGAACGAGACGTTCACCAACGTCCGCGGCGCCGACGAGCTGATCCGGCGGGTCGTCGACTGCTGGGCTTCACTGTTCCGTTCGCGTGCGTGCTCCTACCGGATCAGCCAGGGGCTCGAGAGCGAGCCGGCGATCGCGGTCGTCGTGCAGGCGATGGTCGACTCCGAGCGCTCCGGTGTGATGTTCACCGCCGACCCCAGCACCGGCGACCGGTCGCGCATCGTGATCGAAGCCGCCTTCGGGCTCGGTGAGGTCGTCGTGGGCGGGCAGGTCGAGCCCGACACGTACGTGGTCGCCAAAGACGGGCCGCGCGTGCTCACGACCCGGCTCGGCAGCAAGAGCTTCAAGATCGTGCGCGGTCCCGACGGCCACGACCTCCAGATCGACAACGGCCCCGGTGCGGCGCTCCAGCCCGTCCTCACCACCGCCGACATCCTCGGCCTCGCCGACCTCGCGCGGCGCGTCGAGGCGCACTACGGATCGCCCCAGGACACCGAGTGGGCGATCGCGGGCGGCGAGCAGTACTTCGTGCAGTCGCGCCCGATCACGACCCTCGGCCCGGAGACGCAGAGCGAGCCCGCCCCGTCAGGCCCGGGCGAGACGCCGGGGGCCGCCGTCGAGCAGACCCCGTTGGTCAGCGGGATGGGCGCGGCACCTGGCATCGCCGTGGGCCGCGTCCGCGTGCTCACCGATCCCAGCCAGGGCGCACAGATGGAGGCCGGCGAGATCCTCGTGGCCCCGATGACGAACCCCGACTGGGTGCCGATGATCCGTCGCGCCGGCGCGATCGTCACCGACGGCGGGGGGATGACGTGCCACGCCGCGATCGTGAGCCGCGAGCTGCGGGTGCCGTGCATCGTGGGCGCCCGCACCGCCACCACCGTGCTCCGCGACGGGATGATCGTCACGGTCGACGCCGGTCGCGGGGTCGTGCTCGAGGGCGACCAGCGCGCGTCGCGCCTCACGGTTCCGGCCCGGGCCGACGCGGATGCGCCGGCCGGCGGCGGCTTCGAGGCGCTCGGCACCCGCGTCTACGTCAACCTCGCGATCGCCGACGAGGCCGAGCGGGTCGCCGCGCTCCCGGTCGACGGCGTGGGTCTCCTCCGGGCCGAGTTCATGCTCACTGACGCGCTCGGGGGCGTGCACCCGCAGCGGCTCATCTCGGAAGGCCGGCAGGAGGAGCTCGTGACCGCGCTCGCCGGCTCCCTGTCGCGGGTGACGCGGGCGTTCGCGCCGCGACCCGTCGTCTACCGGTCGGCCGACTTCCGCAGCAACGAGTTCCGGGGGCTCGCGGGCGGCGAGGAGTTCGAGCCGAGCGAGAACAACCCGATGATCGGCTACCGCGGGTGCTACCGCTACGTGAAGGACCCGAGCCTGTTCCGGCTCGAGCTCGAGGCGCTCAGCCGGGTCCGCGAGGAGACGCCGAACCTGCACCTCATGATCCCGTTCGTGCGCACCACCTGGGAGCTCGAGCGGTGCCTCGAGCTGGTCGACGAGAGCCCGCTCGGCAAGCAGCGCGGGCTGCACCGGTGGGTGATGGCCGAGGTCCCGTCGGTCATGTACCGCATCCCGGAGTACGCGGCGATGGGGATCGACGGCGTGTCGATCGGCTCCAACGACCTCACCCAGCTGATGCTCGGGGTGGACCGCGACTCGGAGATCTGCGCCGAGCTGTTCGACGAGGGCGACGCCGCGGTCCTCGCCGCGATCCACGACATCGTGACCGCGGCGACCGCCGCGGGCATGACCTCCTCGCTCTGCGGGCAGGCACCCTCCAACCGGCCCGAGTTCGCGGAGCAGCTCGTTCGCTTCGGCATCACGTCGATCTCGGTGAATCCCGACGCCGTGGACGCGGTACGTCGGACCATCGGCGCCGCCGAGCGGCGACTGGTGCTCGACGCCGCGCGCGGCTCCGGACGGTAACCCCTGCCGACTCGGGACCAAGGCCTCTACTGACGATCCGTCGGTATCCGTAACGTCGGTTTCGGCCACCACCATCAGGCGCCCGGGCTCGCTTCATACGACGAGTTCGGGTGCTCCTGACGGGGGTGGCGGATCGATACTCGAGGAGGAAGGGACTGTGACGCCGTGAAGACCATCGTGGTGCCCCTGGACCTGACCCCGGAGTCCGAACGGGCCGTGGCCGTCGCCGTTCCCCTCGCCCGCAGGTGGAAGGCCGATCTCGTGTTCGCGACCGCCACGACGGTGCCGGACCCGGCCGGGCTCGACCTCGACGACCTCCGGCGGCGCAGCGGCGCCGACACGGCGCGCGTCGAGGTCGTGTACGGCGACGACGTCGAGGCGACGATCGCCGACCTGGTCGACGCCGCGCCCGACCCGGTCATCTGCATGGCGTCGCACGGCCGCTCGAGCTACAGCCGGGCCATCGTCGGCAGCGTCACCGAGCATCTGCTCGAGCGCGTGCACTGCCCGATGCTTCTGGTCGGGCCGCACTCCGAACCCGCCCTGCTCACGCAGACCCACCGCCTCCTCACCTGCCTCGACCAGTCGGCATCGTCGGAGGCCATCCTCGAGCCGTCGACGGCCTGGGCCCGCGAGCTCGGGCTCGAGCTGTGGCTGGCCGAGGTCTTCCACCCCCGCGACGTCGACAGCCGGGAAGCGCCGTACCGCTTCCTCGACACGATCGTGGCCCGGCTGCGGCCGGAGTTCCCCGACGTGCGCGCGTGCGTGTCCTGGAACACCGAGACCGCGCTCGAGATCGTCCACCTGGCCCGCAGCCTGTCGGTCTCGCTGATCAGTGTGGGCACACACGGGCTCGACGGATTGGAGCGGTTCGCCTTCGGGAGCGTGGCCATGGGCGTCGTGCACTCGGCGCCGTGCCCGGTCCTCGTCATCGGTCCGGCGGCCCGTGCGGGCCGGCCGGACATGGCCGCAGGAGCCTGACCCGGCGCGTCGTCGGGCCAGCGGAGGGATCGGGGACACAATGAGCACCAGAGCCGACGTCGACCAGATGGGCGCGATCAACCGTGCGCTACGCCCGATCTACGACACCGCGGGCGACTACGACCAGCTCCTCGACCTGATCGGTGAGCGCCGCTTCGTCCTCATCGGTGAGGCCTCGCACGGCACCCACGAGTTCTACCGGGAGCGGGCCCGCATCACGCGGCGCCTCATCGACGAGCGCGGGTTCACCGCGGTCGCGGTCGAGGCCGACTGGCCCGACGCCTACCGCGTCCACCGCTACGTGACGGGGCGTTCGACCGACGCCGACGCGCACCACGCGCTCTCCGACTTCCGGCGCTTCCCGGGCTGGATGTGGCGCAACGAGGACGTGGCGGAGTTCGTCGAGTGGTTGCGGGCTCGCAACGACCGGCACACCAACCCGGCGCGGAAGGCCGGGTTCTACGGGCTCGACCTCTACAGCCTCAGCGCGTCGATCGAAGCCGTGATCGGCTACCTCGACCGGGTGGACCCACGGGAGGCGGAGCGGGCGCGGGACCGCTACAGCTGCTTCGACCACGTGGGCGCCGAGGGCCAGGCGTACGGCTACGCCCTCGCCCACCTCGGAGCGCTCCCGTGCGAGAACGAGGTGGTCGCCCAACTCGTGGAGCTGCGCCGCCGGTCGGACGCCTACCTCCGACGCGACGGCTGGGTGGCCGAAGACGAGCTCTTCTACGCGGAGCAGAACGCCCGGCTCGTGCGCAACGCGGAGGAGTACTACCAGCAGATGTACCGGGCCGAGGTCTCGTCGTGGAACCTCCGCGACCGCCACATGGCCGGGACCCTCGACGCGCTCGTCAGCCACCTCGAACGGCACGAGCCCCGGAGCAAGGTCGTGGTGTGGGAGCACAACTCACACGTGGGTGACGCGCGGAGCACGTCGATGTCGGCGCGGGGTGAGCTCAACGTCGGCCAGCTCGCGCGCCAGCGCTACGGCGCCAACACCGCGCTCATCGGGTTCACGACGTACACCGGTGAGGTCACCGCGGCCACCGACTGGGGCGACCCGGCCGAGCGCAAGCGGGTGCGTCCCGCGCTGGCCGGGAGCTACGAGGCGCTGCTCCACGAGGCCGACGAACCGGCCTTCTGGCTCGACACCGCCGACGTCGGCGTGCGGGCGGCGCTCGCCGATCCGCGGCTCGAGCGCGCGATCGGTGTGATCTACCGACCCGTGACCGAGCGCCAGAGCCACTACTTCAGTGCGCGCCTGGCCGACCAGTTCGACGCGGTGATCCACATCGACGAGACACGGGCGCTCGTGCCGCTCGACCCCAACGAACGGTGGGCGCAGGGTGAGCCACCCGAGACGTTCCCGAGTGGTGTGTGACCGGAGGGCGCGGCGGCTCGCGCCTGTGACCAACCGGTCGGGATCCGACTGCTCCGGGTCAGAAGGGCTCGGACGAGCCCGGGGCCGCGCGGTCGTCGGCGCGGTAGTCGTCGTCCAGCGGCTCGTCGGGGGCCGGCTCGAGGATGTCGGTGGGCGTGTGCCGCACCGAGAGATCGTCGACCGTGCACTCGACGCCGTCGAGCTCGTTCCACTGGTCCACGACGTCGGACGCCGCGGCCTCGCTCTCGCACAGCTCCCGATGGACCTCGACCCCGTGCTGGTAGACGACCACCTCGATCGTGGGGGTGTCCTCGGTGGATCCGGGGGTGAACTCCTGCATGGGGACTCCTCGTCGCGATGGCCGGGGCCGGGTCGCTCAAGATTGGTGCCGGGCCCGCCGCCGGGCCAGGGACGAAGGTCACATCACCCGGATTCCGACGGGACACCGGTCGACGGAAGGTTGTGCTGATGCGGGTGTTCACCGATCGACGGGCGGCGGGGGAGGAGCTGGGCGCGCACCTCCAGCACCTGCGGTCCGAGGACCCGATCGTGGTCGGCCTCCCGCGCGGGGGAGTCCCCGTGGCCTACGAGGTCGCCCGGGCCCTCGACGCTCCGCTCGACGTGATCGTCGTCCGCAAGCTCGGGGTCCCGTACCAACCCGAGCTCGGGATGGGTGCCATCGGCGAGTCGGGAGTGCGGGTCCTCAACGACGAGATCGTGCAGCTGGCCCAGGTGGGTCGGGCCGAGATCGACGCGGTCGAGACCCGGGAGCGGGTCGAGGTCGAACGGCGGGCGGTGCGCTACCGCGAGGGGCGGCCGATGCTCACGCTGGCCGGACGCACCGTGATCGTCGTCGACGACGGGCTCGCCACCGGCGGCACCGCCCGGGCCGCGGTCGCAGTGGCCCGGGCCCACGGCGCGGGCCGGGTCGTCCTCGCGGTGCCCGTCGCCGCGGCCGCGAGCCTTCCTGCGCTCCGGGCGGACGCGGACGAGGTGGTCGTGGTCGAGGCGCCGCACAACCTCTCGGCCGTCGGGCAGTACTACGTCGACTTCCGTCAGACGTCGGACGAGGAGGTGGTCGACCTGCTCCGCCGGGCCAACGCCGCCGCGCCCGACCCGGCGACGCGCCCCGGGGTCGACCGCGTCGGCGAAGTCGAGATCGCGCCCGACGGCGCCCGGCTACGCGGCGACCTCTCCGTGCCGGCCGGGGCCCGGGGCGTCGTCCTCTTCGCCCACGGGAGCGGCAGCAGCCGCCACAGCGTACGGAACCAGCAGGTCGCGCGCACTCTGCAGAACGCGGGCTTCGCCACGCTGCTGTTCGACCTCCTCACGCCGGAGGAGGCGCTCGACCGGGCCCTCGTCTTCGACATCGAGCTGCTGGCGACCCGGCTCCTGGTCGCCACCGCGTGGGTGGAGGCGCACCCGCGGTGCGCAGAGCTCGGTCTCGGCTACTTCGGCGCCAGCACCGGCGGCGCGGCCGCGCTGCTCGCGGCCTCCGACCACCCGCAGGTGCGTGCGGTGGTGTCACGCGGCGGACGGCCCGACCTCGTGTCCGCCGATCGGCTCGCATCGGTGACGGCGCCGACGCTCCTCATCGTGGGCGGGGCCGACCCCGAGGTGCTCCGGTTGAACCGGGCGGCCGCGGCGGCGATGCGTTGCGAGCCGCGGATCGAGATCGTGCCCGGCGCGGGCCACCTGTTCGAAGGGGCGGGCGAGCTCGAACGGGTCGCCGAGCTCGCCCGCCAGTGGTTCCTCCACCATCTGCCCGGCTGAGACTGCGGATCGTCAGTCGGGCTTCACGTCTTCGGCGAGGGGCACCACGACCACGGGGCAGGGAGGGTGCTGCGCGAGCCGTTGGCTCACGGAGCCGAGCAGCAGGCCGGCGAACCCGCCCCGGCCCCGGCACCCCACCACGAGCAGGTCGGCGTCGAGCGCGGCCGCCCGGAGCGTCTGCGCGGGGTCGCCCTCGATCGCCTCCTGCTCGACGGCGTCGGGCTCGGAAGGCCCGAGCACCTCGTGCACGACGCGCGCGACCAACCGTTCCGCGATCTCGCGTCCGCGGTCGGCCCACTGGGGGATCTCCGGGTCGTAGGCGTCGATCCACGCCAGGTTGAGCTCGAAGACGTGGACGACCTTCAGGTGCGCACCCGTGGCCGCCGCCTGCCGGCCGGCCCAGGCCAGGGCCGCGCGGGCTCCGGCGGAGTCGTCCACTCCCACCACGATCGTGTCCGTCACTGTCGGCTCCTTGTCGGTCGGGCCGCCGGCGTCGCTTGCGTGCGCGTCGGGTGGGCTGCGGCCTGGCTGATGTCGGTCAGCAGGTGCTCGACGTCCTCGATGCGGAGGAGACCCACGACCCGGCCGGCGTCGATGACGGCCACCGCGGCCGTCGACGACCCGACCACGCTCGGGATCGCGATCTCCTCGAGGTTGCTCGACGCCGCGATCACGGGGACCGCTCGGGCCACCGCCGCCACGGGTCCGACCGCGTCGGCGACGCCCGCGGTGGTCGCGTCGACCATCCCCTGGTAGCCGCCGGGACCGACGACGGGGAACACCCGCTGCGGGTCGCGCCGGGCGAGGGCCCGCAGCTCGGGCACCGACATCGTCGGCGCGATCAGCGTGGGATCCAGCAGCATCACGTCGGCGAGCTGCACGCCGCGGAGCCGCACGTGCACGATCGTCGCCTGCTCCTCGGCCGTGGCGCCGAAGTAGACGAAGACGGCGATGAACACGAGCCAGACGTCGACCAAGATCCCGACGACCGCGAGGCCGATCGCGAACGCGCGACCCGTGCGGGCCGCGATCCGGGTCGCATCCTCCAGGTCGTAGTGGCGCTCGAGCAGGGAACGCAGCACCCGGCCGCCGTCCATCGGGAACGCGGGGAGGAGGTTGAACCCGCCGATGAGGAGGTTGAACCAGACGAGGCGCGCGAGCAGCGAGCCCGTCGCCAGGTCGACCGGCCACAGGGAGACACCGAGCCCGAGCGCCACGAGGGCGCCGAAGCCGGCGAGGCCGAAGCTCGCGAGGGGCCCGACGATCGCGATGGCGAATTCGTCGGCCGGTGACTCCGGGAGGTGTTCGAGCTTCGAGACGCCCCCGATGGGCAGGAGCACGATCTCGTGGACCACCGCGCCCCGCCGTCGGGCGACCAGGCTGTGAGCCAGCTCGTGGACCACGATGCAGGCGAAGATGATGACGAGCCAGACCATCCCGCCCACGATCCCGGTGCTCCACGTCGCGAACGCGAAGAGCGCCACGATCAGGAAGAACGTCACGTGCACCCGGATGTCGATGCCGGTGACGTGGCCGATCGAGAACGAGGCCGGTCGGCGCCGTGGGGCGCCCGCCGCCTTGGGGCCGGCGGGGGCGATGCGGTCAGCGGAGGCGATGCGGTGGGGGGGGTCCAAGGCCATGGTCCGACGGTACGCGGCGGCGGTCCGGTCCCGTAGAGGCCAAGGTCCTCACTCGACCACGCGGAGCGTCGACGGGATGTCCATGGCCCGGAGCTTGCGGATGGTGAGCAACGGCGCCATCGCCACCGCGAGGACCCCCACGCCGGCGGCGGTGGCGAGCGTGCGCGGCGCGATGTGGCTCACGATCCCGAGGTCGGGATAGGCCCGGGGGAGGAGATCCGAGATCAGCCATCCGAGCAGGAGCCAGCCCAGCACGACGCCGAGCGCGGTGCCGAGCACGCCCATGACGGCGCTCTCGGTGACCGCCATGCGGATGACCCTGGGGACCGGCAGGCCGAAGGCGAACATGGTGGCGTGGTCACGGGCGCGCTCGTCGGCGTTGATGCTCGCCGAGTTGAACGCGATCAGCAGTGCCAGCAGCAGCACCGCACCCTCGACGATGAGGAGGATGTCGAGGATGCGGGCGAGCTCGTGGCGCACCGAATCGGTGTATCCCTGCACCGGCTGCACCGATGCCACGCCCGGCTGGCCGAAGAGCGCCCGCTCGGCGGCTCCGGTCGACACACCGGAGCGCGGCACCACGACCATCGTGTTCGTGATCCCCGTCAGCCCCATGATCGACGCCGACCGGAGGTCCATGAACGCGACGTACCGGGTGGGCAGCGGGGTGATGCCGATGACGCGCACCTTCGACTGCACGTAGCGGTACGACGTGACCCCGGTGCGCTGTGGATGCCGGAGCGTCACCACGCCGCCCGGACTCGTCCCGAGGTCGTGGGCGGCCTTGGCCGAGATGACGATCCCCGGCAGCCCGCCCGCGGGCCGCGCGTGCTCGATCGTGGGGGTCCAGATCCCGTGGCGCAGGTCGATCAGCTGCAGGAGCGTGTCGACGTGCGCCGTGCCGTTCCGGAGGGTGCCGCCGAGGCGGAGGTCGGTGGCGCTCCCGGCCACGACGGGCGATTGCCGGATGCCGGTGACCGTCGCCGAGGCGACAGGCACAAAGGAGGCGAGGTCGACGCTCAACCGGCGGGGACTCGACTTCAGCAGCTCCTGATCGGCCCGGTCGATCGTCGCGAAGAACGAGTCGGTCATGCCGACCACGCCGATGAGCACGGTGATGGCCGCGGCGATCCCGAGCACGGTGGTGACCGTGCGCCGCGGGGCGCGGAGGAGGTTGCGGAACGGGAGCTGCTCCGTGGTCCGCCCCGGCAACGGGATGCGGGCGAGCAGTGGGACCCGACCGCGCGCGGTCAGCGCGCCGGTGCGGATCGCGTCGACCGGGGCGACGCGCACCGCGCGCCAGACGGGGTAGATCGTCGCCGCGATCGGGATCAGGAGCCCGAGCGCGGCCCCGCGGGCGAACGTGCCGGCCTGGAACGGCAGCCGCCACACGGGCAGCGGCACGAAGCCGCGCAGCACGCTGCCCATGAGGTAGCCGAGGAGCGCGCCCATCCCGATGCCCAGCACGACGCCGAGCACGGCGATCTCCACGCCCGCGAGCAACGGTCGCACGGCCAGTCGCCGTGGCGGCACGCCGAGCGCCATGCCGATGCCGATCTCCCGGCGCTGGGCCTCGACCATCCGGCCCGTGAGGTTGAACGCGGCGAACGCCGCCGCCGCGAGGATGAGGATCGCGAAGATGTCGTAGAAGCGCTGGTCGTTGGCGATGTCGTCGTAGAGCGACCGGTAGTCGCGGTCGGCCCGGCGGGCCTGGACCTTGACGCCGACGTCCGGGAACCGCGCCTCGAGCGTCGTGCGCAGGTCCTGCTCCACGCGCGGCACGTCGGCCCCGGGAGCCACCGCGACCACGAGCTCGTTGGCCGCGCCGGGCCGCCCGGCGAGGCTCTGGGCCTGGGCCAGCGACGTGAACAGGACGGCGTAGTCGGCCTCGGCGAGCAGGTTGCCCTGGTTCCCCGTGATCACGAAGTACTCGGGCTGCAACACCTGCCCGACGTAGGCCAGCCGGTGGTTGCCGCTCACGGTGACCGAGCCCGCGGCGGGGAGGGCGAAGTGATGTGCGAAGTGGTAGTCGATCGTCGCGGTCGGCGCGGACGAGTCACCCGCGCGGAGGACCCGCCCGGCCTTCGCCGCTTGCAGATCGACCCCCGCCGCCCCGCCCACGATGGGCGCGCCGACGATCCGGCCCGGGACCAGGATCGTGCGGTTCGCGGTCGATGCGTCGACCTGGGTCGGCACGAGCAGCCGCGGCTGTGCGGCCCGGATCCGGCCCGGCTGGGGAATGGACCTCGCCGCCGCCGCGAGCGTTGCCGCGTCGACGAAGCTCCCGTCGCTGAGGGTGACGTGGATGTCGTCGACCCGGAGCTGCCGGTAGCTCGCGTCGTACGACAGCCGGCGCCACGCCGACGTGCTGCTGAGCCCCGAATACGTGCCGGAACCGAGTGCGACGATGAACGCGATCGCCACGACCTGGACCCAACGCGCGCGCAGGTCCCGCCACGACCACCGGAGGAGCCGCGTCACCAGCGCAGCTCCCGCACGTCTGTGGGGCCGCCCGGAGGCGGGCCGTCGGCGACGACGCGTCCGCTGCTGAGCTCCACGACGCGGTCCGCGGCGCGGGCGATCTCCCGGTTGTGGGTGACGACGACCACGGTGCGGCCCGCGGCCGCGTGCTCACCGAGCAGGCCGAGGATCTGGACCCCGGTGTGGAAGTCGAGCTCACCCGTGGGCTCGTCGGCCAGCAGGATGGGGTTCCCGGTCACGAGCGCGCGGGCGATCGCGACCCGCTGCTGCTCGCCGCCCGACAGCTGACCGGGGAAGTGGTGCAGCCGGTCGGCCAGGCCCACGTCGACCAGGGCGCGGCGGGCGCGATCCCGGTCGCGGCCCCCGGCCACCTCGGCGCCGAACTCGACGTTCTCGAGCGCGGTGAGCGTCGGGAACAGGTTGAACGTCTGGAACACGAAGCTCACCGACTCCCGCCGGTAGCGAAAGAGGTCGGCGCGGCTCGCGCCGTCGATGCGGCGGCCGGCGATCGTGATGGTGCCGCTCGTGGGGACGTCGAGCGCCCCGATGAGGTTGAGCAGCGTGGACTTCCCGCTCCCCGACGGCCCCAGGATCACCACGAGCTCGCCCGAGGCGATCCGCAGGCTCACGTCGGTGAGCGCGGTGACCGTGCCGCCGCCGACCGTGTACGACCGCGAGACCGAGTCGAGGGCGATCACGTCGCGATGCGGACCCGGGCCGGCCCCGGCCGTCCCGGCCTCGCCGAGCGCGTCGCCTTCCTGCGCCCGCGCGGCCCCACGCAGCTTCTGGTTTCGCATGCAGTGAATGTCGCAGCACACCGCGCGGCCGACCAGAGGCCAAGGTCCCCGCCCCTGCGCCGGACCGCTGCCACCTGGCCGCGGCCGCCACCTGGCCCTGCGCCCCGGATTCGGGACGAAGGGCCCTACTGGCGGTCGATGCGGCTTCGTACCGTGGCGGACGAAGGTGCAGAGCTGAAGGAGCGGATGATGCAGGCAGCACGCGGCGACCGACTCGTCATCAAGGGCCACCACGTCGGCGAACCCGATCGCGACGCCGAGATCCTCGAGGTGAAGGCGGCCGACGGCGCCCCGCCCTGGCTCGTCCGCTGGAGCGACGACGGCCACGAAGGCCTCTTCTTCCCGGGGCCGGACGCGACCATCGAGCATTTCGAGGTCCATCGCCGGCCGAGTCGGCGCAGCCCGTCCACGTAGTCCCGACGATCCAGGCGAGCACGACCGAGAACGACTGAGCACGACCCGATGCGGAGGTTCGACATGAAGGCACTCGTGTACCACGGACCCGGCAAGAAGGCATGGGAAGAGAAGCCGATGCCCACGATCCTCGACGACACCGACGCCATCGTGCACGTCGACAGCGTCACGATCTGCGGCACCGACCTCCACATCCTGAAGGGCGACGTGCCCGAGGTGACGGATGGGCGCATCCTCGGCCACGAGGCCGTGGGCACCGTCACCGAGGTCGGCAGCGGGGTGAAGAACCTCAGCGTCGGCGACAAGGTGCTCGTCTCGTGCATCACCGCGTGCGGCTCGTGCTCGTACTGCCGCGAGGGCCGCTACGGGCAGTGCCTCGGCGGCGGGGGCTGGATCCTCGGCCACCTGATCGACGGCACGCAGGCCGAGTACGTCCGGGTACCGTTCGCCGACACCTCCACGTACGCGGTGCCGCCGGGCGTCAGCGACGAGCAGGTCCTGATGCTCGCCGACATCCTGCCCACCGGCTACGAGGTCGGGGTCCTCAACGGCACGGTCAAGCCGGGCGACGTCGTCGCGGTGGTCGGCGCGGGTCCGATCGGGCTCTCGGCGATCATGGGCTCGCGGCTCTACAGCCCGAGCCACGTCATCGCGATCGACCTGGCCGACAGCCGGCTCGAGGCCGCGAAGCAGTTCGGCGCCGACATCCTGGTGAACAACACCCGGGAGGACGCGCTGCGCGTCGTGCAGGAGCTCACCGGCGGGCTCGGCGCCGACGTGGCGATCGAGGCGGTCGGCACACCGGCCACGTTCGAGCTCACCACCAGCCTGGTCAAGCCGGGCGGGCACGTCGCCAACATCGGTGTGCACGGCGAGTCGGCGACGCTGCACCTCGAGACGCTCTGGATACGCAACGTGACCATCACCACCGGCCTCGTCGACACGTTCTCCACGCCGACGCTGCTGCGCCTGGTGAGCGGCGACCAGATCGACGCGGCCAAGTTCGTGACCCACCACTTCCGGCTCGACGAGTTCGAGGCCGCCTACGACGTCTTCGGCAACGCGGCGGAGACCGGGGCCCTGAAGGTGGTGCTGAGCGCCCAGGCCTGAGCCTCCACCCAACCCTCCAGGGATCCGAGCCGGGAGGCATCTGCGGTCGGGCCGTCGCAATAGGGTGCGGCGACGGCCCGCACCGCAGAGGAGGCCCGGTGGACGACGGAATCCCCGTCGAGCTCGGCCACCTGCCGGTCGGCGGGTTCTCCGGGTGGCTCGAGGAGATGCGCGCCGCGTTGCGCGGCGAGGCCGACGCCGACGTGGCCTGCGGCACGTGCAGCGCGTGCTGCCAGTCGTCGCAGTTCGTCCACATCGGGCCGGACGAGACCGATGCGCTCGCGCACATCCCGGCCGAGCTCACCTTCCCGGCGCCGCAGATGCCGAGGGGCCACGTGCTGATGGGCTACGACCGCGCGGGCCGTTGCCCGATGCTCACCGACACCGGGTGTTCCGTCTACGAGCACCGGCCCCGCACCTGCCGCACGTACGACTGCCGGGTCTTCGCGGCGACGGGGGTGGAGCTCGACGACCCGGGCAAGGCGGCGATCGCGGCGCGGGTGGGGCAGTGGCGCTTCGACGTCGCGTCACCCGAGGACGACCGCGCCCGTCAGGCGCTGGAATCGGCCGTCCGGTACATCCGCGCCCACGCCGACGAGATGCCCGAGGGATCCGCGCCCCAGACCCCGACCCGCCTCGCGGTGATGGCCGTCGAGATCGTCGACCGCTTCCTCCCCGCCCCCGAAACCCCTTAGGCGTTTCCTGAGCCCCTACTTGGTGCTCAGGAAGCGCCTCGGACCCCTGGGGTCAGCCGAAGCGGACGGGCAGGGAGCTGGGGGAGCGCATCAGGTCGCCGCTCATCTTCGGGCTCGGCGCGACCGAGTCGTCGAGGCGCAGGTTCGGCAGGCGGGCGAACAGGCGGGCGAGCGCGACGCGGGTCTCCATCCGGGCGAGGTGCATCCCGAGGCACATGTGCGGGCCGGTGGCGAAGGCGACGTGCGGGCGCGGGGCCCGGAAGATGTCGAACTCGTCGGGCTCGTTCCAGTACCTCTCGTCGTGGTTGGCCGAACCCATGTAGCAGGCGATGATCGAGCCGGCGGGCACCGGCACGCCCACCACCTCGGTGTCGACGGTGGCCCGCCGCCGCACGAACTGCAGCGGCGCCTCCCACCGGAGCGCCTCCTCGATCGCCTGCGGGTACAGCGCCGGGTCGGCGCGCACCGCGTCGAGCTGGTCGGGGTGGGTGAGGAGCCCGAACAGCGTGTTGCTCGAGCCCCGGTAGGTGGTCTCGGCGCCGGCGGGGAGGAGCAGGCGGAGGAACGAGATGATCTCGTCGTCGGTGAGCCGCTCACCGTCGTGCTCGACCTGGGCCAGCACGCTCAGGAAGTCGTCGGCGGGAGCGGCGCGGCGTTCGGCGAGGATGCCGGCGAGGTAGTCCCAGAGCGACGCGCTGGCCGCGAGGCCGCGCTCCTGGTCGAACCGGAAGCTGATGAGCTCGACGGCCCAGCGGTGGAACTGCGGCACGTCGGCGCGGGGAAGCCCGATGAGACGGGCCACCACGTCGACCGGGAACGGGAAGGTGAGCTCGTGCATCAGCTCGGCCGAGCCCCGGTCGGCGAAGCGGTCGATGTAGCCGTCGACGATCGGCGGGACGATGTCGGTCTCCCACTGCTCCATCACCCGCCGGCTGAACGCCTGCTGCACCAGCGCGCGGTGGGAGCGGTGCTCGGGCTCGTCCATCTCGAGGATCGTGCGGCCCAACACCGGGCCGACGGTGTACGCGTCCTCGGACGAGAACGTCGCGTTGTCGCTGAAGACGCGCTTCACCGCGTCGAGCGAGTATGCGTGGAAGAGGCGCGGGCGGGCCGTGGGGTCGGGCTCGAACATCGGTGTGCTCGCCCGCATGCGCGCGAACCCGGGGTACGGATCATCGTCGACCCCGATGCCGACGCTGCGGTCGAAGTCCTCGAACGGGTCGTACTCGCTCTCGGCGGTGTCGATGGTGGCCATGCCTACCCCCGGTGCGCTCGCGCCCGCCTGCTTGCGTGCGTACGCGCAACGTACACCGGCGGCCGACGGTCGTCACCGACCGGTCAGGCGCGGGCCCGACGCGCGGGCCGGCCCGCATCCGGCGAGACTCGGCCCGTGGCGAACCCCCGTCCCGACGAGATCGACGAGCTGGTGCGCGGGATCGTCGCGACGCCTGACCACCCCCGTGCGTATCTCAACTACCGAAGAGGTAGGTGAGATGCGCAATCAGCCCCGGGGGGTCAAGCGAGGCGGGTGGCGCGCCAGCAGACGCAGCCGAAAGGCACCTCGATCGTGTCGCGGCCCGCGAGGTCGGGATGGTCGCGGAGCAGGGTCGCGATCGACTCCCGCAGCTGCGCCTTCGCGTCGTCGGGCTTCACGATGAAGTTGCTGAACGTGCCGGCGAGGCCGACGAGCTCCTCCGGCGTCATGGTCACCTGCCACTGGACGGAGAAGCGCTCGGGCGGCGAGAACGGGAGCCCGGCGGGGATCTCGAGCTCGTGCCGGTGGCGGCGCAGCTCCTCCGCGTCGGACGCGCCGCGTTCTTCGCGCGGGCGCACGTTGAGGACGTCGGAGAGCCACTCCGCCCGCCGGTCGGGCCCGCTCCACAGCACCCCGAGCCCGCCGCCCGGCCGCAGCACCCGCGCCGCCTCGGTGGCCGCACGGGCTTCGTCGACCCAGTGCCACATCGACGAGCCCAGCACCGCGTCCACGCTGCCTTCGGGGAGCGGGAGCGCCTCGGCGCTGCCTTCGAGCACCACCACCCCCGGAACCCGCGCCGCGAGCACGGCCCGCATCCGGGCGTCGGGCTCCACCGCGGTCACGTGCGCCACCCGGCCCACGAGCTCGCGCGTCAGCGCGCCCGTGCCCGCGCCGATGTCGACCACGTCGCGGGCGCCCTCCGGCACCAGCCAGTCGACCGCGGCAGCCGGTGGGCCGGG
>JADGOM010000075.1 GCA_017882925.1 Acidimicrobiia bacterium | reverse complement strand
GCTGATCGAGCACCTGGATCTGGTGGCCGAGCCGGGCGAGACCATCGCGATCGTCGGGCCCACCGGCGCGGGCAAGACCACGCTGGTCAACCTGATCATGCGCTTCTACGACGTCGACGAGGGTGCCATCACGCTCGACGGCAACGACATCTCGAAGATGCGTCGCCGCGACCTGCGCTCCAACATGGGCATGGTGCTCCAGGACACGTGGCTGTTCGAGGGCACGATCCGCGAGAACATCGCGTTCGGCAACCTGGGCGCCACCGAGGAGCAGATCCTCGAGGCCGCCCGCGCCACCTACGTCGACCGGTTCGTGCACTCGCTGCCGAAGGGGTACGACACGATCGTCGACGACGAGGGCGGCAACGTCAGCGCCGGCGAGAAGCAGCTGCTCACGATCGCCCGGGCGTTCCTGGCCAACCCGTCGATCCTGATCCTCGACGAGGCCACGAGCTCGGTCGACACCCGGACCGAGGTGCTGATCCAGCGGGCGATGGCGGCGCTGCGGTCGAACCGGACGAGCTTCGTGATCGCCCACCGCCTGTCGACCATCCGCGACGCCGACACCATCCTCGTGATGGAGTCGGGCCGGATCGTGGAGCAGGGGAACCACGAAGACCTCCTGGCCCGCGACGGGGCCTACGCCCGGCTCTACAACGCCCAGTTCGCGGCCCCGGCGGTGGAAGTGGTCTGAGTTCGGGATTCCAGGATTGGGGACCGGGCGCGAGGGGCAGAACCAGGTTCCGGGTCCGGACCCCGCCCGGAATCGCACGAATGACCGGATCGTCGCAGTAGCCGCCCGGTGTCCGGTCCGGGACCTGGAGCAGCGCCCGTCATGACCACGACCACGCAGCCCATGCCGCCCGGGGGGTTCCGGCACGAGGCGATGCTGTACGAGGACGAAGCCGGCTTCATGAGCGGCTCGCTTGGCTTCATCCGCGAGGGCCTCGCCCGGGACGAGTCGGTGCTCGTGGTGGTGAAGCCGCAGAAGATCGCCGCGTTGCGCGGCGCCCTCGGCGCCGACGCGGACATGATCGGGTTCGCCGACATGGAGCACGTCGGCGCGAACCCCGGCCGGATCATCCCCGCGTGGCGCGACTTCGTGGACGACAACGCGGCGACCGGGCGCGGGTTCCGGGGCATCGGGGAGCCGATCGACGCCGACCGTACGCCGGCCGAGCTCGCCGAATGCCACGTGCACGAGGCGCTCCTCAACCTCGCCTTCGCCGATGCCGCGCCCTGGCGGCTGCTCTGCCCCTACGACGTCTCCGCGCTGCCGGAGCCCGTGGTCGCCGAGGCGTTGCGGAACCACCCGATCGTGGTGCGGCACGGCGTCACGGCCGGGAGCGCGGAGTGCCGCCACGACATGGCCCATGTGCTCGGCGAGCCGCTTCCCGAGCCCGACGCAGTGCTCGCCGAGCTCGACTTCGACGCGTCGACGCTGCCGGGGGTGCGAGACCTGGTGCGCCGGTACGCGGAGGGTCGGAGCGGTGCCGCCCGGGTCGACGACTTCGTCCTCGCGACCTACGAGGCGGCCACCAACAGCGTCCGCCACGCCGGCGGCCACGGGTCGCTGCGGCTCTGGAGCACCGACGACGCGCTCGTGTGCGAGGTGCGCGACTCCGGCCGCATCGCCGACCCGCTCGTGGGTCGGGCGCGGCCGTCGATGGACCAGCACTCCGGGCGCGGGGTGTGGCTGGCCAACCAGCTCTGCGACCTCGTGCAGCTCCGGGTGCTTCCCACCGGCAACGTCGTCCGCCTGCACCTGCGCCGCCCGCCCGCCTGACGGGCACCGGCGCCCGCAGCCGTTCCTACGCAGGGACCTCGCCCACCAGCCGGTCGACCACGGCCCGGCTCGCCTCGTCGTCCGGGTCCCAGGCCACCTCGATCCGCGGGTAGCCGCTGGCCCGCATCAAGCAGAGGGCGACGTCGGTCTTCACCCGCAGGTCGACGCGCGACGGGATGAGCCGCGCCATGAGGTGGGCGCGGCTCCACACGACCCGCTGGAGGTGGACCATCGCCCCGGGACCGAACGCGATGGCGACCACCTCGAGCGGCGTGACCGCGATCAGGACCCGCTCCGCGAGGTAGGCGCCGCGGCTCTTCAGGAGCTGCCGCTCGCTGAGGGCGCGGATCCCGGACAGCTCGGACCGGCCCGGTGCATTCGGTCGGAAGAAGCCCGCGACGTGCACGACGTCGTCGCAGAACGGCTGGGCCAGATCGCAACTGGTGCGGAGCTCCGTGGTCACCGGCGACCTCCTGGGCTGCTGGCGGCTCGTCCCGCGGGCCGCGGGAGCGGTGTGACCACCGGACCACGAACGACCCGCGCGGTCCAGGCTCTTGGCGGATCCTTGACGGCGAGCACGGGCTTCTTGGCGCGTCGTTGCCGGTCGGCGGGCTCGACGCCGTCCACGGACCTCGGCGGCGCGGGCCCGGTGGCCCGGAGCGAACCGCGCGAGATCCCCGCCAAGAATCGGCCGGTGGGCGTCAAGGAAGCGCCAAGAAGGACCGCGCAGCCTCCCCGGATCGTCCGGAGGGGCGTTTGATGGCATGAGTGCCCGAGCGTTCGGTGCGGAGCCCGAAACCACCGTCGCGATCGGGAGCGTTCAAGGCAGCGGGGAGGAGCGAGCCATGGCGGCTCCAACGAAGATCATCGAGCGGACGCCCGACCGGGAGGAACGCGCGGAAGGCGTGGCCCCGGTGTGCGTCTGGTTCGGACCGTCGGTCGGCCCCTCCGAGACGCGTCACGTCCGGCGATTCCTGGGCAGCCACAACGGGGTTGCCGTCCTGTGTTGGCCGCGCGACGCGGTGGAGGGCCGGAACCTCGCGCAGCTCGGGATCCCGCGGCTGTTCGTGCTCGACCCGGCCCGGCGCCGGCCGGAGGTCGGGATGCTCCAGGACTGGATCCCGAACACGGCCGGGCTCGGCGACGTCTACCCACGTCTCGTGGCGCTGGCCGAGCAGTCCGCGAGACGTCGCGCGACCTCCGGACGCCCGACGCTCGACTGCGACGGGTGGCTCCACCTCGGGGAGTGCCGGGTCGAGCTCCCCGCGATGATCCGCGGTGTCGCGCACGGCCTGCTCACCCACTTCGGGCACCCGATGGACTTCGTCGAGCTCGCGCGTCTGTGCTTCTGCGACTTCGACCGGATGCACGCCCGGCTCCGGTGGTTGGGCGGGTGCGTCGCCCCGCTGGGCCTGGAGGTGGTCGTCGAAGCCGACGACCGGTGTGTGATGCGCCTGTGCGCCTCGTCCCCGCGGGAACGCGCCTGAGCCTGCCCGTTCCGCGTTCGAGGCCGCGGGCCGGTCGTGGAGGCCGTACGCTCCATCCAACGACGGCATTCGAAGGAGCATCGAACATGACGGATGAATGGGGTCCTCTCGGGCCGCTCGTCGGTGACTGGGAAGCAGCTGGCGGGCTCGACGCCGCGTTCTCGCACTCCAAGGGCGAGGTCCTGCAGACCCCCTATCTGGAGAAGGTGACGTTCAAGCCGTTCGGCCCGGTCGACAACGGCGACCAGCACCTCTACGGCCTCGACTACAAGACCGCCATGTGGCGCGGCGACGAGGACAACCCCTTCCACACGGAGGTCGGCTACTGGCTGTGGGACGGCGCCACGGATGAGATCCTCCGCGGCTTCGTCGTGCCCCGCGGCATCACTGTGCTCGCGGGCGGCACCGCCGCGGCCGACGCCACCAGCTTCACGCTGCACGCAAAGAAGGGTGGCGACCTCTACACGATCGGCGAGAACCAGTACCTCGCGAAGAACGCGAGCACGTTGAGCTACGAGGTCACGATCACGATCACCGGCGACACCTGGTCGTACGCAGAGACCACGATGCTCCAGATGAAGGAGTTCGCGGAGCCGTTCGCGCACACCGACCACAACACGCTCCGGCGGGTCGGCTGAAGCAGCTCGTGCGGTTCAGCGCGTCGCGGGAGCCGTGGCGCCGCTGAACTCGCGCGTCACGTACGGCGACGTCATCGCCCGGAGCAGCGCGCGGTAGTCGAGCTGGAACGAGAGCTCGGCGCCGACCCCGGGCGGCCGGGGCCCGGCGTCGAGCACGAGGTGGTCGCTGCTCCCACCCAGGATCGTGGTGCCGGCCGGCGCGACGATCCCGTCGGGGTCGACGTCGGCGCGACCGATGGCGACGATCACGCGGTGCATCTCGCCGCGGTCCACCGTTGCCACCTGCCGGCCGAACGCGGTCTGCTCGATCGAGCCCCGGGCCTTCGAGGGCTTGGGCTTCGACTCGATGACCTCGGCGACGAGGGTGAACGCGTCGGTGTGGAGGCCGTCGATCGGGCGGCGGCGCAACGGCTCGCAGCCGAGGAGGATCGACTCGCCGAGGCGCAGGTCGTCGATCCGGCCGAGGTCCTCGGAGCCGAAGACCCAGTCGAGGTTCGCGGAGTTGCCGCCCGACACCACCGCGAGCTTCGTGCCGAGCGCCGACTCGAGCGACGACGCGAGCGCCGACAGCTCGGCCATGTTGCGGGCGTCGGGCACGACCCCGCTCTGGCAGGCGAGGTTGGTGCCGATCCCGTGGAGCCCGATGCCGGGGAGTGCGAGGACGTAGCGGGCGGCGGCTTCCAGGTCCTCCGGAAGCAGGCCTTCACGGAGGTCACCGAGCTCGACCATGAGCACCACGCCGTGCGGGCGCCGCTGCTCGGAGGCGGCGGCGGAGAGGCGGGAGAGCACGTCGAACTCGGAGTTGCAGCTCACATCGGCCGCGGCGACCACGCGGTCGACCTGGCTGAGCATCGGCGAGCGGAGCAGCGTCATCGGGCCCGGGACGCCGGCGCGGCGCATGGCCTCGATGTTCTCGATGCGGGAGTCGCCGAGCGCCGCGACCCCTGCCGCGACCATCTCGCGGGCCACCTCGGGGGAGCCGAGGGTCGCCTTGGTGACGCCGGTGACCGAGACGCCGCGGCGCGCGAGGCGCGTGACGAGCGTCGCGGCGTTGTGATGGATGCGGTCGAGGCGTATCTCGAGCCTCGGCGCGCTCATGATCGGGCGGACGCGTGCTCCGGCTCGAGCTCGGGGAACGCCCGCAGCACCATCTCGACGAGTCGCTCGGGGTCGCGCGTGAGGGCATCGGTGGCCGGGATGCCGAGCTCGTACTCGGCGAGCGTGATCGCGGCGGTGACCTCGGCGTCGGTCATGTTCTCGTGATTGATCGTGAGCCCGATGACCGTGGTGTCGGCGAAGGTCTGGATCAGGTTGATCTCGGACGCGGCGGTGGGCATCGCGATGCTCGGGAAGTCGCCCAGCCACTCGCGCGCGGGTGCGTGCTGGAGGATCACGCCCTGCGGCCGGCTCCCCCGGAGGATGAAGCTCGACGTGAGGTAGGCGGGGTGGCTCAGCGCGCCCTGCCCCTCGACGATGATCACGTCGGGGTGCTCGCCCTCGAACGCGTCGACGACCGCCGACTCCATCTCGCCCGAGCAGAACTGGGACGGGATCGCGTCGAGGGCCACGCCGTAGCGCGCGCCCTGGATGAGACCGGTCTGCCCGGTGCCCACGAGCACGGCGTGGATGCCGCGGTCGTTGAGGGCCCGGGTGAGGATCGTGGCCGTGGTGCGCTTGCCGATCGCGCCGTCGGTGCCGAGCACCGCGATGCGCGGACACGTCACCTGGTCGATGCGGCCGGAGAACATGCGGAGGTCCTTCTTGTCGCGCGGCCGGCGCACGTCGAGGATCGTGACGTCGTGCGCCATCGCGGCGGCGGCGAACTCGGCGTCCTCGTTGAGGAACTCGTGCAGGCCGTTGACGAGGTTCATCCCACGCGCCATCGCCTCGAGCATGATCGTCCGCTCCGGCGGCGAGAGCATCCCGCTCGAGGGCGCGACGCCGAAGATGAAGTAGTCGGGGGTGCGCCCGGCGGCCGCGATCGCGTCGTCGAGGTCGACGCAGATCGGGATCGAGTTGGGCTTGTCGCCGAGCACCGCGCCGGCGTCGAGCCCCGACTGCGTGCTGTCGATCACCGCGACGATCTCGTACGTCTCCGAGTGCCGCACCAGGCCGTTGGCCGTCTTGCCGTCGGGAGCGGCGAAGTTGCCTTCGCAGTAGACGACCGCGGTCGGACGGCGGACGGAAGCTGGGGACATGACGCTCCTCGAGGTGAACTCAGAGGAGGCGACGAGGTTCCGGCCGGTTGCGCCGGATGTCACAGGGTGTCCCCGCTAAGTGATCGTGTGGGACGCGACCGTACCCCACTCCGGTCCGACTTCTCCCGCGGCGGGCTCGAATCGGGCGGCCCCGACGGCTGCAGCCCAACGCCTGCACCGGTTCCGTCGGCCAGCCAAGATGTGCCGATGACGACGACCGCGGCCAAACGCCGGCACACCCACGAGGAGCGGGCCGAGATCCTGCGCGAGGCCGCGACGATGGTGCTCTACGTCTCGGTGGTCGAGATCGCCGAGCTCGCGACCCTCCCCGAGGGCCACTTCGGGCACGGTCGGGTCACCGGGCCGGTGGGTGCGCAGCTGCTCGCCATCGTCTGGGGCACCGCGGTCGGGCTCGCGATCGCGCACTGGTTCGCGTTCCGCGTCGCCGCGCCCGGTTTCCGGGGCGATCGGCCGACGAGCCTCGACACGCGGATCGGGCTCGCACAGCTCGCGGGCGCGGTCATGGTCGCAGTGATCTCGAGCGTCCCGGTGTTGGTGTTCTCCGACGTCCGGGCCCAGGAGACGATTGGCGACGTCCCGGCTCTGATCATCGGTGTGATCGGCTACCTCGTGGCCCGGGCCACCGGGAAGGGCCGCCTCCCGGCCGTCTTCTACGGCGTCACCGCGCTCGCGCTCGGCATCATCGTCGCCCTGGTGAAGAGCGCCCTCGCCGCCCACTGACCCGGTCAGGAACGGGTGGCGAGGTAGTCGTGCACGGAGCGCACCGCGCTCGAGCCTTCGCCGACCGCGGCCGCGACCCGCTTGAGCGAGCCGCTCCGCACGTCGCCGACCGCGAACACCCCGGGGAGCGACGTCTCGAGCGGTAGCGGGTCGCGCGCGCCGAACGTGGAGCCGGCGACGACGTCGTCGGGGAGCGAGCGATCGGTGAGCACGAAGCCCGACCGGTCGAGGGCGACGCAACCGTTGAGCCACCCGGTCGCGGGGATGGCGCCGATGAAGCAGAACAGCCCCTGGCACGGCGCGGTCCAGCGGCGGCCGGTCTGGTTGTCCTCGAGCGTCACCCGCTCGAGGTGCGTCTCGCCCTCGAGGCCGCGGACCTCGGTGTGGTGCAGGACCTCGATGCGCGGATCCGCCTCGATGCGCGCGATCAGGTACTGCGACATCGTCTCCACGAGCTCGCGCCGCCGCACGACCAGCGACACCGGGCTGCCCTGCTGCGCCATGTAGATCGCGGCCTGGCCGGCGGAGTTGCCCCCACCCACCACGATCACCTCGTGCTCGCGGCAGACGCGGGCCTCGAGCTCGGTGGCCGCGTAGTAGAGGCCGGCGCCCTCGAAGCGCTCGAGGTCGTCGACCTCCAGCCGACGGTAGCGGGCGCCCGACGCGACGATGACGGCCTTGGTCGAGATCTCGCTGCCGTCGGCGAGGACGACGACCTGGAAGCCGCGGTCGGTGCGCAGCCCGGCGACCGCGCACGGCGCGTTGAGCCGCGCGCCGAGGCGCAGCGCCTGGATCGCGGCGCGTCCGACGAGATCCTCGCCCGACACGCCGTTGGGGAAGCCGACGTAGTTCTCGATGCGCGAGCTCGCGCCGGCCTGGCCGCCAACACCCACCGAGTCGAGCGCGAGCGTCGCGAGCCCCTCCGACGCGCCGTAGACGGCGGCGGCGAGGCCGGCGGGCCCGGTGCCGACGACGACGAGGTCGCAGAGGTACCCGGGCTCGCTCTGATACGTGAGCCCGAGGTGCGTCGCGAGCTCGCCCGGCGTGGCGTGGCGCAGCCGCGCGGTGGGCGTGATGACCACCGGCACGTCGTTCGCGCGGACCCCGATGCTGGCGAGGTAGACGGGGACGTCGTCGATGTCCTCGAGGTCGATCCAGGTGTGCGGCAGACGGGACCGGGTCGCGTACGAGCGCAGGGCCATGGCCTCGGGGGAGTAGCGCGACCCGACGATGCGGATGGCGCCGGCGCCGTCGCCCGTCTGGAGCAGCTCACGCCGGGCGAGCAGGCTCTGGAACACCGTGTCGGAGAAGTCGGGCTTGGTGCTCATGAGCTCACGGAACCGGGGCAGCTCGATCACGAGCACCCGCCCGGGCTTCGAGACCCGGGCGGTGAGGAACGCGCGCTGACCGGTGAGCAGGCTCAGCTCGCCGATGAACCGGCGCGCCCCGTGGGTGACGATGACCGCGCCGCTGTCGGCGCGGACCATCTGCACCGCGCCCTCGAGGATCACGAAGAAGTCGGGGGTCGATTCGCCGGCCTGGTACAGCTGGTCGCCGCCTTCCATCGGGCGGACCGCGCCGAACGGCAGCAGCTCGTCGATCGTGGCGTCGTCGAGGTCGACGAAGGCCAGCTGCCCCGGGTCCCCGTCGCCCAACTCGGTGCTCGTCACGCCGGAAACGCTACGCCCTTCGGCCGCCGACCCACCTGGCCGACCGGGATTACCATCACGCCGGATCGCCACGACATGCGACCGGACCGAGGAGTGACCATGCGAGCAGTTCGTTCCGCTCCGCCCGGAGTCACGGTGGTCGACGTCGACGAGCCCGACGGGCCCGGCGAGCTGATCGCGATCCGGTCGGCCGGCATCTGCGCGTCGGACTTCCTCTACATCGGGTACGGCAGCCGATTCCTGCTCGGCCACGAGCTGGCCGGGGTGACCGAGAACGGCACCGCCGTCGCGATCGAGGCGATCTTCGGTTGCGGTGAATGCGAGCACTGCGTCGCCGGCGACTACAACCACTGCGCGACCGTGGGAACCACCGCGCTCGGGATCACCGCCGACGGCGGGATGAGCGAATGGTTCCGCGCCCCCGGCCGGTCGTTGAAGCAGCTTCCGGCCGGACTCGACCCGGGCAGTGCGTGTCTCGTCGAGCCTGCCGCGGTGGCGGGGCACGCGTGCCGGCTCGCCGGCGCCGGTCCCGACCTGCGGGTCGCGGTCGTGGGTGGGGGAGCGATCGGGCTCCTCGCGGTCGCCGCGGCTCGGGCGATGGGTGTGGGCGAGGTCTCGCTCGACGCCCGGTATCCCCACCAGCTCGAGCTCGGTGAGCACCTCGGTGCCACCGCGCCATCGGGCGAGTACGACGTGGTGATCGAAGCGGCGGGGTCCGAGAGCGCGCTCCATCGCTGCGTGGAGCTCGCGCGGCCTGGCGGGACGATGGGCGTGCTCGGAGTGTTCGGGCCCGGGGTGGCGTGGCCGCAGCAGCAGCTCTTCACCAAGGAGGTGCGCACGGTCCCGTCCCTCGGCTACTGCCGCCACGGGCACACGACCGACTTCGACGAGGCCGCGGCGATGCTCGCGGCGGATCCCGACTTCGTCGACGCGCTGATCACGCACCGCTTCCCGATCGAGGATGCGGAGGAGGCGTTCCGCGTCGCGTCCGACAAGTCGACCGGCGCGCTCCGGGTCGTGATCGAGCCGTCGTAGCCTTCGGCCGGTCGAGATCGGTGCTGAGGGAGCTGTTCCGGCTCGGTTCCGGGCGCACCTCGTGAGTGTGGGAGGGCTCCCGCTAGGACGGGTCCGGAGCAACCCAATCGTGCTGCACGATGATGCGCTGTCCGATGACCTTGCTCGCGTGATCACTGACGTACGACTGATGCAGTGGATGAGCGACGTAGCGCCGAGCGGAATCGAAGTCGGCGAAGTCGGACACCACGACGAAGTCGAAGTTGTCGTCGAAGTGGCCGGCGTCGTCGCCGCAGGTCATGGCCAGCAGCTCCGGAATCGCTCGCAACGCCTCGACCGCGTCACGAAATGCCTGCTTCGCCTCGGGTGACGTTCCCTCGGCCCATTGCGACACCACGACCTGGCGGAACATCGCACCTCTCTCGCCAATGGATCATCCGTCGAACGGCCACGCTACCGGTCCAGGTCGGATGTCACCTCGGGAGACCGGACCGCGCGTGGCCGGCGCGGCCACGCGCGAGCGACATAATGCTCCGTCGGCCCTCGTAGCTCAGGGGATAGAGCATCGGTTTCCTAAACCG
>JADGOM010000074.1 GCA_017882925.1 Acidimicrobiia bacterium | reverse complement strand
TCAACGACACGTTCACCGCGCTGACCTGTATCGACTGGCTCGGCGACAGCCTGTTCAAGGTCGCGAGCGGCTGGCACCCGACGCGGGTTCATCGCGACAGCCACGGTTACGTCCGCGTCATCACCTCACACGTGTCCTACGCGCGACTGGTCGAGCGTGCGTTCGAGAAGATCCGGCAGGCCGGTCGCGGCATGCCCGCGGTGATGATCCGCCAGCTCGAGGCGCTGAGCAAGATCATGGAGCACGCGACCACCGTGGAGCGACGCGAGCTGTTGCTCGATCAGGCCGCGATGCTCCTGCGCTCGAGCGAGGAGTCGATCCCGGAGGCCGCCGACCGCGACGACGTCAAGCGCGAGTACGACGTGGTCATCGCGGCCGCCGTCCGGGTCGCCGCGGCGCAGGAGCGGGCCGCCGCACCCGCGGAGGCCGAGTCCAACTAGTGGTGGTCGTTGCCCTGCTCCCCGCCGCGGCGCTTCGGGTCCAAGACCCAGCCCATGAACACGGCCAGGAGGACGAAGGCGATGAAGGCGCCGATCAGCGGCCAGTACATGGCGCGAAACATATCGGTCGGGCGGGCCGGATGCGCCCGCGCCCGCCGGGCCCGGGCGGGGCGCATCCGGCGGGAGCGATCCCCGCAGTCCACCTACGCGTGCAGCGCAACCTGCTCCTGAGGCGAGGGGAACGCCCACGCCACCTGCAGCCGGCGTTCCTGGCGGAACACGAACCGCATCTGGCTCGGCGGCCGCAGGCCGTCGGGATGGGCCGGGCGAAAGGTGGGACACGGGCCGGTTTCCGAGAGCGCGCAGAGGAGGTTCTGGTGAAAGAAGCAGTTCTCGCAGCTCGCCTTCGCTGCAGCGGTGCGCTCGGTTACCATGCTTGTGCTCGACCTCTGTTCCCTGGTTGCGTTTCGACCTACGACTGCAGCCATCAAAGCGGAACTCGCCCCCCTCGCGCAATGGTGAATCTCGGAAAACGCAGGAACTTCCGCCGAACTCGGAAACCACCAAAGAGCGGGACTTTTGTCAGCCGACACGGGAACCGCCCGCATTTTCCGTAGGTTTCAACCGGTGGTCATCGAGCCCAGCTCCGGAGTGCGCGTCCAGCTGTTCGTGACCTGCCTCGTCGACCTGCTCTACCCGGAGGTCGGCGAGCGCACGGTCGCCCTGCTCGAGCGACTCGGATGCGAGGTCGCGTTCACCCGCGAGCAGACGTGCTGCGGGCAGCCCGCGCTCAACTCGGGCCATCCCGTCGCGGCGCGCACCGTCGCCGGCCACTTCCTCGACGCGTTCGCCGAGACCGACGGCCCGATCGTGGCGCCGTTCGGCTCCTGCGTTCACATGGTCCGCCACCACTACCCGAGGCTGTTCGCCGACGCCGCGCCCCGGCAGCGGGATCTGGCCCGGACGCTCGGTGCGAGGACCACCGACCTGGCCAGCTTCGTCGTGGACGTGCTCGGCCGATCCGACGTCGGCGGCCGCTACCCCGGCTCCCGTGACGACGCCCCGGTCCCGGTGGCCTACCACCACGAGTGTCACCTCCTGCGCGGCCTCGGCGTGGCCGACGCCCCGCTCGCGCTGCTGCGCGGCGTCGCCGGCTGCACGGTGGTGGAGACCGAGCGCGGCGACCTCTGCTGCGGGTTCGGCGGCACCTTCTCGCTCAAGATGAGCAACGTCTCGGTGGCGATGGCCGACGAGAAGCTCGACCGGGCGCTCGCGGCGGGCGCCCGGGCGATCGTCTCCACCGACGTCGGCTGCCTGATGCACCTCGAGGGTCGCGCCCGGCGCCGCCGGCTTCCGTTGGCCGTGCACCATCTCGTCGACCTGCTCGAGCCCGACGGTCGGCTGTGAGCCCGCACATGCACGAGCATCCGCAGGCCGAGCCCGATGCCGGCGTCTCGCTCAACCTCCATCGCGCCGCCGGGAATTGGGCCCGGCAGCGCGGCGTGGCGCGGGCGCGCGTTGACTGGGAGCAGTGGCGCGAGCAGGCCCGCGCGGTGCGGGCTGACGCGGTCGGCCACATGGACGAGCTGATCGACCTCCTGAGCCGGCGCGTGAGCGCGGCCGGCGGCCACGTCCATCGCGCGCGCACGGCGGCGGACGCGCGCGAGCACGTGATCCGCATCTGCCGCGAGGTGGGCGCGCGGAGCGCCGTCAAGGCGAAATCGATGACCAGCGAGGAGATCGGGCTGGGCGACGCCCTCGCCGCGGCCGGGATCGACGCCGTTGAGACCGACCTCGGCGAGTACATCGTGCAGGCCATGGGCGACCGTCCGTCACATCTGCTGGCCCCGGCCGTCCATCTGAGCGCCGCCCAGGTGGCGGAGCTCTTCTCCCGGGAGTCCGGGCACACGCTCGACCCCGACGACACGCGCAGCCTCGTCGACCATGCGCGCGACGTCCTGCGGCCGCGCTTCCTCGCCGCCGACGTCGGGATCACCGGGGCCAACCTCGCCGTGGCGGAGACGGGAACGCTGGTGTTGGTCGAGTCCGAGGGCAACATCCGCCTCTCGACCGCGCTCCCCCGGGTACACATCGCGGTGATGGGGATCGAGAAGGTCGTGCGCGACTGGGACGGGGCGGCGCACCTGGTGCAGATGCTGCCGCTCGCCGCTCACGGCGTGCCCGCGGCCGCGTCGACGTCCTACATCACCGGCC
>JADGOM010000288.1 GCA_017882925.1 Acidimicrobiia bacterium | reverse complement strand
GGCGGGCCACGCGCTCGGCGGTGCGGTGGCGGGTGCCGGTCTCGGTGGTGACGATGTCGGGATCGGGCACGAGGTGGACGTTGGCCCGCGCGATCCGCGAGCCGTCGCTGGCGAGGATGATCGCGCCGTCCATCTTCGCCAGCTCCGACAGTCGCTGGGGCGAGAACTCGGCGTCGAGCAGGAACCCACCCGAGCAGACGTTGAGGACCTCGGGCGTGTCGCCCACGACGATGAGCGCGCCCATCCGCGCGTGGAGGATGCGGTCGATGCCCTCGCGCAGCGCGGTGCCCGGCGCGACGAGCCGCAACGCGGCCAGCATCGCTTCGTTCCGGGGCGGCATCTGCACCGCGCGCTCCGATCGTGGGAGGGGAGGCCCGAGTCCCGGCCTGCATACGGGACCGCGGAGAGTCCCGCCAGAGTACTCGGGGGCCGCGCGTGGCCCCCGGGTCACGGCTCCCGCCCGCGGGCCGGTCGCGCCCGGAGCCGGCCCTAGGGGACGAGGCCGGCGGCGGCCAGGGCCTCCGCGAGCGTCGCACAGCGCACGATCACCATCGATTCGACGTCGGGCGTGGACGGTGGCCCGATCGCCCGCCGAAATCCGAGCCGCGCCGCCTCCGAGAGCCGCCGCCCCGTCTGCTGGACCTGGCGCAGCTCGCCGCCGAGCCCGATCTCCCCCACGACCACCGTGTCGGAGGCCACCGGCCGGTCGACGTGCGCGGATGCGATCGCGAGCGCGGTGGCGAGGTCGGCGCCGGCTTCGGTCACCCGCACCCCACCGGCGACGCTCGCGTAGACGTCGGCGCCGACCACGCTGAGCCCGGCTCGCTGCTCGAGCACCGCGAGCAGCAGCGACAACCGGCCCGAGTCGAGCCCCTGGGCCGAGCGGCGCGGCATCGGCGCGGGGGTGGGGGCCACCAGGGCCTGCACCTCGACCAGCAGCGGCCGCGCACCCTCGAGCACCGCGGTGACGACCGATCCGGTGGCCTCGAGCCGCCGGTCGGCGAGGAAGAGCTCGGACGGATCCGCGACGTCGAACAGGCCGGCCTCGCGCATCTCGAAGAGCCCGAGCTCCTGCGTCGACCCGAACCGGTGCTTCAGCGCGTGCAGCATGCGCAACGCGTGGTGCCGGTCGCCCTCGAACTGCAGCACGGTGTCGACGATGTGCTCGAGGAGCCGCGGGCCCGCGAGGTTGCCGTCCTTGGTGACGTGGCCGACGAGCAGCGTGGTGATACTGCGATCCTTTGCGAGGCGGACGAGCTGTTGCGCGCACGCGCGCACCTGGCTCGGGGAGCCGGGGGTGCCCGGCGACTCGGGATCGAACACCGTCTGGATGGAATCGACCGCGAGGACGTGGGGCCCGGTCTCGGCGACGTGGGCGATCACGTTGGGCAGCATCGTGTCGGCGACGACGAGCAGACCTTCCGACAGCGCACCCAACCGCTGGGCCCGGAGCCGCACCTGCTCGCACGACTCCTCGGCGCACACGAGGAGGCAACGGGACCCGCGCCGGGAGAGATCGCCGAGCGCCTGCAGCAGCAGCGTGCTCTTGCCCATCCCCGGCTCGCCGCCGATGAGGGTGACGGAACCCGGCACGAGACCGCCCCCGAGGACGCGGTCGAGCTCGCCGATGCCGGTCGAGCGGACCGTGGCCCCGACCGGATCGACGGCCGTGATGGCGACCGGCCGCTCGGCACCCGCGGGCAGCACCGCGACCGTGCGCACCCCGGCGCCGGAGGCCGCGGTCGCGTCCGACTCCTCGACGAGCGAGCCCCACTCCTCGCACTCGGGGCAGCGCCCCAGCCAGCGCGGCGAGATCGCCCCGCACTCCCGACATCGATGGATCGTGCGGACCTTGGCCACGGACGTCACCCTACCGACGCGGTGCGACAGCTACGGCGTGCCCGCGGCACCACCGCGCCCGCGTGACCGGCGGCGCAGCACGCGCAGCTCGCCGAGCAGGAGCAGCAGCACCGCGAACCCCGCGAGCACGACCGCGACGACCAGCAGCGCCACGCGCGCCACGTCGGCGTGCCGGGCACTCACGTGCAGGACCCGGACCTGCCCGGCTTCGGCGACCACCGCGCCGTGGGAGCCGGGCACGGACGCGCCCGCACCCACGTGCAGCGCGGCGCGCAGGTCGGCATCGAGCGCGTCCTGGATCACCTTCGGGTCGACCTGCTGGGCCTGGAGCCGCTGCACCAGCTCGGCGTCCTCGGAGAGGTGCGTGCCGATGGCCCGCAGGTCCACCGTGCCCTGCACGCGCCAGCTCACGTGGAGCGCCGACGCGTCGCGGGTGGCGCGGAACCCACGGAGCGGGCCCTGCGCGCCGCTGAGCTCGGCGACGATGGGGCCGACGGCCTCCGGCCGCGCGAACGCCTTCTCCAGGCGGATCGATGCACCGTCGGCCGCCCGCGCCCACGGCCCGATCTTCCACCCGGAGTCCGCGAGGTCGGTGAGCCGGATCCGGTCCTCGAGCTTGCCGCCGCCGGCCTCGGCCCGCGTCACGGCGTCGGCGTCGAGTCGCACCGTCGCGATCACCGCGCCGCTGCCGTCCGATCGCATCCGGACCGCGACGGTCGCGTCGATCTGACAACCCGCGAGCGCGAGCACCGCGAGCAGCACGAACAGGAGTCGACGCATGGGCCCGGGATTCTCGCACGCGGCGCCGCGCGTCACCCGGCGCCGCTCGCCGCGCCACACGCGAGCGGGCCGCCCCCGGAGGAGCGGCCCGTGCGCACGATGTGATCCGCGTTCGTGGACGCGGGGCGGGACCTCAGTCGGTGCCGGTTCCCGCGAGCTCCACCGGCGGGGGCGGCTGCAGGCCGGCCTCCACTCGGAACGCGATCTCGCCTCCGACCACGTCGGCGACGATGGTCTCGCCGGCGTGGAACTCCTTCCAGAGGATCCGCTCCGACAGGGGGTTCTCGATCAGCCGCTGGATCGCCCGGCGCAACGGCCGCGCTCCCAACTGGGCGTCGTAGCCCTCCTTGGCGAGGAACGCCTTGGCCTCGGGGGTGAGATCGAGCCTGAGACCCTGGCTCTCGAGCTGGGTCCGCACCCGCTTCAGCAGCAGGTCGACGATCTCGACGACCTGGTCCTGCGTGAGCTCACCGAAGACGATGGTCTCGTCGATCCGGTTCAGGAACTCGGGCCGGAAGTGCTTCTTCAGCGCCTCCATGGCCTTGTCCTTCATCTTCTCGTAGTTCACCGCGGAGTCGGCGTTGCCGAAGCCGATGACCGTCTTGCGGAGGTCGGCGGTGCCGAGGTTGCTCGTCATGATGATCACGGTGTTCTTGAAGTCGATCGTCCGACCCTGGGCGTCGGTGAGGTGACCGTCTTCCAGCACCTGCAGGAAGCTGTTGAACACGAGCGGGTGCGCCTTCTCGATCTCGTCGAGGAGGACCACCGAGAACGGCTTGCGCCGCACGGCCTCGGTGAGCTGCCCACCCTCGTCGTACCCGACGAAGCCGGGAGGCGAACCGAACAGCCGCGACACGGTGTGCGAGTCCATGTACTCGCTCATGTCGAGCTGGATCATGGCGCTCTCGTCACCGAAGAGGAACTCGGCGAGCGTCTTCGCGAGCTCGGTCTTCCCGACACCCGAGGGGCCGAGGAAGATGAACGAGCCCGAAGGCCGCTTGGGGTCCTTGAGGCCGGACCGGGTCCGGCGGATGGCCTGCGAGAGCACCTTCACCGCGTCGTGCTGACCGATGATGCGCTTGTGGAGCTCGTCCTCCATACGCAGGAGCTTGGCGGTCTCCTCCTCGGTGAGCTTGTAGACGGGGATGCCGGTCCACAGCGCGAGGACCTCGGCGATCGACTCCTCGTTGACCTCGTTGAAGAGGTCGACGCCCTCGGCCCGCCACTCGGACTCCTTGGACGTGCGCTGGTCGAGCAGCTCCTTCTCGCGGTCGCGGAGCTTGGCCGCCCGCTCGAACTGCTGCCCCTCGATCGCGGCTTCCTTGTCGGTGCGGACGACCGCGATCTCGTCCTCGAGCTCGCGGTAGTCGGGCGGGGCCTGCATGCGACGGATGCGCAGGCGCGAGCCCGCTTCGTCGATGAGGTCGATCGCCTTGTCGGG
>JADGOM010000073.1 GCA_017882925.1 Acidimicrobiia bacterium | reverse complement strand
TCACGCTGGAGCTTCTCGAACGAAGTTCGCTGCGTACCCATGGCAGTACCTCCCAGTACCGGGCGCCGCTCGACCGGGGGCGAGGACGCGAATGCAGGTGACAGTCTCAGGGTCGGACGCCGCCAACTTCGGCATCCGGTGGGGGCGAGTCACGACCCACGACCACGTGGGGGAGCCCCTCCGAGGGGCGCCACATTACCCGCTCCGACTGCAGAACGCCGATCAGACGGCGGAGGTTCCCGCCGATCGACCGGAGCACGCGGGCTCGCGGCCCCTCCGGGATGGGCCGCGGGCCGAGCCCGCTGTCCTTGCGGCCGCCCGATTCCTGACGTTAGCGTCAGCTTCCTTCCCGACAGAAACGGCGGTCCCTTCGATGGCAGCGGCGGACGTTCTCGACATCTGGGTCAACGTGGTGACGCCCCGATCGGCCTCCGACTTCGTCTCGCAGGAGGGGTACGAGCACATCCCCAGCTACCTCGGCGCCACCTCCCCCACCGGCAACCCGATCGACGCGCTGCTCGGCCGGATGGACGAGCTCGGTGTGGCCACCGGCATCACCTGCCCGGGCATGCAGGGCGACGGGGTGGAGCAGGCGCTCGAGCTCGCCGACGCGCACCCCGGCCGGCTGCTCGTGGCCGCCGGCATCACCGAGCCCGGCAAGCCGACCCGCAACGTGCAGCACCTACGCGAGCTCGCCCGGCACCCGCGCCTCGCGATGGTCCGGGTCATGCCGCTTTTCACCCAGATCCCCACCAACGACCCCCTTCACTTCCCGGTCTACGCCGCGTGCGAGGAGCTGGGGCTGCCCGTCGCCATCAACGTCGGCATCCCCGGACCGCGGGTGCGCTCGCGCGTGCAGCACCCCGAGCTGCTGGAAGACGTGATGATCGCGTTCCCCGACCTCGTGATCATCGGGGCGCACATGGGCCACCCCTACGAAGAGCTCCTCATGAACTACATGCGCAAGTGGGACAACCTGTACCTGTCATGCACCGCCTACGCGCCCAACTACTTCGACCCGGCGCTGGTGAAGTTCATGAACAGCAAGACGTACCGGGGCCGCGTCCTGTGGGGCAGCGACGACCCGTGGTTCCCGATGGAGCGCTCGATCACCGAAGCCCGCAACGTCCCGCTCGACGACGACGCGATGGCGCTCTTCCTCGGCGGCACCGCCCGACGCCTCCTGGACCGCACCGCCGGCTGAGGCGCCCGTGGACGCGAAGCAACGCCGCCGCGAGCAACGCCGGCTCGAACGGCTCCGGGAGTCGGGCTCCGAGCCGGGCCTGCCGGCCGACCCGGACCGCGACGCGGTCGCCGCGCTCGTGGAGACGCTCCGACGGGGCTTCGCCGAGCTCGACCTCGCGGCGCTGACGTCGATCTGGGACCCCGGCTTCGACGTGGTCCACTGCCCGATCGAGCGGGCGGAGCCGCTCCACGGCAAGCCGGCGATCGACGCGTACTACGCCGCCTACGTCGCGCGGTTCGCCCGGGTCGACGCCATGGAGCTCCACGACCTCACGATCGAGGTGCTCGGTGACGCCGCGGTCGCCTTCTTCGGCTTCCACTTCGAGGGCGACCTGGCCGACGCCGCCGGCTCGTTCTCCGTCGACGGCCGCGCCACGATCGTCTTCCGGCGAGTCGGTGCAGGGTGGGCCGCGGTCCACTACCACGGGTCGCGCGCCGGCTCCCTCTAGGGAGGAACGCGGAGCGCCGGGTCAGCCGTCGAGCGCGGCGAGGGCGGCTTCGTCGACCAGGTCGGCGTACGCCGGGTGGCGCTCGATGTAGGTCGCCATGAACTCGCACAGGGGGACGACCAGCAGCCCACGCGACCGGATGTCGTCGAGGACCCCCGTGGCCAGCTTCGAGCCGAGGCCCCGGCCCTCGAAGGCGCCGTCGATCTCGGTGTGCACGAGGATCACGCGTCCGGCCCGCCGCACGTAGCGCGCGTGGCCGGCGAGCTCGCCGTCGACCCGGATCTCGTAGCGGCTCTGGTCCGGGTCGTCCTGCACGTCGATCATCGGTGCCTCCGGGAACGGTGACCCCCCGCCGGCGTCTCGGCCGGCGGGGCGTCGTTCGGGCGTGGTGGTCGGGGGCTCAGCGGCTGGGCTCGAGCACCGGCTCGTCGATCGACTCGGGCAGCGCCTCCGCCGGGCCCTCGACGAGCACGTGGGGGACGATCTTGTCGAGCCACTTCGGCAGCCACCAGTTGGCCGAGCCGAGCAGCTCCATCGTCGCCGGCACGAGGATGACCCGGACCACCGACGCGTCGATCGCCACCGCGACCGCGAGCCCGAGCCCGATGAGCTTGAGCGCCCGCAGGTCGGAGAGCACGAAGCTGCCGAACACGAACACCATGATCAGCGCGGCGGCGGTGATGACCCGGGCCGTGGTGGCCAGGCCCTCGGCCACCGCGGTCGCGTTGTCGCCCGTCTTCTCGTACTGCTCCCGGATCGCGCTCAGGAGGAACACCTCGTAGTCCATCGAGAGGCCGAAGACGATGGCGAACAGCATCATCGGCACCCAGGCCTCGATCGGCGCGCGCTCCACGCCGAGAACGCCGGCGCCCCAACCCCACTGGAAGATGGCGACGATCACGCCGTAGGCGGCGCCGATCGACAGCAGGTTCATCAGCACGGCCTTGAGCGGCACCAGCACCGACCGGAACACCACCAGCAGCAGGATGAAGCTCAGCGCGAGCACCGCGATGATGAAGATCGGCATGCGGGAGCCGATGACGTCGGCGAAGTCGATGGCACTCGCCGTCTGCCCGCCGAGGTGCACCGCGACCCCGGTGCCCTGCGTGGCCTGCGGCAGCACGTCGTCGCGCAGATGGTGGATCAGCTGGTCGGTCGCCTTCGCCTGCGGGTCGGTCGTGGCGAAGAGCGTGGCCAGCGCGGCGTCACCGGCCTGGTTGGGCACCGGGTCGGTCACCGACGCGACCCCCGGGGTCGAGCGCAGCGTCGCGACGACCTTGTCGAGGCCCGTGCCGGCGTCGGCACCCGTCGCCACGACGAGCACCGGCCCGTTGGCCCCGGGCCCGAACCCGGAGGCGATGAGGTTGTAGGCCTTGTGCGTGGTGCTGGCCTTCGGGTCGTTGCTCGCGTCGGCGCTGCCGAGGCGCAGGCTGAAGAAGGGCAGGGCCACGATCACGAGGAAGAGGAAGCCCGCGATCGCGATCGGCCACGGCCGCCGCTGGATCGTGCGGGCCCAGCGGTGCCACATCGTCTCGCCGCCCTTGGGCCTGCGCCGGCCCACGTGCAGCCGGTCGATGGTGAAGCCCACGAAGCCCAGCAGCGCCGGGAGCAGCGTGGTCGCCGCGAGCATCGCGATGACGACCGCGAGGGAGACGCCGACCGCGAGGCCGTGGAGGAAGTTGATGCCCATGAGGAACATGCCGAGCACCGACACCATCACGGTGAAACCGGCGAAGATCACGGCCCGGCCCGAGGTGGTCATCGCCTCGATCACCGACAGCTCCGGCGAGTTGGTGCGGTGCAACGCCTCCCGGTAGCGGGTGACGATGAACAGCGCGTAGTCGATGCCGACCCCGATGCCGATCATCGCCGCCACCTGCGGGGCGAAGCTCGGGGTGGTGAACACGTTGGCGAGGATGCCCACCCCGGCGAGGGAGATGGCGATGCCGATCAGCGCGGTCGAGATCGGCAGGCCCATCGCGATCACGGACCCGAACGCGAGGAGCAGGACGATGATGGCCGCGAGCACGCCGACGATCTCGCTCGCCGGCATCGACTGGTCGCCGAACCAGTTGCCCGCGAACTGGACGTTGACGCCCTGCTTCTCGATGGTCGACCTCGCCAGGTCCTTGATGTGGTTGGCGGTCGTCTGCGGGTGGTCGGAGTTGCCGTTCTTCGTGGTGATCGGCGCGACCGCGATCTTCCCGCCCGGCGAGACCCGGGTCGGCTCCACCGAGATGACGCCCTCGATCTTCGCCACCTTCTCGAGGTAGGCGTCGATCGCGGGCCGGTTCCGGGTGATGTCGGCGAAGACGATCTGGGCCTCGTCGCCATGACGCGCGGGGAAGTCCTTGGCGAGCGTGTCGTACGCCGCCTGCGAGTCGGTGCCCGAGAGACGGCCGGAATTGGCGTAGTCGCCCGTGAGCGACGGGCCCACCACGATGGCGACGATGAAGACGAGCACCCAGGCGCCGAGGACGAGGCGACGGTGCCGGTAACACGATCGGGCGACGTTGGCGAGCACGGCTGCTCCTTCGGGTTGCGGGGGAACGCGGTCTCTCGACCGATCGAGCGGGGGAAGCTCATCGGGCGACCAGAGCTTGCTGGTCTGCACTTGCAGGGGGATCGCAATCCACTGACCGCGCGGTCAGCCTCGGGACGGGGGCGGTGACGTCGCCCGGGGAGAGCATTGGACGCCGGGCGCACGCGGGGGCGGAGTGGAAGGGAGTCTCACGCTCCCTTTGACTCGACGAGGCCTCGACATGTGACAGCCACGCTAGCGGCGACCATTACGGCCTGCGAACGCCTTTCCCCCGCCCCGGTCGGAGGCCGGCCGGGCGCCGGGTCAGCCGACCGGCGCGTCGAGCACGGAGCCGGAGATCCGCGTCGGCTGCCAGGGCTGGCCGTCGTCGGAGCAGGCGGTGATCCGACCCGACTCGATCGCGGCGAGCAGGGCGGCGTGGTCCTCGGCGTTCTGGTCCGCGTAGGCCGACGCGAAGCGCACCATCGCGTCGTCGAAGGTGTCGCTCCGGCCCAGGTACGCGCCAATGGCCACGGGGTCGCCACTGCGGGCGTGCGCCCGTGCGAGCGTGAAGCCGCAGAGCCGGGCGTAGTCGACCAGGCGATCCGCGGTCATGGCTTCCACGTCGATGCTGAACTTCATGTCCCGCAGCTGGCGGATGTAGAAGTCGCGACCTTCGGGACCGCGGGTCCAACCGAGGAAGATGTCGCTGTTGGCCTGCACGAGGTGCTGGCCGAGGACCACCCGCTGCCCGTGGTTGTCGTACGCGGTGTGGCCGACGTGGGGCGCGAGCACCGACCGGGTGGCCTCCTTGATCTGGAGGAAGAGCGGGTCGCCCTCGTCCCGCCCGATCATCAGCACGACGTGGCACCGGGTGCCGACGCTGCCGACCCCGACCACCTTCCGGGCCGCGTCGACGAAGCGGTAACGCTGCAACAGCACCGCGCGCTCGGGCGGCAGCGTCGCGAGGTACGCCTCGAACACCCGCCGCACCGCTTCGCCGTCCCACGTGCCGTGCACGATGAGCGGGGGCTGGTCGACGATGCGGCGCTGGCCGTCGACGAGGGCCGTGAGCTTGGGCAACACGCTGAGGCTGTTGCGGCGCCGGGCCTTGGCCGCCTGGTGCTCGAGGTCCTTCGCCTTCTTCGCGTCGGTCGTGGCCACGAAGTCGATGACGTGGCTCAGCTCGACCTGCGCGTACCAGCGGTCGAGGATGCCGAGCTCGGCCAGCTGACCGATGCGCATCCGGTAGGTCTCGGCCGCGGCCTTCACGGCGCGGGCACCGGTGTCGGGCGGGACGTCGAGGTGGCGCGCCGCGACCTCGAGGCTCGCGACGAGCCGCTTGAGGTCCCACTCCCACGGTCCGGGGTGCGTCTCGTCGAAGTCGTTGAGGTCGAAGACGAGGTTGCGCTCCGGGCTCGCGAACACCCCGAAGTTGGCGAGGTGCGCGTCGCCACACGCCTGCACGTGGAGCCCCGCGTGGGGCACCGACGCGAGGTCGGCGGCCATGATCGGCGCCGCACCCCGGTAGAAGCCGAACGCGGAGTTGGCCATGCGGCCGTAGCGGATCGGCAGGAGCTCCTCGACCCGGTCACGGGCCGACTCCTCGAGTATCGAGATCGGATCGGCCCGGTCGGGCCGGGGCGTCCATTCGCCCTGCCCACGCCGCGGCGCCACCTTCCGGGCGGCCCGGCCCCAGGCGATGCGCTCCTCCACCGGTGCGTGAATGTCCATCGAATCCCCTCGGTTCCGCTCGCCGATCCGGGCGGAGAATAAGCCCCGGTCGGGACCCCCGCCCACACGCGACGCCATCGCGCGCGATCCTCTAACAGTCGCACCCACCCCAGCCCGGGACGGCCGAGCCCATGGACATCACGCCGAGCACCGGTCCCGACGGGACCGACCCCGTCCCGACCCCGGTGACGGATGCGGCGCGCCGGCTCTCGCAGCTGTCGTTCGGGGTCGCCGGGCTCGCGTTCTCGGCCGGCCGCCACCTGGCCGGGCGCACGGTCCAGGCCGCGGCGCCGCACGCGTCGAGCGCGGCCGTGATGGCGGAGCCGATCCCGCTCGACGCCGGGATCCCGGCCCCCGGGGCCACGCCCCCGGCCGCCCCGCCCGTGGTGACCGTGCCCGCGCCGGTCGGGCCGGTGAGCCTCATCGGGGGCGCGATCCTCGGCGCCGGCTTCGTCGCCCAAGCCCGCATCCTCGACGCGTCGGCCGCGGTCGAGATCCGGGCCCACCGGCTCTCGCGCCGGTTCCTCGCCCCGCCCGCCGACCGCACCGCCTCGCGGCCGCCGTCGATCGTCGTGCGCGGGCTCGAGCCGTGGTTCGAGATCGGCGCGAGCTACCAGGCCCACAACGAGGCCGCGGCCGCGGCCACGGTCAGCCGGCTGATCCCCGAGATGATCGACGCGACGATCGCCGGCCTCGACCTCCCCGGCCTGCTCCGGCGGCTCCCGCTCGACGAGATGCTCAACGAGGTCGACCTCAACTCGATCCTCGCCCGCATCGACGTGGAGGCCATCCTCAATCGGGTCGACATCGACGCGCTGCTCCGCAAGGTCGACATCGGGGCGATCGTGCTCGGGTCCACCGGCACCGTCACGACCGAGGCCGTCGACGCGTCGCGCGGCCTCGCGGTGCGCGCCGACACCCTCGTGTCGCGGGTCACCGACAAGGTGCTGTTCCGCCGGGGCGGCCGCCGGCTCGACGTCGACGGCTACGACGCGGTCTCGCCCCCGCTCGAGCCGCCCGTGCAACGCGCGATCGACGTCAGCAGCGGCCCGGCCCCGACCCCCGGGCCCGCCGCGGACCCGGGACCGGCCCGCTGATGGCGCGCGGCGACCACACGTTCGGGATCTCGGTCCACGGCCAGCGGGCCGGCATCGTGTCGCGCGGCATCTCGGTCGGCCTCGACTGGGTCATCGTGGAGCTGATCTTCGTGGGTGGCCTGCTCACGTGGGGCCTGATCGCCTCCCTCTGGACCGGCAAGAGCTTCAACCTCCCGAGCCCGTCGATCGGCACGACCGGCGGGCTCAGCTGGCTCCTGCTCGTGGTCTACCTCAGCGTCTGCTGGACGGGATCCGGTCGCACCGTCGGCCAGCTCGCGCTCGGCCTGCGCACGGTCACCGATCCCGCGGGCCCGCTACGCGCCGGACGCGCCCTCGGGCGGGCGTTGCTCTGCGCCACCGTCGGGCCGGTGCTCCTCCTGTGGATCATCCCGAGCCGGAAGAACGCCGCCATCCAGGACCTCGCCTGCCGCACCGCCGTCGTCTACGACTGGCATTGACGCCTCCCCGATGAGCGCCGCCGATCCGCGGTGCGAGGCGCGGTACCGGGCGATGAGCGTGTACGCGAGCTCGACCTCGACGATGCCGACCACGGAGATCACGAGCGCACCGAACACGCCGCGCTCGAAGAAGATCAACACGTAGGAGTGCTCGCTCACGAGCGACTGCACCAACGCCACGAGCTCGTGCTCGATCGCGACCGGGATCGTGCTCAACAGGAACACGAGCCAGAAGTGGTGGCGCACGAGCTGGGCCGAGCGGCGGAGCCCGGCCACCGGCCCGAGCCCTTCGATGGTGATCACCGGGCCCGAGATCCCGAGGAACGTCGTGATGATGAGGCCGGGCACGATGAACGCGACCGTCCCTACCAGCTCCGCCGCCGTGAGGAGCACGTCGGCGACGATGAGGCTCAGGTACGGGACCTGGCGCAGGACGACGCGGACCGGTTGGCGGGGATGGCCGTGCGCGGCGCTCCCGACCAGCTTGTCGAGCATGCCGGCGTAGAAGGTCGAGCCGATCGTGCTGATGCCGGTGGCCGCCAGGATCACCGCGTACGCCAACGCGTTCTTCTGCGTGCGCTCCGCCTGCAGGTCGACGAACGTGTCGATCACGGCCGCGCCGCCGAGCACGACCACCGCGAGCACGATCACCGTGGCGAACTCGCGGCGGTAGATCGACATCGCGTCGCGGACGACGGGCCAGGCGCGGAGCCGCGGGAGCTCCGGTGGATCCGGGATCGGCGCGGCGTCGTCGGTCGCGGTCATGCGCCGCGGAATATAGCCATCGGACCCGGCGCGCCCGTCTGGCCCCACCGCCGCGGCCGCGGCCAGAATGCCGACATGACTCAGACGTCAGGTTCCGCGCCCGGTCGGCCCGAGTTCCCCGGAAGGATCGCCCGGGGGCGGGCCGGGTCCGAGGCGTGGTGGGCCCCCGACCCCCAGCCGCCCGACGGCGCCCCCAACGTCGTCATCTTCATCCTCGACGACGTCGGCTTCGCGCAGCTCGGCTGCTTCGGCTCCGACATCGACACGCCCAACATCGACGCCCTGGCCGGCGGCGGGCTCCGGTACCGCAACTTCCACACCACCTCGCTCTGCTCGCCCACGCGGTCGTGCGTGATGACCGGCCGCAACCACCACTCGGTGGGCATGGGGCGCATCACCGACCTCGCCACCGGCTTCCCCGGCTACAACGCCCACATCCCGCGCTCCGCCGGCTTCCTGCCCGAGATGCTCGTGCCGCACGGCTACGCGGCCTACGCGTTGGGCAAGTGGCACCTCACCGCCGACGAGGACGCCCACCTCGGCGGCCCGCGTGCGTCCTGGCCCCTCGGCCGCGGCTTCGAGCGCTACTACGGCTTCCTGCACGGCGAGACCAACCAGTTCTCGCCCGCGCTGGTCTACGACAACCACCGGATCGCGCCGCCGCGTCCGTGGGAGGACGGCTACCACCTCACCGAAGACCTCGCCGACCACGCGATCGAGTTCATCGGCGACCTGCGCCAGGTCGACCTCGAGAAGCGCTTCCTCATGTACTTCGCGACCGGCGCGTGCCACTCGCCGCACCAGGCGCCGACGGCGTACATCGACCGCTACAAGGGCCACTTCGCCGAGGGATGGGACGTGTGGCGCGAGCGCACGAGCGCGCGCCAGGTCGAGTCGGGCCTCCTGCCGCCCTACGTCGAGCTCTCGCCCCGGCCCGAATGGGTCCCCGCCTGGGACTCGCTCAGCGCCGACGAGCACCGGCTCTACGAGCGCTACATGGAGTGCTTCGCGGGCTATCTCACCCACACCGACGCGCAGATCGGGCGCGTCGTGCAGTACCTCGACGACATCGGCGAGCTCGACGACACGCTGCTCTTCGTGATGTCCGACAACGGCGCGAGCAGCGAGGGCGGGCCCACCGGATCGATCAACGACGTGCGCCCGTGGAACATGGCCGAGCGCCCGCTCGAGGAGGCGCTGGCGAAGATCGACGACATCGGCGGCCCCTGGATCCACAACAACTACCCGTGGGGCTGGACCGTCGCGGGCAACACGCCGTTCCGCCGGTGGAAGCGCGAGGTGCACGAGGGCGGGGTCTGCGATCCGTTCGTCGTGCACTGGCCCAACGGGATCGCGGCGCGCGGTGAGACCCGCGACCACTACGTCCACGCGATCGACATGCTCCCCACCATCCTCGAGGCCGTGGGCATCGAGGCGCCAGCGGCGATCGGCGGCGTGGAGCAGCAGCCGATCGAGGGCACCAGCTTCCTGAGCCACCTGCGCGACGCCAACGCGCCCGAGACGCGCACCAAGCAGTACTTCGAGATGTTCGGCTCCCGCGCCCTCTACATGGAGGGCTGGAAGGCCGTCACGTACTCCGAGTTCGCGCTGGCGCCCCGCGTCACCGAGGACGACCGGTGGGAGCTCTACTACGTCGTCGACGATCCGTCGGAGTGCCACGACCTGGCCGCGGCCGAGCCCGAGCGGCTCGCGCGGATGATCGAGCAGTGGTGGCTCGAGGCCGAGCGCTACCAGGTGCTCCCGCTCGACGGCGCGCCGTTCTTCGAGGCGATCGACCGGCCCCGGCCCGCGCCGCCGCGCGAGCGCTACGTGTACTACCCGGGCACCGGTCCCGTGGAGGAGCGCGCCGCGGTCAACACGCGCAACCGCGACCACCGGATCATCGCCGAGGTCGAGATCCCCGCGAGCGGTGCCGAGGGCGTGCTGCTGTCGCAGGGCACCGGTCACGGCGGCTACGTGTTCCTGGTCCTCGACGGCCACCTCGTCTACGTGCACAACTTCGTGGCGATGGAGGAGTCGCGCGTCACCTCCGACGAGCCGCTCACGCCCGGGCGGCACACGCTCGAGATGCGGTACGAGCACCAGCGGCCCGGGGGCCGGGCGACCGTCCTCATCGACGGGCGCGAAGCCGGCTCGGTGGAGATCCCGCGCTACACGCCCACCCAGTGGGCCATCACCGGCGACGGGCTCACCTGCGGCTACTCGATGTCGCTGCCGGTGATCCGCGACTACCGGTCGCCGTTCCGCTTCACGGGCGGACTCGAGCGCGTCGTCGTCGAGGTCGTCGGCCCGCCGGTGATCGACCCGATCGCCGAGGCCGCGCAGGCGATGCGGGCGCAGTAGCGGGCGCGGGTCGCGATGCGACGCGCGGTCGGGGCGTCAGCCGGCGCGGTCGAGCTCGCGGAGCATGCGCTGGAGCGCGACCTGGCGGTAGGCGTCGTCGATGACGGCCTCCACCTCGGCCCACGGGACCCGGCGGTCGAGGCGCACCCCGACCCAGCCCCGGGCTCCCACGTAGGGCGGCACGAAGAAGGCGCGCGGGTCGTCGGCGACGTAGGCCTGCTGCGCGCCGGGGGGTGCCGCGCACCACAGCGCGAGCCGGCCGTCGCCGTGGTGGTCGTCGAAGAACATCACGAAGGTCTTCGTGCCCGCGAAGAAGGTCGGGGCGCCGTGGCTCGGCCGCTCGGTGGTCTCGGGGTACCCGAGGCAGATCCCGCGCACCCGGGCGAGACGGTCGACGGCCATCGCGCCAGTCTGCCCGGAAGGCCGCGAGTCTGAAACCATGCCCGCATGGACGACGCGGGCGCGTGGCGGTTGCTCGGATCGGCGCGGCACGCGGTGCTCGCCACCGCCGGATCGCGGGGCGCCGACCTCGTCCCGATCTGCTTCGTGGCCGCGACGCCGTGCGTGTACTTCGCCATCGACGCGGTGAAGCCGAAGCGCGACCTGCGGCCCGCCCGCCTGGCCAACATCGCCCGCGAGCCGGCGGTCAGCCTCATCACCGACCACTACGAGGACGCCGACTGGAGCCGGCTGTGGTGGGTGCGCGCGTCGGGCCGGGCCGTCGAGATCACCGGCACGGAGGCGGAGACCGCGCTCGACGCCCTCGCCACCCGCTACCGGCAGTATGCCGAGCGCCGTCCGCCCGGGCCCGTCGTCCGCATCGACGTCGACCACATCCAGGCCTGGACCGCCGCCCCGCCCACCACGTAGTGCGTTCGCTGAGCCCGACATGTGTGCTCGGTGAACGCACCAGGGGTGGAGTGGGGCACGTACGCTCCGGCGGTGGCCTCCCGATTCGCGACCGACACCGCCGTCGCGCCCGACGCGGGCGACCCGGGCCGGTTCACCGCCGCGATCGACGAGGGTTGGTCGATCGGCGCGCAGCCCAACGGGGGCTACCTCGCCGCGACGGTGCTGCGCGCGATCACCGCGGTGGCGCCCGCCGACCAGAGCCCCCGGCTGATCACCGCGCACTTCCTCCGGCCACCGGCATGGGGCGCGGTCGACATCGAGACCCGGGTCGAGCGGTCGGGTGGGCGCGTCAGCACCATCTCCGCGCGTATGGCACAGGGCGGCGATCCCTGTGTGGTCGCGATCGCCGCGCTCGGCTCGCGGCGCGACTCGGTCGAGCTCGACGAGCACCCGCCCTGCCCCTACGCCCCGGCGCCGTGGGCCCGCAATCCCGCGTCCGACCGCGCCCCCGCGATCTCGCACCGCTACGAGTTCCAGCTCCGCGACGACCCGCGCGCGTCGGGGCGGCCGGTGCTCGGGGGCCGCATCCGCTTCCGGGACGACGGGCCGTTCGACGCCCCCGCGATCGTCGCCGCGGCCGACGCGTGGATCCCGGTCGTCGGGGTCCACGCGCCGGGGCGCCTCGCGGTGCCGACCATCGCCCTGACCGTCACCCTGCTGCACACGATCACCCCGGGCGCGGAGCCCGTCGAGCTCGCCGGCCGCTTCCACACGACGGTCGCGACCGAGGGCTACGCCCAGGAGGACGGCGAGGTCTGGGCGCCCGACGGCACGCTGCTCGCGATCAGCCGTCAGATCTCGGCCGTGCTGCCGGGGTCGTAGCGCGCCGGCCGGTCCGGCCGGCGGCCGCTCAGCCGATCTCCGACAGCGGCACCCGGTCGCTCTCCGCGGGTTGGCGCCCCGTGCGCATCGGGGCGAGCGGGGCATCGACGAGCAGGATCCGGTGCACCCGCGCGTCGAGGGTGACCAGCGCGTCGTGCCACGGGCGGAGCGCGCCGCCGGCCTCGTGCGCGCGCTCGAACGCGACCCACGTCGCCCAGTCCGGGATCGCCCAGATCACGATGGCCTCGGTGTCGCTCATCATCGCCACCCGGTAGGCCCCGACCAGCGTCAGGCCCAGGGCCTCGATCAACGCTCGGCCCATCCCCTCGAGCAGCTGGAGGACGTCGTCGGCCCGGCCCGGGGCCACGGTCACGAGCTCGTGGGCGTAGACCGCACCCCGGACCCCGCGGCCCGTGAGGTCGGCGATCGTCGGGCTCCACGCGGCCGGGACGAGGATGCGGTCGAACCCGCCCCGGCGGAGCGCGGCAGCCTCCTTCCACCAGTCCGCGAGCGCCGGGTCCTGGAGCGTCGGGCTCGACAGCTCGAGGTCGAAATTGGCCGCGAGCCCCTCCCAGCCGTCGAGCTCCCACATGTTGACCACCTCGGGCCACCGGCCGGTGGAGCCGACGGTGCCCCACACCCCGAAGCACAGCTGGTCCCGCTCGCGCTGGCCGATCGGGCTCCAGTTGGCGGTCATGTGCTGGAAGTACTTCGCCCGGTTGGCCCCGATGATGTCGATGAGCTCGTGGATGTAGATCTTCGAGCCCGGTCCGCTGTCCGCCATCGCCGCATCCGCTCCGCCGCCGAATTCCGCCGGACGATGTATACAACCCCCTGCACCGCGCATCCCCGTCCCGCGTTCCCACGCGCCCCGGGGCCGCGGCCGAGGAGGAACCGCCCGCATGCCCAACCCCGACGCCCCCGGCCCCACCGACCTGCCGCTCGACGCGAGCGGCCGCCCCCGCCGGCTCCGGCCGATCGACTGGCAGGCCCTGTTCCAGCCCGCGACGGTGGTGGTCGTCGGCGCGTCCGAGACCGAAGGCAGCCAGCAGCGCGCGCAGTTCACCCAGATCCGCGAGCGGCTCGGTGCCCTCGGGGCCGACGTGATCCCGATCCACCCCACGCGCGAGACGGTCCTCGGTACCCGCGCCTACGCGAGCGTCCTCGACGTCCCCGCACCCATCGACATCGCGATCGTGCTCGTGCGCGACCCGCTGCCCGTCGTCGAGGACTGCGCCGCACGCGCCGTGAAGTTCGTGGTGGTGTTCTCGGCCGGCTTCAGCGAGGTCGGCACCGAGGCGGGCCGCGCGGCCGAGGCCCGGCTCGAGGAGCTCGCGTCGGGCCCGATGCGCGTGATCGGGCCCAACACCAACCTCAACATCTTCGAACCCTGGCGCGACGACATCGCCGGGAAGAAGCTCGCGGTCATCACCCAGTCGGGGATGCAGGGCCGGCCGATCACGCAGGGGCAGGAGCTCGGCATCGCGATCCAGCGCTGGGCGACGCTCGGCAACGAGGCCGACGTGGAGTTCGCCGACCTCGTCGGCTACTTCGCCGGGCTCCCCGACACCGGCTGCATCGCCACGTTCGCCGAGGGGTTCAAGGACGGCCGCACGCTCCAGCTCGCGGCCGACGTCGCCGCGCAGCACCGGGTCCCGATCGTGGCCATCAAGGTCGGCCGCAGCGAGCAGGGCGAGGCGATGGCCCGGGCCCACACCGGCCACCTCACCGGCGCCGACGCGGTGCACGACGCCGTCTTCCGCCAGCGGGGCGTGATCCGGGTCGACGACCTCGACGAGCTGATCGAGATCTCGGGCATGTTCTGCCACACCGAGCTGATCGACGGGCCCGGCGGCATCGTCGTCTACGCGCTGTCGGGCGGCACCGCGTCGCACACCGCCGACCTGTGCGGCGTGATGGGCCTCCCGGTCCCGAAGCTCGAGCAACGCACGATCGACGCGCTGGGCGAGATCCTCCCGTGGTTCCTGCGCCACGACAATCCCGTCGACACCGGCGGCACGTTCGCGGCTCGGCCCGAGGGCCGCCGGATCCTCGAGCTGATGATCGACGACCGCAACACCGACATCCTGTTCGCACCGATCACCGGGGTGTTCCCCGGCATGAGCGACGCGCTGTCCCGCGACCTCATCGAGCTGCACCGCGAGGGCCGCAAGCCCATCGTCGTCGCCTGGCTCTCCCCGCTGCACGACGACGCCTACTACGCGCTGTGCGAGGCCGGCGTCCCGCTGTTCCACTCGTTCAGCGCCGCGATCCGCGGCATGAAGGCGCTCGGCGACTTCTCCGCGTTCGTCCGCGACTACGAGAGCCCGTTCGCGGCGGACCCGGAGCCGGTGGGCCCGGCCGCGGCACCGGCGCGCGCGCTGCTCGTGCCCGGACGGCCGGTCAACGAAGCCGACTCCAAGGCCATCCTGCGCGCCTACGGCATCCCGACCGTCGACGAGCGCATCGTGGGCTCGGCCGACGCCGCGGTGGCCGCCGCCGAGGCGATCGGCCTGCCGGTGGTGATGAAGATCCTGTCCGCCGACATCGGGCACAAGTCGGATCTCGGCCTCGTGGCGGTGGGCGTCGGGAGTACCGACGCGGTGCGCGCGACCTACGACCGGATCGCACGCGACGCGGCGCGCCTCGCGCCCGACGCGGTGATCGACGGCGTGCTGGTGCAGCCGATGGTCACCGGCGCGGTGGCCGAGGTGATCCTCGGCCTGAGCCACCAGGCGCCGTTCGGGCCCACCATCACCTACGGCTTCGGGGGCGTGCTCACCGAGGTCTACCAGGACGTCGCGTTCGCGGTGCCGCCCTTCGACGAGGCCGACGCCCGGGCGATGGTCGAATCCACGCGGAGCGCGGCGATCCTGCACGGGGTGCGGGGCCGGCCGGCCGGTGACATCGACGCGCTCGTCGCCACCATCATGCGGCTGCAGCGGCTCGCGGTGGAGATCGGCGACGAGATCGAGGAGCTCGACGTCAACCCGATCCTCGTCCTGCCCGCGGGGCAGGGCGTGGTCGCGGTCGACGCGCTCGTCGTCGGCCGGGACGCCGCGCCGCGCTGAGCCCGCTCAGAGATCGTCGACGTAGGTGTCGGTGCCGGGGACAGTGGCCAGGAACGGGCCTCCGAATCCCACCGCCCCGAACGCGAGCGCGCGTTCGCGCACCTCGTCGCGCCAGAGCGCGACCGGGTCGGCGTCGGTGAACGCGAGCAGCAGCACGTGGCGGTCGGGGTCGTCGACCGGCCGGTCGAGCGCCGACATCACGAAGCGATCCTGCAAGAGGGCAACCGACACGTCGAGCGCCGGCACCGCCGCGATGAGATCCCGGTGCCACGACTCCACCGCGGCCAGGTCGGGTTGTGCGCGCCGATCGACCGCCAACGCGATCACCCCCGCGTAGCGGCGGTCGAGCGCGACCTCGACCGGCGGCCCCGGCTCCACGGCCCACGCCCGCCGATACACCGCGGTGTGCACGTGGTCGCGGCCCGCGAACATCCGGTCCTGCGCCGCGAGCTCGGCCATCCGCCCCGGGACCCATGCGTCCCAGAGTGCCTGGCCCCCGGGCTCGAGCCAGTACGTCGCCAGGAACGACGCCCCGTCCGGGTCGCCGAAGAGGCCGTCGCCGATCCGGGCCGCCTTGGCCGCCCGGGTCGCGACCCAACGGGCCCCCGCGATGACCCCGGGACCCGCCATCACCGCCGAGTAGAAGTGGTCGCGCTCGTACCAGCGGTTGAACGCGGCCGCCTGCCCGGCGTGGGGCTCGATGAGCGCGACGAGCGCGGTGGCGAGGTCGGTCACGCGCGGAACCGGCGGGAGGTCACGGGCTCTTGTACGCCGCCCGGTCCCCCGGGCGCAAGATCTGACGGTCGGCCATTGCTGCTTGGGGGACGCGCGGGCGCGTGCGTAGGGTGAGCCGGCGCCGGCGCGGCGCGGAGGGAGCGCGATGTTGCTCGACGACTACTCGGGTCCGTTCGAACCCGACTTCGACCTGACCCGACTGTCCCGGAAGGCGCTCGCGGTCCTCGGGCGGGAGTGGCTCCTGCACGGCCACCTCCAGGACCGCATCGGCATGCCCCTCGTGCTCGAGCGGCACTCCCCCGACGACATGACCGCGGTCGCGATCGACGAGTGGATGGCCGTCAGCCCCATCTACTCACGCCGCACCCAGCGTGCGCTCGACTTCGCCGACGGCGACGTGCCCACGATCTTCAAGAACATCCAGCTCGACATCGGGGCCCCGCCCCACTTCATGGACTTCCGCTTCGAGGTCCGCGACAAGGAGCACGGCGAGTTCTTCCTCCGTCACTGCGGCGCGCTCATGGACGTCGAGCCCATGGGCGAAGACTTCGTGCGGGCCATGTGCCACGACATCGAGGACCCCACGTTCGACGCCACCGCGGGCGCGACCAACCCGCACGCGCAGGTGCGGCCGATCCACCGCCCGCCGCGCGTCCCCTCCGACCGCGAGCCGCACTGCCGCTGGCGGGTCGACATCGTCGCCGACGGGCCGGCCGTCGAGCCGCATCCGTTGGAGCTCGTGCTGCTCGAGTCGCGGATCGCGCACATCCCGGTCGACGTGCCCACCACCGAGGCCGAGCCCGGTGGCTGGACCGACTACAACCGCGACCTCGACCCCGACTTCGAGCTCGAGGACCTCTCGCACGCCACGCTCGTGATGATGCTGCAGGAGTTCGCGGTGCAGTCCCACCTGCTCGCGCGCGGCTACCTCACGGTCGTCGCGCAGCGGTTCGGCGAGGACGAGGCCCTGCGCTGCGGCGCCCGCCTGTTCACGGGCCTCGCGGGGCTCACCGCCCAACGCGTGCGGGCCGCGATGGGGATCGCGGGCGACGACGCGGCCGCGATCGCGAAGGTGCTGCAGCTGCACCCCGTGTTCTGGCCCCGCACCTATGTCGACACCACGGTCGAGGTGCTCGACGACCTGCGGGTGCGGTTCGCGATCCGGCCGTGCGCCGCGCTCGACGAGCACGACCCGTTCACCTGGTTCGCGACCCTCGGGCCCGGGCCGCACCCCGCGCTCGACGCGCTGGTCCAGGCGGTGAACCCGCGGGCCGCGTGCCGACCGGCGCCCCCGGCCGCGGGCGAGTGGCTGGCGTGGGAGGCGGTCATCGACCCGCGGGCCGAGCCGGCGCGGGAGGCCGACGAGGTCGCGCTGGGCAAGATCAGCACCGGGGCGACGGTCACCTTCACCCCCCGGCGGCCGGTCCGGGTGTAGCGGCCCCGTCCCACCCGCTGTCCGCGCCGCCCGCCCGCCCGATGCATTGCCGCGGCGCGCGGCTCACATAGCCTGCGGGGCATGGCCGACTACGTGATCCCACCGCCGGAACCGAAAGAGATCGACGAGCAGAACTGGCTCCAGCTGCGTGATCTCTCCGAGCGAGCCGTCCTCCGGGCGCACCCCTTCGAGGGACGGGAGCAGTGCGACAACTGCCTCTACTTCCTCAACCCCGAGGCCGACATCTCGTACTGCTGGCACCCCCAGCTGCGCATCCTGGTGGGTTCGCAGTGGTGGTGTCAGTGGTGGGAGGCGATCCCCGACGAGTGACCGCGCCGGCCCGGCGACGCGGCCGATCGGCCCTTCGCGTACGCGCCCATGACCGCCCGGTAGGACCGGAACGACATCACCGACCACCGGCTCTCGGACGACAGCAGCGAGCCCACCGACGCGAACGAACCGGCCGACAACAGCGAGCACGCGGAACCGACCGACCCGATCGACAGGAACGAGCCGACCGACCCGATCGACAGGAACGACCCGGTGCTCGCGATCGACAGGAACGAGTGCTGCGACCGCCACGACCAGCGGGACGAGCAGTCGGCGCACGGTTGGCTCATGCCGTCATTGTGACCCACCCGCCGGGGCTCAGCCGCCGCGGCCCGCCCGGAGGACCCGGCGCCACACGCTCCGGTAGGAGTCGAGACCGTCGACCGACAACCAGCCGCCCGGACCGGCCGCGATCGTGACGCGCTCCGGCACCGCGCCCCAGACCGGCACACCGGCCTCGGCCCACACTGCCCGCGCGTCCTGGTAGTCGTTGGTGAAGGTGCGGGCGGACGAGAACACGAGGCCCACCGGGACCTTGGCCGGCACCAGCTCGAGGACCGCCTCGACGCGCGGCGTCTCCACGCCCCCGACCCGGGTCGGCACGACGACCACGTCGGCGTGGCCGAAGGCGGTGGCGAGGACCCGCTCCTGGCCCGGCGGCGTGTCGACGACCGCGATGTCGTCGGGACCGATGCGCGCGAGCGCCTTGTTGAGCAGGCGCTCGGTGGGCGCCTCCACGACCTCGAGCCGTTCGAACTGCTCGTCGACCGCGTGCTCGAGCCAGTCGGCCGCGCTGGCCTGGGGATCGGCGTCGACGAGCGTCGTGACCCGCCGCGCCCCCGACACCGCCGACAGGTACACCGACGTGGTGGTCTTCCCGACTCCGCCTTTGAGTGCAGCCACGATCACGATCACGGACTGCACCGTAGCGACCCCGGGCCGGGTCGCGGAGGCAATCACCGGGGCCGTCCGCGGAGGTGCAGGTCAGGTCCCGGACATCTCGGCAGCCTGTGCCGGTCCGGGGGTGCCGGGGGTCAGCCGGGGAGGACCGTGCGGGTCGTCGCGACGTCGGCCTTGAGCTGCGCGGCGAGCTCGTCGGGACCGTTGAAGCGGAGCTGGCCGCGGATCCACTCCTGGATCCGGACCCGGCCGATCTCGTCGTAGAGGTCGCCGTCGAAGTCGAGGAGGTGCGCCTCCACCAGCAGCAGCCCGTTGTCGGTGTAGAAGGTCGGGCGCCGGCCGATGGAGATCGCGGCGCGGTGCGTGCTCCCGTCGGGGCGCTCGTACCAGCCGGCGTAGACGCCGTCGGCCGGGAGCTGGATGTCGCCGGCGGCGGCGACGTTGGCGGTGGGGAACCCGATCGTGCGGCCGCGCTGGTCGCCGTGCTCGACGACGCCTTCGATCTCGGGCTCGCGACCGAGCAGCCGGGTGGCGGCGACGATGTCGCCCGCGGCGAGCGCGTCGCGGATGCTCTGCGACGAGACCGGCTCGCCGGTGACGTCGTCACGGAGGAGCTCGACCTCCTGCACCTTCACGTTGTTGCGGGCCCCGAGCTCCTCGAGCAGCGTGACGTCGCCGCTCTGGCGGTGCCCGAAGCGGAAGTCGGGCCCGGAGACCATCGCGCCCGCGCGCCACACGCCGACCACGATCTCGTGGAAGAAGTCGGACGCGGAGGTGAGCGAGCGGGCCTCGTCGAAGCGCACCGCGTAGACGACGTCGACGCCCAGCGCGGCGAATCGGTCGAACTTCTGCTTCATGGTCGTGATGATGCGCGGCGCCGACTCGGGGCGCACCACGCTCGCCGGGTGGCGGTCGAACGTGATCACCACCGACGGGCACAGCATCTCGCGGGCGAGGCGGACGGTCTCCGCGAGCACCCGCTCGTGGCCGCGGTGCACGCCGTCGAACGTCCCGACCGTCACGACCGCGCCGCGCGGCAGCGGGGAGATCGGGCTTCCTTCGTAGATGGGCTCCATGCCGGCCAGGCTACGCGGCCCCCGGGGCCTCCTTCGCATAGCGTGCGAAGCGGCGCCCGAAGGGCAACGAACGGACCCCCCGGAGGAGCGAGATGACCACCAACCGGCTGCGCGAGAAGCTCGAGCAGGGCCAGGTCGCGCTCGGCGGCTGGTGCAGCGCCGGGTCGCCCTTCGCGGCCGAGATCCTGGGCGAGACCGGCTACGACTACGTCTGCATCGACACCCAGCACGGGCTCATCCACTACGACGCGATGTGGCCGATGCTCCAGGCCGTGCGGGGCACCGGCGCCACGCCGATCGTGCGGGTGCCGGTCAACCGCACCGAATGGCTGGGCAAGGCCCTCGACGCCGGCGCCGAGGCCGTGATCGTGCCGATGGTCAACACGCGCGAGGAGGCCGAGCTCGCCGCCGCGGGCTGCCGCTACGCGCCGGTCGGGGTGCGCTCCTACGGTCCCACCCGAGCCGCCGGCATCCTCGGCTCCGATCCGGCCGCGGTCAACCGCCAGGTGCTGTGCCTGGTGATGATCGAGACGGCCACCGCGCTCGGCAACGTCGAGGCGATCTGCTCGACGCCCGGGGTCGACGGCGTCTACATCGGGCCGGCCGACCTCGCCATCAGCCTCGGGGTGCCGCTCGCGGAGATGGGGATCGCCGCCGTGCACGTCGACGCGATCGCGCGCATCAAGGCCGCGTGCCTCGCGCAGGGCCGCTTCATCGGCATCCACACCGGCGGTGGCAGCCAGGCCCGCGCCTACGTCGAGCAGGGCTTCCAGCTGGTCACGGTCGGCACCGACGCCGGCCTCTTCCGCGCCGCCGTCCGCGAGCACCTCGCGGCGGCGCGAGAAGGCACCGCGGGCACGGGCACCGCGGGCGCGAACCCCTACGCCTGACCGTCCAGCACCGGAGCGGCGCGGTGGTACGAGGTCGCGTCCTGGAACCCGACGGCCGGCTCACGGCCCGGTGGGTCCGGTCGACCGGGCCCACCGGGCCACCCGGGCGACCTCGGCGTCGCCCAGCTCCACCCACCGCTCGTAGCCCTCGTCGTAGACCGGGTTCGGGTGGGGCTCCACGATCGTGCGCTCGCCGATCGGCCAGTCGCCCGACGTGCCGACGCACGGCGCGGGCCACCAGCCGACCGCGGCGCCGGCCGCGAACGCGGCGCCGTGCGCGGCCAGGTCCTTGAACGCGGGCACCTCGACCGGGACGCCGAGCACGTCGGCCTTGATCTGACACCACAGCGGGCTGCGGGCGGGCGAGCCCGCCACCATCATCTCGGTGAGGACCGTCCCGTCGGCCGCCAGCGCGTCGACGATGTGGCGCAGGCCGTAGGCGCAGCCTTCGAGGAGCGCGCGCATCACCTGCGCACTGTCGGTGCCGGAGTCCATCCCCACGAGCTCGGCGCGCAGGTCGCGGTTCCACCGCGGCGCCCGCTCGCCCTCGAAGTACGGCAGCGCGAGCACGCCGCCGCTGCCGGGCGGGACCGACCCGGCCGCGTCGAGCAGGTCTTCCACCGTGCGGCCCGTCATGCGCGCCCACCACTCGACCGCGAGCCCGTGGGCCGCGGTCGGCCCACCCACGATGTCGACGCCGACGACCGCGGACCGCAGGCCGTAGTCGGTGGGGTCGTCGGCCGCGGCCGGCGCGGCCACCCCGAGGCCACCGGTGCGGCCGCCGGGGTCGAGGCCGCGGCCGGGCGTGTCGACGCCGGCCGACCAGAACGCCATGTACGCGTCGGCGCCGCCGGGCACGAGGAGCGTGCCCTCGGCGACGCCCCAACTCCCGGACGCGGTGCCGGCCGCGGTGCCGGTGACCGTCACCGGCCCGAAGCCGGGCATGTCGGGCGAGCCCGGCCAGCGGCCCTGCTGGGCCGGCGCGCCCAACGAGTACAGGATCCAGTCCCACGCCTGGAGCGGCACGGAATCCGGGTGGTCGGGCCGGAGCACGTCCCAGAGCTGCTCGTGCGCGGTGTGCGGGCTCGCGCCGTCGGCCGCGGGATGGAGCACCGTGAGCGCGTCGAGGCCGTCGGAGCTGACGACCGCGGGGCTCTGCCCGCCCACCGCCAGCGCGAGCGGCGCCGCGGCCGCCGGCACGTCGGCCGCGAGCCGCTCGAGCGAGGCCTGCACCGCGGCCCGCCACGACTCCGGATCCGCGTGACCGACGGCCCAGCGCTCACGGCCCGCGTACGCGGTGCTCGCGGTGCCGAGCACCGCGCCCTCGGCGTCGATCGCCACCGCGCGCGCGGAGCCGGTACCGAGGTCGATCCCGACGACGACGTCGCCCACGCCGCTCACGTCGCTCACGTCGCTCACGTCGTTACCCGCGCTCGACCTGGTCCTCCGGGATGCCGAGTCGCTTCGCCCGCGTCCCGACGTTCTCCCACAGCACGATCTCGTTGCCCCACGGGTCGCGGAACGCCGCGTGCCAGCCGCCGAACTCGGCCCACCAGCCCTCGTCCCAGAGCTTCGTGGCGCCCAGCTCCAGCGCCTTGTCGAGGTAGTGGGCGACCGCATCGTCGATGAGGATGTACGTGCGGGCCTGCAACCCGCGCGGCTTGCCCGCGAGCGACGGGTCGGGCGTGGGGTTGGGGTACTGGATCTTGTTCTCGTAGAGGCCGAGGTGCAGGCCCTCGTCGGGGACGATCTGGTGGAACACGCCCGGCGGGCGCGGGTTGATCGTCCAGCCGAACAGCTCCTCGTAGAACTTGTGCGCGGCCTCGGTGTCGTCGACCGGGAGGTCGACGAAGATCAACGTGTTCGTCATGGTGATGTCCTTCTCTCGGGCGTTGCGGGACGGGTCGGACGGTCGGCGCTACTTCTCCGACGGCGCGCCGGGGACGTAGGTGCCCTTGTCGCGCCACAGGACGATCTCGTTGCCCCAGGGATCGCGGAACGCGGCGTAGCGCGCGCCGAACTCGGCCCACTCCGTCTCCTCCCACAGAATCGTCGAACCGAGCTCGACGGCCAGCTGCAGGTACGTGGGCGGGTCGTCGACGAGGACGTAGACGCGCGGTACCGGGCCGGTGACCGGCGCGCGCTCGAGATGGATCCCCAGGTTGGGCTTCACCCCGGGGAGCACCTCGTGGAACTCACCCGCGGGGCGGCGCTTGTACTTCCAGCCGAACAACGTCTCGTAGAACTGCGACGTCGCTTCGGGATCGGGCGTCGGGAAGTCGACGAAGATCACGGGATTGGGCACGCTCGGCCTCCAGGCTCGGATGCGTCGGGACGGTCGGTGTCGGCGGTTCAGACGCCGGGGCCGACGAGGACGCGGAACACCGGATTGCTGTCGGCGAGCGCGAACGCGTCGCCCACGTCGGCGAGGCTGTAGGTGCCGGTGACGAGGGCGTCGAGGTCGGCGGCGATGGCCCCGGAGCGGATGAGGCCGGCGGCGGTGCGCCAGTCTTCGGGCTCCTGGCTGTAGACGCCCACGATGGAGTGCTCGTGGTGGTGGATCGCGTCGGGGGCCACCGAGGCGAATAGGTCTTTCGGGAACGCGCCGTAGAGCACGACCGTGCCGCCGTCATCGCAGAGCCCGAGCGCGAGCTCCACCGTCCCCGGCGTTCCCGCGGTGACGAACACGACGTCCTGCTTCCCGCCGGTGGCGACCGCGGTGTCGGGGGTCGCGGTCCAGGCCGCGCCCGCGTCGCGCGCCTCCTGCAGTCGCTGGTCGCTCACGTCGACCAGCCCGATCGGCGAGGCGCCGGCGACGCGGGAGAGCGCGAGGTGCAGGCGGCCCATGAAGCCCGCGCCGATGATGGCGACGCGGTCCCACGCGTGCAGGCCCGAGAGGCGCAGCGAGTGGGCCACGCATGCGACCGGCTCGCCCATCGACGCGTGGGCCATCGGCGCGTCGCCGACCGCCCACGCCTGCTTCGCGGGCACGCGCACGAACTCGGCGAGGCCCGCGCCCACCGACACGGTGCCGTCGTGCAGCCTGTCGCCCTGCGGGCGCTTGCACAGCGCGGTGTGGCCGCGGCGGCAGGCGTCGCACGCGCCGCAGCGGGTGAGCAGGTCGACGCTGACCCGGTCGCCCACCTCGGGCACGCCCGGGAGCCCGGCGACCGCCGCGCCCACCTCGACGATGTGGCCCGCGGCCTCGTGGCCCGGCGCCACCGGGTACATCTGCTTCTCCCCCGCGAACAGCCGGCGCTCCATGGTGCAGAGCCCGCAGGCACCGACCTCCACGAGCACGTCGTCGGCACCCAGCTCGGGCCGGGGCTCGTCGCGCAGCTCGACGGCTCCGGGCGCGGTGACGACGGCGATCTTCATGGTCGGTCTCCTGAGACGTCAGCTTGCATCGATGTGCGGCCACACGTGGGGGACCGTGATCCCGGCGCGGGCCAGCAGCGCGTCGGCCGAGCTTCTCGCCTCGACGCGCAGCGCGTCGAGGTCGACGGTGGTGCAGACGCCGTCGCGGACCACGACCCGGCCGTCGACGACGACGTCGCGCACGGTGCGGCCGTCGGTGCCCCACACGAGCTGGAGCGAGACGTCGCCGCGCGGGGTCCAGTTGAACGTCGTGGCGTCGTGCACGACCACGTCGGCGAGCTTGCCCGCCTCGAGCGAGCCGATGCGGTCGGCCATGCCGATCGCCTCTGCACCGCGGATCGTCGCGAGCTCGAACGCGAGGTCGGCCCCGAACCGCTCGGGATCGACGCGCGCGTCGCGCGCGATCGCCGCGGCCAGGGCGGCGGTGCGCAGCACGTCGGGGATGTCGCCCGCGTTGTCGGCGTCGCAACCGAGCGCGACCCGGCCGCCGCGCTCGATGATCTCGGCGTGCCGGCCGTGGCCTGTGACCCCCTGCCCCAGGCGCATGTAGGCCCAGGGGCAGTAGGCGATGGCGCTGCGGCTCGAGAGGACGAGCTCGATCTCCTCGTCGTCGAGCCAGACCCCGTGGCCGATGAGCAGGTGCTCGCCGAGGACCCCGAGGTCCGCGAGGTGCGCGATCGGGCGGCGGCCGGTGCGCTCGAGGTAGGTCTCGGGGTCGGAGCTGGTGGGCGACATGTGCATCGTCAGCCCGGTGCCGCGCCCGCGGGCCAGGTCGGCCGCTCCCGCCATGAGCTCGTCGCTGGCCAGGTCGTGGCCGACGAGCGTGACCCACCCCTCCACCAGCCCGCCCTGCGGCCAGGAGTCGAGCACCTCGCGCTGGAGGTCGAGGGATTCCGCCGCCGGCGCGGAGTAGGGCAGGCCGTCGACGTCCCAGCCCCAGCGGCCGATCGTGGCCCGCAACCCGGCATTGAGGAAGCCGCGCGCGGCGCGGTCGGGGTGCGCCACGGTCCCGGCCTCGATCGCGGTGGTGACACCGAGCCGGAGCGACGCGAGCGCGCCGAGGGTGGCGGAGATCTCGTCGTCGTCGCCGGTGTGCGCACCGTGGATGGGCACCGACCACTCGAAGATCGACGCCCCCGGCGGCAACAGGTCGGGGATGCAGCTCTTCACCAGCGGGTCGCCGGTGTGGTGCTGGTGCGCGTTGATCATCCCGGGCGTGACCACGCAACCCCGCGCGTCGATCACCTGCGCCTCCGCGTAGCGGCGCCGCAGCTCGGCGGAGCCACCCACGTCGGTGATGCGCTTCCCCGCGATCGCGACGGTGCCACCGACGAGGACCTCGCGCGCCGGGTTCATCGTGACGACGTCGCCGCCGGCGATGAGGAGATCTACGGTTTGCGCGCCGGCGGCGGCCTCGAGTGGGTTGCGGCCGCTGGGTGTCATTCGCTCTCCGTCGCGTTCGTCATCGAGCCGTCAGGACTTCGTATCGGGCGGTTTCCGGCGTTCTCTGGCCCTCGGTGCGCCGGTATCTTACGGTGTGATGGTCAGACCACGAAAGGGCCTCCGATGAATCGTTCCCCGCTCCCGCTGGAAGCCTTCGAGGCGTCGGCCGTCGAGCTCGACAAGGCCGTCACCCTGCCCCCGAAGGCATACACCGATCCGGCGTTCTACGAGTTCGAGCAGCGCGCGATCTGGGACCACAGCTGGATGTGCGTCGGCCGCGCCGATCAGATCCCGAACCCCGGCGACTACTTCACGACCACCCTCGCGGGCGGCGAGAAGGTCATCGTCGCCCGCAACGCCGGCGGCGAGATCAACGTGATGTCCGAGGTCTGCCAGCACCGCGGCATGTGCATCACCGCGCCCCCCGGACGACCGCGCGACGAGTGGTTCGAGCCGCCGCCGGAGGCCTCGGGCAACACCCGCACCTTCAGGTGCCCGTACCACTGGTGGATCTACGACCTCGACGGCCAGCTCGTCGGCGCGCCCGACATGAACCACCGCGACGACTTCGAGCGGTCCGACATCAGGCTCCCCCGGCTCGAGGTGGAGATGTGGCAGGGCTTCATCTTCGCCAACTTCGACGCCGACGCCCCGGCGCTCGCGCCCACGCTCGGCAAGGCCGACAAGATCCTCGCCAACTACCACCTCGACGAGATGGTCTCGACGCCGCCGGAGATCCTCGAGGGCATGCCGTTCAACTGGAAGCTCATGGTCGAGAACTTCATGGAGGGGTACCACAACGACCGGCTCCACCACGACCTCTACGACCTCTCGCTCGGCGACGACCCCGACAACGAGAGCATGACCAAGGGCCACCTCGGCTTCGACTACGAGCCGGGCGAGGGCGTGCTCATCGGCACCGCGCGCACCGCGCACAAGGACCGCGGCCTCAACGCGACGCAGCGCGGGTTCTTCCCGCCGATCGACACGCTCACCGACGACGAGCACTGGCAGATGGTCTTCATGTTCGTGCCGCCCACCCTGCTCGTGGGGCTCAGCACCGACTCCGCGTTCTGGTTCCTCGTCACGCCCACCGGGCCCGAGACGCTCAACATGTCGATGTCCTACGTCCACCCGCGCAGCTCCCGCGACCTGAAGATGTTCGACCACCTCTTCTCCTTGCAGGAGGCCGCGGTGCAGCTCTTCAACGACCAGGACCTGCCGGCCAACACGGCCACGCAGATCGGGCTGCGGTCGCGGTTCGCGCCGCGCGGGAAGCTGGCCAAGGGCGACATCTTCCTCGCGCAGTTCAACCACTGGCTGCTCGAGCGCTACCGCGCCGAGGAGGGCGCGTGACCGCACCCTCGGAGAAGACGCGGCTCATGCCGAAGGGCCACTGGGACTGGCCGCTCCCGGTCACGCTGTCGCAGGGCTGGAAGATCAGGCCGTGGGTGTTCGTCGGCGGGCAGGTGTGCCAGGACGCCGACGGGGTGGTGCTGCACCCGGGCGACATCGCGGCCCAGATCCGCGTCGTGTTCGGCAACATCCGCTCGGTGCTGGCGGAGGCGGGCGGCGACCTCGCCGACATCGTGAAGCTCAACACGTACTACGTGTACGACGGCCCGTCCGAAGGCAACGACGAGTTCTACAAGATGATGACCAGGGTGCGGATGGAGCACATCGCCGACCCCGGTCCGGCGGCCACCGCGGTGCGGGTGGCCGGCCTCGCGCTCCTCGGGCTCGAGATCGAGATCGAGGCCATCGCCTACATCCCGGAGGACCGCGGGGCCGCGTGATCCTCCAACCGGGCGTCGGCCCCATCCGGTCGTCGCACTACCTCCCCGCCGACGCCGGGACGATCTCGTGGGGAATCATCCCCAGCGGCGATTCCGAGCCCCGCGCGCGGGTCGCGAGCGGCGACACGATCACGATCGACGCGGTGTCGCACGAGGGCGTGCTCGACGACTTCGGCCGCGACCCGGTCGGATGGTTCGGGGCCCACGGCGTGCCGCGCGACGCGGTGCTCGACGACGCGGTCGACATCGCGCGGCACGGCGTGCGCGCGCCCGACGCGGGGCCGCACGTGCTCACGGGCCCGATCCACGTCGACACCGCCGAGCCGGGCGACGTGCTCGTGGTCGACGTCCTCGACGTGATGCAACGGGTCCCCTACGGCGTCATCTCCAACCGCCACGGCATGGGCGTGCTCGCCGGCGAGCACCCGAGCCCCGCCGACGACGGAACCGTGGCGACGGTGAGCGTGTTCGCCCGCACCCACGGCACCGGGTCCGCCGAGACCGCGGCCGGTGTCCGCGAGCCCGGCTCCGGCACGATCGCATACGGCGCCGGCAAGGAGGCCCGCTTCCCGCTCGCGCCGTTCATGGGGGTGATGGGCGTCGCCCGCGCCGCCGGGCCGGTGAGCTCCACCCCGCCGGGCGACTTCGGCGGCAACATCGACGTGAAGTACCTGCAGACCGGGTCCCGCCTCTATCTGCCGGTGCAGGTCCCGGGGGCGGGCTTCTACCTCGGTGACCCCCACTTCGCGCAAGGCAACGGCGAGGTGTGCCTCACCGCGCTCGAAGGCTCGCTGCGCGGCGACGTGCGCCTCACGGTGCTGCAGGGCGCCGAGGCCCGCGCGCTCGGCGGCCTCATCTCGTCGCCGCTGGTCGAGACCGACGAGCACTGGATCCCCATCGGCATCGACGCCGACCTCGACGTCGCGCTGGCCAACGCGACGCGCAACGCGGTGCGGTTCCTCGAGGAGCGCTTCGGCATGGACGACTTCCTCGCCTACGCCTA
>JADGOM010000287.1 GCA_017882925.1 Acidimicrobiia bacterium | reverse complement strand
GGCGCTTCGGCACGCCGTTCTCGTAGTCGATCGTGACCTGGGTCTTGCCGTCGGGACGGAGGTACGGGAGCAGGCCCGACTTCCGGACCTCGGCCAGCTTGTGGCTGAACCGGTGCGCCAGCCAGATCGGCATGGGCATCAGGTCGGCGGTCTCGTCGCAGGCGTAGCCGAACATCATCCCCTGGTCGCCCGCGCCCACCTCGTCGAAGTGGTCGCCGGTGCCTTCGCGCAGCTCCATCGCCTTGTCGACGCCCTGCGCGATGTCGGGCGACTGCTCGCCGATCGACACGATGACGCCGCAGGTGTGCCCGTCGAAGCCGTAGGACTCGCGGTCGTAGCCGATGCCGTTGACGGTTTCGCGGACGATGCGCGGGATGTCGACGTAGGCCTGGGTGCTGATCTCGCCGGCGACGACCACGAGCCCGGTCGTGCACATGGTCTCGCACGCCACGCGACCCATCGGGTCCTCGGCGAGGATCGCGTCGAGCACCGCATCGGAGATCTGGTCCGACATCTTGTCGGGGTGACCCTCGGTCACCGATTCCGACGTGAACGTGAAGTTGCTCACTGCTGCTCCTCCCGCCGGGCCCGCTCCGGAGCCAGCATTCCCGTGATTCGGTCCAGGACCAGACCGGCCAGCTCGACCTTGGAGACGAGTGGGGTCTCTCCGACAAATCCCGACGATTCAATCAGAATTCCACGATTGGTGTCGACCTCGAAGCCCTGGTCCGGGGCGCTCACGTCATTGGCCACGATCAGGTCGAGGTTCTTCGCTTCGACCTTGGCCCGGGCGTGCTCGACGACGTGCTCCGTCTCGGCCGCGAACCCCACCAGCACCTGGTGGGTCTTGCGCTCGCCGAGCCCCGCCAGGATGTCGGGCGTGGGCTCCAGGACCACTTCCGGCACTCCGGCCTGCTTCTTGAGCTTCTCGGGCGCGACGGCCTTGGGCCGGAAGTCGGCCACCGCAGCCGCCATGACGACGACGTCGGCCTCGGGGTAGCGGGAGAAGACGGCGTCGGCCATCTCCTCGGCCGTCGCGACCGGCACGATCTCGACCCCGGCCGCGGCCGGCAGCCCGGTGGTGGTGACCAGGGTGACGGCGGCCCCCCGGGCCGCGGCGACGTCGGCGAGGGCGTGGCCCATCTTCCCCGACGAGCGGTTGCCGACGAAGCGCACCGGGTCGATGGGCTCGCGGGTGCCGCCCGCGGTGACGAGGACCCGTACGCCGGCGAGCTCCCCGAGCGAGCCGGCCAGCACCCCGGCCGCGGCGGCGACGATCGCCTCGGGGCTGGCGAGGCGGCCCTCGCCCGAGTCGCCGCCGGCGAGGCGCCCCGACTCGGGGTCGACCACGTGCACGCCCCGGCGCCGCAGCGTCTGCAGGTTCTCCTGGACCGCGGGGTGCTCCCACATCTCGGTGTGCATCGCCGGCGCGATGAGCACGGGGGCCCGGGTCGCGAGCAGCGTGGCCGAGAGCAGGTCGTCGGAGATGCCGGCGGCGTACTTGCCCAGCGTCTTCGCGGTGCAGGGCGCGATCACGATCAGGTCGGCCGCCTGGCCGAGGCGGGTGTGCGGGATCGGGTCGGAGCCGCCGAAGAGCGACGTGCGGGCGGGCTCGGACGCGAGGGCCGAGAACGTGACCTCACCGACGAAGCGCAGCGCATCCTGGGTGAGCACGGGTGACACGAAGGCCCCGGCGTCGACGAGCCGGCGACACACCTCGACCGCCTTGTAGGCCGCGATGCCGCCCGAGACTCCGAGGACGACCCGGCGCCCGGCGAGGCACGCGAGGTCGGGGGTGCCGGCCATCGGACGGGATGGACCCGGTCGCTACTTGACCGACTCTTCGGCCTCGTCCGGCCGGGTGAAGACGATCTTGCCGGCCTCGACCTCTTCCATCGCGATGGAGAGCGGCTTCCGGGAGATCGACGTGACCTGCGGCGGGACGATCTTGCCGAGCCCCTCACCGAGCTGGTTGTAGTAGTCGTTGATCTCGCGGGCACGCTTGGCGGACAGACACACCAGGGTGAACTTGGAGTCGACCTTGTCGAGGAGGTTCTCCATGCGGGGGTCCATCAGCGTCGCGCGGCGGTCCATCAACGGTCTCCGGTGATCGAGGGGCGGGGTATCGAGGGGCGGGGTGAGCGCCCTCTCGGCGCCCCTACCTGCGGCTCTCGAGGATAGCAGCGAGCCGGTCGACCGCTGCGCCGACGTCGTCGTTGACGATCACGGCGTCGAAATCAGCCGCTTTGGCCTCTTCGGCGGCGGCGCCGTCGAGGCGGCGCTCGACGGCCTCGGGCGAGTCGGTGCCCCGGGCGAGCAGGCGGCGTCGCTGCTCCTCCCGGGACGGCGGCTTCACGAAGACGAGCACCGCCGAGGGGATCTGCTCCTTCACCGAGAGCGCACCCTGGACGTCGAGCTCGAGGAGCACGTCGTCGCCCGCCGCGAGGTGGGCCTCGAGAGGGGCGCGGGGCGTGCCCTTCAGGTCGCCGAAGACGTCGAACCACTCGAGGAAGCGGCCCTCGACCCGGTCGCGCTCGAACTCCTCACGCGACACGAAGTGGTAGTCGACCCCGTCGACCTCGTTGTGCCGGGGTGGCCGCGTGGCCGCCGACACTGAGAACCAGAGCCGGGGCTCCCGCGCGAGCAGCTCCCGGAGGATGGTCCCCTTGCCGACCCCGGAAGGGCCGGCGACGACCAGCAGCACGCTCAGCGGAACCGACCCCCGGTGACGACCGCGCGCACCCGGGCCGCGGCTCAGCCGAAGCGATCGAGCAGCGCGGCGCGCTGGTTGGCGCCGAGGCCGCGCAGGCGGCGGCTCTCGCTGATCTCGAGCTCTTCCATGATCTTCCGGGCGCGGACCTTGCCGACACCGGGAAGCGACTCGAGCACGCTGACGACCTTGAGCTTCGCGAGCGTCTCGTCGCGCTCGCCCTGGTCGAAGAGCTCCTGCAGGGTCAGCGACCCCATCTTGAGCTTCTCCTTCACCTCAGCACGCTGACGACGCGCCGCGGCGGCCTTCTTGAGTGCGGCCTGGCGTTGCTCAGGCGTGAGGGCGGGGGGAAGCGGCATGAGGGTCACAACCTCCGTGTCGTCGAGGACGGAATAGGGGCGGCAACCGGAGCTGCGGCCGACGGGCAAGACCCTTGGTGGTGCGGGTTGGGGGTTGAGTATATGCAGCCGTTTCCCGCCCGCAATGGGTCCGGGCCTGCGACAACGCGCCTCCGGCGGTCGTGGTCGCGAACGCGCGCGTCGGGCTTGCCGGAGTCGCCGACGCGAGGTAGAAGCCCCCTCACCCGGCCGCGGTCGGGTCGCCCGGGGCGCGTATCGCGTCGGCGATGCGCGTCGCCGCGGCCTCCGGATCCGGCGCCGCGGTGACGGCGCGACCGATCACGAGCCAGTCGCCACCGCTCGCGACGACGGCCGCGGGCGTCGCGACGCGCACCTGGTCGCCGACGTCGTCGCCCGGGAGCCGCACGCCGGGCACCATCGTCGCGAGGTGCGGGTAGGCCGCGCGCACGGTCGCGACCTCGAGCGCGGAGCACACCACTCCCCCGCAGCCGGCGGCCGCGGCCGCGTCGAGCCGCGCCGGGAACGCGCTCGTGTCGGCCTCGCTGGTGAGCACGGTGACGCCGAGCGCGATCGGCTCGGCGCGACCCGCGTCGCGCGCCCCGTCGGCCAGCCCCTCCACCCCGGCCCGCAGCATCGCCTCGCCGCCCGCGGCATGCAGCGTGAGGAACTCCACCCCCCGGCGACCGTGCACGCGGGCGGCGCGGCCGACGGTGTTGGGGATGTCGTGGAGCTTGAGGTCGAGGAACACGCGGAAGCCCAGCTCGTGCATGCGGTCGACGGCCGCGGGCCCGGCCTCGGCGTAGAGCTCCATGCCCACCTTCACCGTGGCGAACCACTCCGTCACCCGCGTCGCGAGCGCCTCGGCGGCGGCGAGCCCGCCCACGTCGAGCGCGAGCACGAGCCGGTCACGCGGGGTCACGGGGCGCAGGGCTTCGGCGATGCCGTTCATGGCGACTCCAGTCCGCCGACCAGGTCGGCGACGCGGGCGATGTGGTGCGCGGCGCACCAGTCGGTGAGCTCGTCGAGCACACGCAGCGTGGCCCGCGGATCGAGGAACGTCGCGGTGCCGACGCCGACCGCGGACGCCCCGGCGAGCAGCATCTCCGCCGCGTCGGTGCCGGTCGAGACGCCCCCGGTGCCGATGACCGCGACCCCGGGGAACGCGCGCGTCACGTCGTGCACCGCGCGGAGCGCGACCCCCTTGATCGCCGGGCCGCTCAGGCCGCCGCCGCCGTTGCCGAGGACCGGGCGCCGCGTCTCCGCGTCGATCGCGAGCCCCATCACCGTGTTGACCAACGTGAGCCCGTCGGCCCCGGCTTCGAGCGTCGCGCCCGCGATCGACACGAGGTCGGTGACGTTGGGCGACAGCTTCACGAGCACGGGCAGGCCCCCCGCGCGCTCGGTGACCGACCGGGTGACGGCCGCGACCGACTCGCACGAGTGGGCGAACATGTGCGAGCGGTCTTCCACGTTGGGGCAGCTCGCGTTGACCTCGACCGCGACGATCAGCTCACGCGCCGGCTGCAGCATCTCCGCCGCGCGCGCGAAGTCGTCGACCGACCGGCCCCAGATGCTGGCGATCACGCGGGCGCCGGTGGCATGGAGCTCGGGGAGCTCGTGCTCGACCCAGTGCTCGACTCCCGGTCCCTGGAGGCCGACGGCGTTGATCATCCCGGCCGCGGTCATGTGGAGCCGGGGCGGCGGGTTGCCGTCCCACGCGAACGGGGCGAGCGACTTCACCGTCACCGCGCCGAGGCCGGCCGGCGGGCACAGGCGGGCGACCTCGTCGCCGTACCCGAACGTGCCCGAGGCCGCGACGACCGGGTTCGGGAGCTCGAGCGGCCCGACGGTGGTGGCGAGGTCGACCGACGCCGCGCCCGGGTGCGACCGACGCCTCATACGCCCAGCCGGAGCTGGCCGTCGGCGTGGTACTGCTGCAGCGAGCGGACCGTGGTCTCGCGGGTGGCGAGCTCGTCGATCCCGGCCGCCGCGGCGAGCGCGGCCGCGACGGTGGTGATGCAGCTCACGCCGTGCAGGGTCGCGGCCCGCCGGATGTGCGCGCCGTCGGCGCGCGGGCCGCGACCGCGCGGCGTGTTGACGATGAGGTCGACCTGGCCCGACGCGATGAGATCGAGGGCGTCGGTGCCGCGCTCGTCGCCCACCTTCGCGACCACCGTGGCCACGGTGAGGCCGTCGGCCTCGAGCGCGGCGGCGGTGCCCGCGGTGGCGATGAGCGAGAACCCGAGCTCCACGAACCGGCGGGCGACGCGCGTCCCGGCCGACTTGTCGCGGTCGGCGAGCGAGAGGAACACCGTGCCGTGCTCGGGGAGGGCGTTGCCCGCGGCGGCCTGGCTCTTGGCGAACGCGAGCCCGAACGAGCGGTCGATGCCCATCACCTCGCCGGTGCTGCGCATCTCGGGGCCGAGCAGCGTGTCGACCTCGGGGAACTTGTTGAACGGGAGCACCGCCTCCTTGACCGCGACGTGACCGCCCTCCGCCGGCGCCACGAGCAGACCCTCGGCCCGCAGCTCGTCGAGCGTCGCGCCGACCATGACCCGCGCCGCGACCTTCGCCAGTGGCACGCCGGTGGCCTTGCTCACGAACGGGACCGTGCGGCTGGCGCGGGGGTTGGCCTCGAGCACGTAGACCCGCGGCTCGCTCCCGTCGCCGTCCTCCTTGACCGCGTACTGCACGTTGAGCAGCCCGACGACGCCGAGCGCCTCCGCGAGCGCGTACGTGTGGCGCTCGATGGTCGCGAGCACGTCGGCGCCGAGCGTGGGGGGCGGGATGGCGCACGCGGAGTCGCCCGAGTGCACCCCGGCCTCCTCGATGTGCTCCATGATCCCGCCGACCAGGAACGCGCCGGTGCGGTCGCGCAGCGCGTCGACGTCGACCTCGATCGCGTCTTCCAGGAAGCGGTCGACGAGCACCGGGCGCTCGGCCGAGAGCCCACCCTCCCGCCCGAGGCTCCCCTGCACGCCGAGCTCCTTCATCGCGTCGGCGAGGTCGCCCGAGTTGTAGACGATCTGCATCGCCCGGCCGCCGAGGACGTAGGAGGGGCGCACCAGCACCGGGAAGCCGATGCGCTCGGCCACCGCCTGCGCGGCCTCGGTCGTGACGGCCATGCCGCCGGCCGGCTGCGGGATGCCGAGCCGGTCGCACAGCTCGTTGAAGCGCTCCCGGTCCTCGGCGAGGTCGATCGACGCCGGGCTGGTGCCGAAGACCGTGGTGCCCGACGCCTCGAGCGCCCGGGCCAGCTTGAGCGGGGTCTGGCCGCCGAGGCTGACGATCACGCCGTCGGGCTGCAGCGCGTCGCAGACGTTCTGCACGCCCTCGAGCGACAGCGGCTCGAAGAACAGCCGGTCGCTGGTGTCGTAATCGGTGGACACGGTCTCGGGGTTGCAGTTGACCATCACCGTCTCGTAGCCGGCGTCGGAGAGCGCGAACGCGGCGTGCACGCAGCAGTAGTCGAACTCGACGCCCTGGCCGATGCGGTTGGGCCCGCTGCCGAGGATGACGACCGTGGGCCGCGTCTTCGGCGCGACCTCGTCCTCGTCCTCGTAGGTGCCGTAGTGGTACGGCGTGCTCGCGGCGAACTCCGCGGCGCAGGTGTCGACGGTCTTGAACGTGATCCGCACGCCCGCCTCGAGACGCGCCGCGCGCACCGCGTCGGCGTCCACGCCCCAGAGGTACGCGAGCTGGGAGTCGGCGAAGCCGGTGCGCTTGGCCCGCCGCCAGTCGGACCGCGTCATCGCCGCCACGCCGCCGATGGCCCGGAGCCGGTCGCGCTCCTCCACGATCTGGAGCATCTGGTCGAGGAACCACGGGTCGATGTTGGTGACCTCGTGGACCCGCTCCACCGAGATGAACCGCCGCAGCGCGGCCTCCACCAGGAACAGCCGCTCGGGGGTGGGCGTGGCCGACGCGAGCACGAGGTCGTCGTCGGAGATCTCGTCGTACTCCGCCTCGGTGGGATCGCAGTTGAGGCCGTAGCGGCCGGTCTCGAGCGAGCGGATCGCCTTCTGGAGCGACTCGGTGAACGTGCGCCCGATGGCCATCGCCTCGCCGACCGACTGCATCTGGGTCCCGAGCGAAGGGACCGAGCCGGGGAGCTTCTCGAACGCCCAGCGCGGGAACTTCGTGACGACGTAGTCGATGGTGGGCTCGAAGCTCGCCGGTGTCTCGCCGGTGATGTCGTTGAGGATCTCGTCGAGCCGGTAGCCCACGGCGAGGCGCGCCGCGATCTTCGCGATCGGGAACCCGGTGGCCTTGCTCGCCAACGCGCTGGAGCGCGAGACACGCGGGTTCATCTCGATGATGATCATGTCGCCGTTGGCCGGGTTGAGCGCGAACTGCACGTTGGAACCGCCGGTGTCGACGCCGATCCGCCGGATGCACGTGAACGCCGCGTCGCGCATCTTCTGGTACTCGACGTCGGTGAGGGTCTGGGCCGGGGCGACGGTGATGGAGTCGCCCGTGTGCACACCCATCGCGTCGACGTTCTCGATCGAGCAGACGACGACCACGTTGTCGGCGTGGTCGCGCATCACCTCGAGCTCGTACTCCTTCCAGCCGACCACGCTTCGTTCCACCAGGATCTGGCTGATGGGGCTGGCGGCGAGGCCGCGCTCGGCCGCGAGGAGCATCTCCTCCCGGTCCTGGGCGATGCCGGTGCCACCACCGCCGAGGATGAACGAGGGCCGCACGATGATCGGGTAGCCCACCTCCTCGGCGACGGCCAGGGCGTCGTCGACGGTGCCCGCGAAGCCCGACTTCGGCACGCTGAGCCCGACCTCCTCCATGGCGGCCTTGAACTTCTCCCGGTCCTCGGCGGTCTGGATCGCGTCGGGCCGGGCACCGATCATCTCGACGCCGAAGCGTTCGAGCACGCCCTCGTCGTGGAGGCCGATCGCGAGGTTGAGCGCGGTCTGGCCGCCGAGGGTGGGCAGCAGCGCGTCGGGCCGCTCCTGCTCGATGATCCGGGCGACGCTCGCCACGGTGAGCGGCTCGACGTAGGTGGCGTCGGCGAACTCGGGGTCGGTCATGATCGTGGCCGGGTTCGAGTTGACCAGGATCACGCGGTAGCCCTCTTCGCGCAGCACCCGGCAGGCCTGCGTGCCCGAGTAGTCGAACTCGCACGCCTGCCCGATGATGATCGGGCCACTCCCGATGATGAGGATGCTCGTGATATCGGTGCGCTTCGGCATTGCTAGCGGGTCTCCGTCATCAGATCGGTGAAGTCGGCGAAGAGGTAGTTCGCGTCGTGGGGGCCGGGGCCGGCCTCCGGGTGGTGCTGCACCGAGAACACCGGCGCGCCGCGGACCCGCAGGCCCTCGACCGTGCCGTCGTTCAGGTTGACGTGCGTGATCTCGACGCCGCCGGGGATGGAGTCGGCGTCCACGCAGTAGTTGTGGTTCTGACTGCTGATCTCGACCCGGCCGCTCGATTCGTGGCGGACGGGGTGGTTCGCGCCGTGGTGGCCGAACGGCAGCTTGAAGGTGCGGCCGCCGAGTGCGAGGCCGAGGATCTGGTGGCCCAGGCAGATGCCGAAGATCGGCACCGAGCCGTCGACCAGCGCCCGCACGTTGTCGACCGCGCCGGCGACCGCGGTCGGGTCGCCGGGGCCGTTGGAGAGGAACACGCCGTCGGGGCACCGGGCGAGGACCTCCGCCCCCGGGGTCGACGCGGGGACCACCTCCACCTGGCAGCCGGCCGAGACGAGATGGCGCAGGATCGTGGTCTTGATGCCGAAGTCGTAGGCGACGACGTAGAAGGGGGCGTCGGGCTCACCGACGGAGTACGGCGCGTCGGTGGTGACCCGGGCCACCATGTCGACGCCGTCGGTCGACGGCTCGACCGCGGCCGCGGCCCGGACGCGCGTCTCGTCGGTCCCGAACGCGCCCGGCATCGCGCCGTGCTGGCGCAGGTGGCGGGTGAGGCGGCGGGTGTCGACGCCGGTGATCGCGCTCACCCGGTGGCGGCGGAGGAACGCGTGCAGGTCTTCGGTGGCGCGCCAGTTGCTCGAGCGGCGGGCGAGGTCGCGCACGATGACGCCACCGCAGAACGGCCGGGCGCTCTCGGCATCGTGGACGTTGACGCCGTAGTTGCCGATGTGCGGGTAGGTGAAGGTGATCATCTGCCCCGCGTAGCTCGGGTCGGTGATGATCTCCTGGTAGCCGGAGAGCGCGGTGTTGAACACGACCTCGCCGGTGGCGGGCGCGCCGTCGTCGGGCCGGTGGCCCGCAGCCTCACCTTCGAACTCGGTGCCGTCCGCGAGGACGAGCAGTGCCTCGTTGCTCACTCCGCTCCATTCGTGGTCAGTGCGGTCGGGGCTGCGGGCGGGGCTGCGGGCGCGGTCATCGCCGGGCCTCGCCGTGGACGACCACCGGCTCGCCGCGCAGGACGGTGTGGCGGGTGCGGCCGGTGAGCTTCATGCCCGCGAACGGTGTGTTGCGCGACCGGCTGGCCATCCGCTCGCCGTCGGGCACCCACTGCTCGGCCGGGTCGATCACGCACAGGTTGGCGGGCTCGCCCGGAGCGACCGGCCGGCCGTGGCGGGCGTCGAGCCCCGCGATGCGGGCCGGGCGCCACGAGAGGAGGGCCAGCGCCTCGTGCATGGTGAGGAGCCCGGGCTCGACCAGCTTGGTGAGCGTCACCGCCAGCGCGGTCTCGACACCCAGCATGCCCGGGGGCGCCTCCTCGAACGGCTGGGCCTTGGCCTCGGGCACGTGAGGCGCGTGGTCGGTGGCGATGGCGTCGATGGTGCCGTCGACCAGGCCCGCCGTGATCGCGGCGACATCCGCGTCGCCGCGCAGCGGCGGGTTCATCTTGAACACCGGGTCGAAGGAGGCGCAGGCCTCGTCGGTGAGGCTGAAGTGCTGCGGGCTCGCTTCGGCGGTGACGCGCAGGCCCTCGGCCTTCGCCTGGCGGATCAGCTCGGTGGCGCGGGCGGTGCTCATGTGGAGCACGTGGTACCGGCCGCCGGTGAGGCGCACGAGCTCGAGGTCGCGGGCGACGATGATCGACTCGGCCTCGGCCGGGCGGCCCGGGATGCCGAGCCGGCTCGACCACTCGCCTTCGTGCATGTGGCCGCCGGCGACGAGCGACGGATCCTCCGCGTGCTGCGAGATGACCGCGCCCGGGAGCGCCCGCGCGTACTCGAGCGCGCGGCGCATCACGGCCGCGGTCGGCACGCAGTCGCCGTCGTCGGTGAAGACGCGCACCCCCAGCTCGTAGAGCTCGCCCATCGGCGCCAGCTCCACGCCGGCGCGGCCGAGGGTGATGCAGCCCGCGACGTTGACCTCGCACATGGCCCGCTGCCCGGCCTCGAGCACCGACCTCACGACCGCGGGGTCGTCGAACGGCGGGGTGGTGTTGGGCATCGCGACGACGGCGGTGAACCCGCCGAGGGCGGCCCCGCGCGCGCCGGTCTCGATGGTCTCCGCGTCCTCGCGACCCGGCTCCCGGAAGTGGACCTGGATGTCGACCAGCCCCGGGGCGACCACGCAGCCTTCGGCGTCGAGGACCGTGGCCCCGGCCCCGGGTGAGAGCCCCGGAGCGACCTCGGTGACGCGGCCGTCGGCGACCCGCACGTCGGCGCGCCGCTCCCCCGTCTCGTCGAGCACGGTGCCACCCCGGATCAACAGCTCGGTCATCGCGACACCTCGGGGTCGAGCGGACGGTGCTTCACCCGGCCGCCCTCGGGTAGGCCGAGCTGCTGCCCAGCAGTGAGTAGAGGACCGCCATCCGCACCGCGACGCCGTTGGCGACCTGCTCGCGCACCAGCGACGCGGGGCCGTCGGCCACCTCGGCCGCGATCTCCACCCCCCGGTTCATCGGCCCGGGGTGCATCACGAGGACGTCGGGCTTCAGGCGCGCGGCACGTTCGACGGTGAGCCCGTAGCGTGCCGTGTACTCGCGCAAGCTCGGGAAGCGCGACGCCTCGGCCCGCTCGCGCTGGATGCGCAGGAGATAGACGACGTCGACGTCGGGGAGGACGGCGTCGAGGTCGTACGAGACCGACGCCGGCCAGCCCGCGAGCGACTCCGGCAGCAGGGTGGGCGGGGCGACCAGCGTGACCTCGGCGCCCAGCGCGGCGAACGCCTTGACGTTGGAGCGGGCCACGCGGGAGTGGCGGATGTCGCCGACGATCGCGATGCGGCTGCCGGCGAGCGACGGCCCGCGGTGCCGGCGCAGGGTGAAGCAGTCGAGCAGCGCCTGGGTCGGGTGCTCGTGCCGGCCGTCGCCCGCGTTGATGACCGAGGCGTCGGTCCACTGCGCGATGCGGTGCGGCGCCCCGGCCGCGTGGTGGCGCACGACGATGGCGTCGATCCCCATCGCCTCGATCGTCTGCACGGTGTCGAGGAGGCTCTCGCCCTTCTTCACCGACGAGCTGGAGATGGTGAAGCTCATGGTGTCGGCGGAGAGGCGCTTCGCCGCGGTCTCGAACGAGATGCGGGTGCGGGTCGAGTCCTCGTAGAACAGCGAGACGACCGTCTTGCCGCGCAGTGCGGGGACCTTCGGGATCTCGCGCTGGGTGACCTCGGAGAACGACTCGGACAGGTCGAGGATCGCCTCGATGCCTTCCGGGCCGAGGTCGTCGATCGAGAGCAGATGCTTCACGCGCCAACCTCCGGGCCGGGCGGGGTGGTGGGCGGGATCGCCACCGCGTCGGGCGGGCCCCACACCTCGATGCTGTCCTCGAAGCCGGCGTCGGTCTCCTCGAGGCGCACGCGTACGTCCTCGCTGGCCTTGGTCGGCAGGTTCTTGCCCACGTAGTCGGCCCGGATCGGCAGCTCGCGGTGGCCGCGGTCGACGAGGACCGCCAGCTGCACGGCCTGCGGGCGGCCGAGCTCGTTGATGGCCTCGAGCGCGGCCCGCACGGTGCGGCCGGTGTAGAGGACGTCGTCGACGAGCACGACGATCCGGTCGGTGATGTCGACCGGGATCTCGGTCGGGCCGAGCGGCTGGACCGACCGGCGGCCGATGTCGTCGCGGTAGAAGGCGACGTCGAGCACCCCGACCGGGACCTCGACGCCCTCGAACCGGGCGATGTCGGCCGCGAGGCGGCGGGCCACCGCGACGCCCCGGGTGTAGAGGCCGACCAGCACGAGGCCCTCGGCGCCGTGGTTGCGCTCGACGATCTCGTGGGCGATCCGGGTGTGGGCCCGGCGGAGGTCGTCGGCGGACAGGACCCGGGCCCGTTGGACAAAAAGAATGCCCCCGTCAGGGGGCGTGGGAAACTCGGATGTGGGGTTGGCGCCGGGCGCGGCCATGTCGTGCCTTCCTCCGTGGGGACCTCACAGGATCCCCTTCACGGTGCGCTCACGCTACCAGACCCCACCCCACCCCTCGCCGGACCTCGGTGCGTTCACAGACAACCTAATGGGTTGTCTGTGAACGCACGAGAGACTTGCGCAGCTCGGCGACGATGTCCGCCGGGTTGCGGAGCCGGTCATGCGTGACTCGGTGGACTCGCCAGCCGGCGGCCGCGAGCTGGCTGCTCCGCTTCTGATCTCGGTCCCAGGCGGCTCGATCACCGTGGACGGAGAAGCCGTCGACCTCGAGAGCAACGCGGTACTCCGGCCACGCGAAATCGACTCTGCCGACGAAGCTCCCATCGTCGAAGATCTCGAACTGCGGCGTCGGCTGTGGCAACCCGCTCTCCCGCACGACGATCGCCGCACGACTCTCGAGCGGACTCTCCGCCGGCGCATCCTCGGGGGACTTCAACGCGAGCACCGTTCGGATCCGCTTCGTCCCGAACGGACGTCGCATTCTGTCGACCTCCGCCTTGACCCTTGCTGCGTCCGTCAAACCCCGATGACGGGCGTTGTCCAGCGCGATCTCGATCGCCTGCGTGGACGCCACGGCTGACAGATCGACGATCGTCCGCGTCGCCGACGTCACAGGAATCTGCTCGAGCACCGTCGTATCGCCCGCCTCGTTCAAGAACCACGACTCGTGCCAGACCACAGAATCGGGTCGCCGACGACGGTGCCGAAATGCCGTCACCTCGGGGAGATCGTCGGCAAAGCCGGGCAGCCGCCACAATCGCGCCGCGGCACGATGCGATGCCACGGCTGGACCAGTCAGGCACGCGGCCATGACCGCCAGATGCCACGTCGGCGTCGTGGTCACAGGGCGGTAGACGCCGAAGTCGGCGCAGATCCACCGACCTTGCATCACGCGCTTGTCGATCATCCGGACGGTGAAGCCAGACGCCAGAGCCTGCGCACGGGAGAACACGCCATGTTGCGCAGCCGCGATTCCAGCGATCCGTGCCTCGGCGCGCAACCCCCGTCCTTGGGAATCGTTCATGGGCGCGAGTAGATCGGCGCAGTGTGACAACTACCGGCCCCGTGCGTTCACAGACAACCCATTGGGTTGTCTGTGAACGCACGGACCGCAGGGTCAGCGGAGGAGGGTTTCGACGAGCTCGCCTTGGAGGTAGGTGAGCCAGCCATAGAGGGCCGCGCGCTCGGCCTGATCGGGATCGGAGCCGGCGAGGGCGCCGATGTCGGAGTCGTCGGTGATCTCGAGGATGGTCCCGAGCACGAGCCGCACGTCGTTGAGGCCCGTGAGCCACGCCTGCACCTCGGCCGGCGTCAGCTCGACCCGCCGCCCCTTGCGGGTGACCTCGGCCCGGGCCAGCGACGCGCGCAGGTCGTTGAGCGCGGCGAGCTTGCTCTCCATCAGCTCGGGGTGCACGTCGAGCGTCCACGCCGTGCTCGCCTCGTCCTCGGTCGGGTCGAGGTACGCGCGGGGGAAGAGGCGGTCGCGCGCCCGCCCGACGGCCGGGTCCGAGCTCGCGACGTCGTCCTCGGTGAGCATCAGCTCGACCTGGCGCGGCAGCTCGTCGAGCAGTTGGGCCTCGGCCGCGGTGAGCGTGACGACGAGCGCGTCGCCCCGCGGCTTGAACCGCCGGGCCACGTCAGTCGTCCTTCTGCAACGTGGCCCAGAGGCCGTGCGCGTGCAGCTTCTTCACGTCGATCTCCATCTGGTCGCGGGTGCCGCTGCTCACCACGGCCTTCCCGTCGACGTGCACCTGGCGCATCAGCTCGGTCGACTTCTCGAGCGAGTAGCCGAACACCTTCTGGAAGACGTAGACGACGTAGGTCATGAGGTTGACCGGGTCGTTCCACACGATCGTGATCCAGGGCCGGTCGGTCTCGGCCCACTCGTCGGGGACGAAGTCGGGGATCGTCTCGGGCGCGGTGTCGGGCAGGGTGACCGGGGCCGCGGGCGCCTGCTCGGCGCGCGTGCAGCCGCGCACCCGGCCCAACCGGCTCACCCGGGGGGGCGGAGGTGCTCGGCGATGCGACCGAGCATCCCGTTGACGAAGCGGCCGGAGTCCTTGGTGGAGTACTGCTTCGCGAGCTCGACGGCCTCGCTCACCACCACTGCGGTGGGCAGCTGGGGCTCCCATCCGAGCTCGAAGCATCCGATCCGCAGGATCGCCCGGTCGACGGGCGGCATGCGCTCGAGCGCCCAGTGCTCGGAGTACTTGCGCAACATCGCGTCGATGTCGTCATGGTGCTCGTCGATGCCGCGCGCCAGCGCGATCGCGTACTCGTCGGGCGCGACGGGCAGGCCGTCGATCACGTCGCCGAGCTGGAGGCCCCGGACCTCGGCCTCGTAGCAGAGGCCCAGAGCCCGTTCGCGAGCCTCCCTGCGCGTCGTCATCCTCAGACGCGGGTGATGTACTCGCCGGAGCGGGTGTCGACGCGCAGCTTCTCGCCGATCTCGATGAAGAGCGGGACCTGCACCACGAGGCCGGTCTCCAGCGTGGCGTTCTTGCGCGCGCCGGAGACCCGGTCACCCTGGACACCGGGCTCGGTCTCGGTGACCGCGAGCTCGACCGCGGCGGGCAGGTCGACGCCGACGACCTCGCCCTGGTACTGCGGGAGCGTGACGGTGTCACCCTCCTTCAGGTAGTTGACGGCGTCGCCGAGCTGCTTCGAGGAGACGTTGATCTGGTCGTAGGTCTCGTTGTCCATGAACACGAAGTCGGCGCCCTCTTTGTAGAGGTACTGCATCTCGCGCTTGTCGATCATTGCGAGGTCGACCTTCTCGTCGGCGCGGAACGTCTTCTCCAGCACCGCGCCACTCCGGTAGTTCTTGAGCTTCGTGCGGACGAACGCGCCGCCCTTGCCCGGCTTCACGTGCTGGAACTCCACGACCGTCATCAGCCCCTCGGGGAGGTTGAGCGCCATGCCGTTCTTCAGGTCGTTGG
>JADGOM010000286.1 GCA_017882925.1 Acidimicrobiia bacterium | reverse complement strand
GGCGAGGACCGCCTCGTGCTCCGGGTCGGACGCGGCGCCCGCCCCCGCGAAGATCTCGGTGACGTTGTCGGGCAGGAGCTCCTCGCGCCGCGTGCGACGCGAGCGCAACATGTCGAGACAGATGCGCCCCGGCACTACGACGAGCCCGAGCTCGCGGCGCTCGTGCTCTCGATCGCGACCGTCAACCTCTGGAACCGACTCAACGCCACGACCCGCCAGGTCGCCGGCGACGGGTCCGCCTGACCCGAGGTGCGCCTCCGCAAGGCTCAGTCGACGATCTGGTGGATGCGTTCGATCGTGTCGGCCGAGTGGTTGGCGTCGATCCCCTGGATCTGGATCAGCTCGTCACGGGTGGCGGCCGCGATCGCCTCCGCGTTCTCGTCGGCCGCGGCGATGCGGGCCTCGACACCCTCCTCGATGATCGCCTTCGCCTCCGCGATCAGCGCGTCGACCATCTCGGCCTCGGGCACGACCCGGACCACGTGCCCCTTCACGAACAGGTGGCCCTTGCCCCGCCCGGCCGCGATCCCGAGGTCGGCCTCGCGGGCCTCGCCCGGGCCGTTGACCACGCAGCCCATGACCGCGACCTGCAACGGGATGTTGAGCCCTTCGAGGGCGGCCTGCGCGTCGCGCGCCACTCGGATGACGTCGACCTCGGCCCGGCCGCAGCTCGGGCACGCGATCAGATCGAGGCCCTTGCGCTCGCGCAACCCGAGCGACTCGAGCAGCACGCGCCCGGCCTTGGCCTCCTCGACCGGATCCGCGGTCAGGGAGAAGCGGATGGTGTCGCCGATGCCCTCGGCGAGCAGCGTGCCGATGCCCGCCGTCCCCTTCACGAGCCCCTGCGGGATCGGGCCGGCCTCGGTGACACCGAGGTGGAGCGGATGGTCGACGGTGTCGGCGAGGAGGCGGTAGGCGTCGATCATCACCCGCACGTTGGACGACTTCACCGAGATCTTCACGTCGTCGAAGTCGACGTCGCGGAAGTGGTCGAGCTCGCGGACGGCCGACGCGACCAGCGCCTCGGGCGTGTTGACGCCGTACTGCTCCGCGATATCGGGATCGAGGCTGCCCGCGTTGACGCCGATGCGGATCGGGATCCTGCGGTCCTTCGCCTCGCGTGCGACAGCCTTGATGTGCTCGGGCTTGCGGATGTTGCCCGGGTTGAGTCGCAGCGCCTGCACCCCGGCCTCCATCGCCGCGAGCGCGAGCCGGTACTGGAAGTGGATGTCGGCGACGATCGGCACCGGGGAGCGCGGGACGATCTGCGCGAGGCCCTCGGCGGCTTCCTCCTCGTTGCAGGTGCACCGCACGATGTCGCACCCGGCGGCCGCGAGCGCGTAGATCTGCGCAAGGGTGCCGTCGACGTCGGCGGTCTTGGTGGTGGTCATCGACTGGATGGAGATCGGGGCGTCGCCGCCGACCGCCACCGATCCGACCTGCACCTGGCGGGTCTTCCGGCGCTCGTACATCACCTGCACGATAGGCCTGCCCCGGGGGGTCGACCGATCGGCGACGTGCGGATCCGGTGCAGATCCCGCGTCTTCACCCGCCGTCTACTTGGGCGCCATCCGGATCGCGCCGTCGACCCGGATGACCTCGCCGTTCATCATCCCGTTCTCGGCCAGGAACTTCACCGTCTTGGCGTACTCCTCCGGCCGGCCCAGTCGCTTCGGGAACGGGACCGACTGGCCGAGCGACGCCCGGGCGGCCTCGGGCAGGGTCATCATCATCGGGGTCTCGAAGGTGCCGGGGGCGATGGTGCAGACCCGGATGCCGAGGACCGAGAGATCGCGCGCGGCCGGGAGGGTGAGGCCCACGACCCCGCCCTTCGACGCGGCGTACGCGACCTGGCCGATCTGCCCCTCGTAGGCCGCGATCGAGGCCGTGTTGACGATCAGGCCCCGCTCGCCGTCCTCACCGGGCTCGGTCCCGGCGATGGCACCGGCCGCGAGGCGCAGCACGTTGAAGGTACCGACCAGGTTGACCGTGATCACCCGCACGAAGTCGGCGAGCGCGTGCGCCGAGTTGTCCTTGTTGAGGGTGCGGCCGAGCCACGCGATGCCGGCGCAGTTGACCGCGATGCGCAGCGGCGCCCCGGTGCCGGCGGCGTGGTCGACCGCGGCCTGCACGTCGGCCTCGTCGGTGACGTCGGCCGCGGCGAACTGGGCGTTGCCCAGCTCCTTCGCGAGCGCCGATCCGCGGTCCTCGTCGCGGTCGACGATCGTGACCGTCGCGCCCGCGGCCGACAGCATCCGGGCCGTCGCCTCACCGAGCCCCGATGCGCCCCCGGTGACCAGTGCCGCGGTTCCCCGAATGTCCATGCCGATCGTCCTCCACTCCGAAAACCTGGCCCTCGCTCGAGGGCAGCGGGATCGTATCGGCTACTTCGTGAAGGGCTGCATGACGTCGAGGAACATGGCCGGGATCGCCAGCAGCAGGAGCATCACGAAGACCACCGCGGTGATCGGCATGAGCTTGCGGAAGTCGACCTGCACCCGCCGGCGCCGGATCTTCGACATGACCTCTTCGTAGGTGGCGACCGCGGCGTGGCCGCCGTCGAACGGCAGCAGTGGGAGGACGTTGAAGAGGGCGAGGAACAGGTTGAGCGAGCCGAGGATGGCGAACAGCAGGTAGATGTTGCCGCCGACGAGCTGGTCGGCCGTGTAGACGATGCCGATGATCGAGCGGGGCCGGGTCTCGCTGTTGGCGTTGCCCGTCTTCACGTCGTTGCTGTACTGCTTGATGCCCGCGGGCGAGAACAGGTGGACGAAGCCGCCGCCCATTGCCTTGGCGCCGTCGTACATCATCACGAGCGTCCCGGGCACCGCGGTGACCGGGTTGTAGCGCTTGTAGATCACCTGGTGCTGGTCGCTGGTGATCCCGATGCGCGGGCTGTTGGTGGCCTTGTTCTCGCGGGGCGTGACCGCCAGCGTCCGGAGCTCCCCGTCGCGCCGGACCGTGAACTGGAGCGGGACGCCCGCCTTGCCCTTGATCGCGGCGGGGATCTCGTCGAACGACCGGATCGGCGTGCCGTCGACCGCGACGATGCGATCACCGGCCCGGAGCCCCGCCGCGCTCGCGGCCGTCGACTTCGACACGGTGCCGATGACCGGGGCGACGGCCGTCGCGCGGCCCTGGCCGACGAGGGTCGCACCGAGCAGCACGAAGGCGAGGATCAGATTCACCGTGATCCCGGCCAGCACCACCATCATCTTGTTGCCGTAGGTGCCCTGGCGGAACGCGCGCGGCTCGTCCTCCGGCGCGACCTCCTCCAGGTTGTTCATCCCGATGATGCGGACGTAGCCACCGAGCGGGATGGCCTTGATGCCGTATTCGGTCTCGCCCTTCCGAAAAGACCAGATCCGGGGCCCGAAGCCCACGAAGAACTCGGTGACCTTCATGCCCGCGCGCTTCGCCGCGAGGTAGTGGCCGAACTCGTGGAGCATCACCGCGAGCAGGATCCCGACGATGATCAGGACGAGGTCGAACGCGGACGGGTTGACGACCCCGACCACTGCGAGGACCGCGACCACGACTCCGATCCAGAGCACGACCTGGCGGCGGTCGAGTCGCTCGTCCGAGGCTTCGAGGAAGTCCTTCACGCGGCGTTCCTTCGCTGGAGTTCGGTGTGGGCCCGCGCTCTCGCAACCCGGTCTGCCTCGAGAACGTCTCCGAGTTCATCGACGTTCCCGGTTCCGGCCTGGAGCACCGCGGCCACGATCTCCGCGATCGCGACCCACGGGATCGACCCGGCGAGGAACGCCTCGACCGCGACCTCGTTGGCCGCGCTGAGCGTGGCCGGCGCGGATCCGCCGGCCCGCCCGGCGGCGTAGGCGAGCTCGAGGCACGGGAACGCGTCGCGGTCGGGCGGCTCGAACGTGAGCGTGCCGAGGGTGCGCCAGTCGATCGGGCCGTAGGGCACCGGGTGGCGGGCCGGGGCACCGAGCGCGAGGCCGATCGGCAGCTTCATGTCGGGCATCGACAGCTGCGCGATGACCGCGCCGTCGCAGAACTCGACCATCCCGTGCACGACCGACTGCGGGTGCACCACGACGTCGACGGTGTCGATCGGCACGCCGAACAGCTCGTGGGCCTCGATGACCTCGAGCCCCTTGTTCATCAGCGTGGACGAGTCGATCGTGATCTTGGCGCCCATGCTCCACGTGGGGTGGCGCAACGCGTCGGCGATCGTCACGTGCTCGAGCTCGGCGCGGGCGCGGCCACGGAACGGTCCGCCGCTCGCGGTGAGGAGGATGGTGCGCACCTCGCTCATGCGGCCGGCCCGCAGCGCCTGGTAGATCGCGCTGTGCTCCGAGTCGACCGGGACGATCTCGCCGCCGCCCGCGGCGCGCGCCTTGGCCACCACCGGCCCGGCGGCGATGAGGCTCTCCTTGTTGGCGAGCCCGAGCCGCTTGCCGTGCTCGAGCGCGGCGAGCGTGACCGGGAGGCCCGCGAAGCCGACGACCCCGTTGAGCACCACCTCGACCTCGGCGAGCGACGCGAGGGCGGCCAGGAGATCGGGCCGGTCGGCGCAGAGCAGCGCGCGGTCGGCCGGGACGTCGAACTCGAGCCGCTGCGCCTCGAGCAGCTCGGCGTTGCCGCCGGCGGCGAGCGCGACGACCTCGTACTCCCCCGGGCGGTCGCGCACGACGTCGAGCGCCTGCGTGCCGATCGAGCCGGTGCTGCCGAGGATGGCGACGCGACGCGGCGCCGGGCGCGCGCCCGGGGGCGCGGGGGTCGCGGTCGATCCGACGTCGGTCATGGGATGACCAGCATGCCCGACGCGCCCGACCGCTGACGACTCACCCCCGGCGGGGCCGGGCCTAGAAGAACAGGTAGAGGATCAGGTAGTACGCGCCGGGCAGGCAGAACAGGATCCCGTCGAACCGGTCGAGCACGCCGCCGTGACCAGGGAGGATGGCCCCGAAGTCCTTGATGCCGAGATCCCGCTTCAGCATCGACTCGCAGAGGTCGCCGAGCGGGGCGAGGACCGCCACGACGAGGCCGAGCGCGAGTCCCTGCTTGACCGTCACCCACGGCGCCGGCTTGTGGATCGCGCCGACGACGACCCCGACGACGACCGACGCCAGCATCCCGCCGACGAGGCCCTCGATGGTCTTGTTGGGCGAGATCGCGGGGTACAGCGGGTGCTTCCCGAACTGCGAGCCCACGACGTAGCCGAAGATGTCGTAGGCGAACGCGCACAGCGCCACGCCGACGATCGCGCCGACCGCGTTCTGCGGGAGCCCGAGGATGAGCCCGGCGAAGCCGCCGAGGACGCCGACGTACATGAAGCCGAGGAACGTCATCGCGACCGAGATCACCGGCCGCGTGCGGACCACCTCGATCAGGTACCAGAGCAGGGTGAAGATCACCATCAGGCCGATGACGAGCGGGAACGCGCGCTCACCCTCGTTGTAGGCGATGACGACCATGGCCAGGGAGCCCATGACCCCGAGGAGGGTCGCCGGCTTCGAGCCCTGATGGCGCAGGGCGTCGAAGCACTCGAACGCGGCGAGCCCGACGATCACCGTGACCAGGCCGGCCGTGACGGCGGCGCCGAGCGTGAAGCAGACGAGCGCGATCACGAGGAGCACGACACCGGTCATGACCCGCACGAGCGGGCTGTCGGGCATCGCCGGCATCCCACCGCGCGGCGTGGGGTTGTGGACCTCGTCGTCGAAGAGCAGCGGGTCGCCGCCCGCTGCCGCGCCGGCGAGCCCGGCGCCCCCGCTCGCGGGCCCGGAGCCGATGCGCATCGTGCCGCCGGGCGCGGTGCCCACGTCTTCGGCCGCGGCCGCGGCCGTGGCGCCGAGCGCGGCCGCGTCGGGCTTCGGCTTGCTGCCGATGGGCTGGCGTGCCCGCGCGGAGGCGCGGCCGGCACGGTCGGTGCGCGCCGCGGAGCCGGTGGTCGCGCGCGAGCGGCGGCGGCGCCGGAGGGCGACCTGCTCCTCGAACGCGGCGTCGTCGTCGACCGGCTCGGCCTTCGCGCTGAGCGACTCGTCGTCCTGGTGGCTGAGCTCGCCCTCGGCGAACCCGTTGTCGTGCCAGTCGGAGGCGTCGGAGCGGAAGCGGGGCTGGAGCCCGCTCACGTGGGCCCACGCGTCGTCGCCGTCTTCGACGTCGACGGGCTCGGCCTCCGGGAGGATGCGCGGCAGCTCACCGGTGGGCGGCTCGGTCCAGTGCGGGAGGGGCACCGGGCCGCTGGGCTCCTCGCCCGCGCCGGAGCCCGCCCGCCCGGGGGGGTCGACCCGAGCGCCCGGCGTGGCGCCCGGGAGCCCGGTCTGCGGTGACGGGAAGGAGACGGTGGGGTGCACCGACTGGTCGGGCCGCGGCGGCACGTCGCCGAACCGGGGCTG
>JADGOM010000285.1 GCA_017882925.1 Acidimicrobiia bacterium | reverse complement strand
GCGCCTCACCGGCGCCGAGCTCGAGACCCGGGTCGCCGGCCTGGCCGGCGGCTTGCGCAAGCTCGGGGTACGCCGTCGCGACGTGGTCGCCTGGCAGCTCCCCAACTGGTGGGAGACCGTCGTCCTCTACCGTGCGTGCTGGCGGCTGGGCGCGGTCGGTGCCGTCGTCCATCATCTCGCCGGCCCGGCCGAGGCCGAGATCATGCTCGGCGCGGTGCGGCCGACGGTCGTGCTGGGCGCCGCCGGGGGCGTGGTCGCCGAGCGGCCGGACTCGATCGCGATCCGGGGCGTTCACGACGGCTTCCGCGCGCTCCTCGACGCGAAGCCCGTCACCGAGTCCGCGGCCAAGCCGAGCGACCTCGCGGTCGCGCTGTTCACGTCGGGCTCGACCGGCGTACCCAAGGCCGCGCTCCACACCCAGCGCGCACTCTCGTACAAGGCCATCGTGATGACCGAGGCCCACGCGCTCACGGCCGCCGACTCGGTGCTGATGCCCGCGCCCCTCGCGCACATCTCCGGGATGCTCAACGCGGTGCAGATCCCGGGCTACGTGCCGATGAAGGCCGTGCTCATGGAGCGCTTCGATCCCGACCTCGCGATCGACCTGATCGAGCAGGAGCAGATCACCTTCATGATCGGGCCGCCAACCTTCTTCGTGAAACTGATGTCAGCGCCCGGCTTCTCCACCGAGCGGGTGCGCACGCTGCGGCTCGTGTCGAGCGGTGGCGCGGGCGTCACCCCGGCGTTCGTCGAGAGCGCGAGCGAGCGGCTCGGCGCCCGGGTGAAGCGCACCTACGGCAGCACCGAGGCGCCCACCGTCACCACGAGCGTGGCCGCCGACTCCGACGAGCAGGCCCGCGAGCACGACGGCCGCGCGACCGGCGACGCCGAGCTGCGCATCTCCGACCCGGTGACGTTCCGCGAGATGCCCACGGGCGAGGCCGGCGAGCTGTGGCTCCGGGGCCCGGAGCTGTTCGCGGGGTACGCGGACGCCGAGGCGACCAAGGCTGCGACCCACCGGGGCTGGTTCCGCACCGGCGACCTGGCCACCGTCGACTCCGACGGCTGGCTCACCATCGTCGGGCGCATGAAGGACGTCATCATCCGCGGCGGCGAGAACATCGCCGCGGCCGAGGTGGAGGGAGCGCTCGAGGCCCATCCCGACGTCCGCCAGGCCGTCGCGGTCGGCTTCCCCGACGCGGTGATGGGCGAACGGGTCTGCGCGTACGTCGTGGCCGAGCCGACCTTCGACCTCGAGGTGTGCCGGGCCTGGTTCGCCGCGCGGGGCGTCGCCCGGTTCAAGACCCCCGAGCGGGTCGTGGTGCTCGACGAGTTCCCCCTCCTCGCCGCGGGCAAGCCCGACCGGGCCGCGCTCCGCGAGCGCGCCGCGGAGGCCGCCAAGGCACACTCGGCCGAGTAGCGGGTCCCGTACGATGCGGCCCATGCCGGATCCCGCGACCGTACTGACCGAACGCCTCGAAGCCGCCATCACCGCGGCGTTCGGCCCCGAGCTCGCGGGCACCGACCCGGTGCTGCGCCGCTCCGACCACGCCGACTTCCAGGCCAACGCGGCGATGGCCCTCGGCAAGCGGCTCGGCCACAAGCCCCGCGAGATCGCCGAGCGCATCGTCGAGCACCTCGACGCGTCCGACATCGTCGAGGAGCCGGTCATCGCCGGCCCCGGCTTCATCAACCTGGTGTTCCGCTCGTCGTACCTCGGCCACGCGCTCGAGGCCGAGGCCGCCGACCCGCGATTCGGCGTGCCCCGGGTCGAGAACGGCGAGCCGACCATGGTCGAGTACTCCGCGCCCAACGTGGCCAAGGAGATGCACGTCGGCCACCTGCGCAGCAGCGTCATCGGCGACGCCCTCGCCCGCACCCTCACGTTCGCCGGCTACCCGGTGCTGCGCCAGAACCACCTGGGCGACTGGGGCACCCAGTTCGGGATGCTCATCGAGCACCTCGTCGACCTGGGGTGGGCCGAGCCCGGCCACGACCACACCATCGCCGACCTCAACGCGCTCTACCAGGAGGCGCAGACCAAGTTCGCGGGCGACGACGGGTTCAAGACCCGGGCCCGCGACCGGGTGGTCGCGCTCCAGTCGGGCGACGCCACCACGCTCGCGCTCTGGCTCGAGCTCACCGAGGAGTCGAAGCGCCACTTCGTGCGGGTCTACGCCAAGCTCGGCGTCCTGCTCCACGGCGACGACATCCGGGGCGAGAGCTTCTACAACGACGAGCTCGCCGCCACCGTCGCCGAGCTCGAGGCCAAAGGTCTCATCACCATGAACGACGGCGCGCTGTGCGCGTTCCCGCCCGGGTTCACCAACCGCGACGGCGAGCCGCTCCCGCTCATCGTGCGCAAGTCCGACGGCGGCTACGGCTACGCGTCGACCGACCTCGCGGCCATCCGGTTCCGCACGCAGGTCCTCGGCCTGGCCCGGCTCGTCTACGTGGTCGACGCCCGGCAGAGCCAGCACTTCGCGATGGTGTTCGCGATCGCGCAGCAGGCAGGCTGGCTGGTCGACGCCCGGGCCGAGCACGTGGCGTTCGGCACCGTGCTCGGGAGCGACGGCAAGCCGTTCAAGACCCGCAGCGGCGAGACGGTGAAGCTCGTCGACCTGCTCGACGAGGGCATCGAGCGGGCCGCGGCGTTCGTGGCCGACAAGGGCCCCGACCTCGACGCCGAGACGCGCGCCGCGGTCGCCCGGGCCGTCGGCATCGGCGCGATCAAGTACGCGGATCTCGCCAGCGACCGGGTGAAGGACTACGTCTTCGACTGGGACCGGCTGCTCGCGATGGACGGCAACACCGCGCCCTACCTCCAGTACGCGCACGCGCGCATCCGCTCCATCCTGCGCCGGGCCGCGGCCGACGGCTTCGGGCCCGGCCCCATCCACGTCGAGGCCCCGCAGGAACGGGCGCTGGCGCTCGCACTGGTCGCGTTCTCCGAGACCGTCGCCCAGGTCGTCGAGACCCTCCAGCCGCACCGCCTCTGCACGTACCTGTTCGACCTCGCGAGCACGTTCAGCGGCTTCTACGAGCACTGCCCCGTGCTGCGGGCCGACACCGAGCGGGAACGCGCATCACGCGTCGCCTTGGCCGAGCTCACCGCCCGCGTCATCGCGCAGGGCCTCGACCTCCTCGGCATCGAGGCCCCCGATCAGATGTGATCGAGAATGCGTTCACTGACTACACCTGGTGGAGTCAGTGAACGCTTACGGCTCTACGCGTCGGGGAGGAAGATCGAGACGATGCGCTCGGTGACGACGGGGTCGCCGGTGGCGGCGTCGCGCCACTCGGTCTCGAGCAGCGTGATCTCCATGCGGCCGCGGCTGCCGCCCTTGGCCATCGGCTCCGAGATCCGCATGCGGCCCTCGAGCACGTCTCCCACCACCGGCTGGCGGTGGTACGTGAAGTGCTGCTCGCCGTGGAGGTAGAGGCCGGACGGCGACGTGCCGTCGGGGCTCATCGGCTTCGACGACGGCGCGTCCATGTGGCCGGTGCCGCCCTCGGGCTGGAGGTCGGGGAAGGTGCCCGAGTACCCCATCACGAACGTGAACGTGGGGGTGGCCGGCACCGAGTCGAAGCCCGCCGCCTGCGCCGCGCGCTCCGAGTTCCAGAGCGGGTTGTCGTCGTGCAGGGCGCGGGCGAAGAGCATCACCGGGGCCGCGTCGATGCGCACGCGCACCGGGTTGCTCCAGGCGTTGAAGACCGCGTTCGGGTACGCGTCGGCGGTCACGTCGGCGATGCTCAAATCACGGACTCCCCGGCTTCGACCCGCGGGCGCAGCAGCGCCGCCAGCCGTTGGCGGTGGTACGTGGCGTCGCCGAACTGCAGCTGGTCGAGCTGGGCCCGCTTCATGAAGAGGTGGAGGTCGTGCTCCCACGTGAAGCCGATGCCCCCGTGGACCTGCAGGGCCGAGGCCATGACCCGCTTCGACGCGTCGGCGCACCAGGTCTTGGTGGTCGACGCCGCGACCGATTGGTCGGGGTCGGAGGCCTCGAGGCACCACGCCGCCCAATAGACGGTCGAGCGCATGCCCTCGACGTCGACGAGCATGTCGGCGCAGCGGTGCTTGACGGCCTGGAAGCTGCCGATCGGGCGGTCGAACTGGATGCGGTCCTTGGCGTACTCGACTGCGAGGTCGAGGGCCCGGCCCGACGCGCCGAGCAACTCGGCCGACGAGTAGGTGGCGCCCCGGTCGAGCAACGCCTCCACCGCGTCGCTCCCGCCGAGGCGGGTGGCCGGCGTGGCGTCGAAGTGCAGCCAGCCGAGCTCACGGGTCTGGTCCATCGCGGGCTCGGCGTCGGGTCGCCCCGCGGCGTCGACGTCGACCACGAACAGCGCGGGACCGTCGGCGGTGGCCGCGACCACGACCGCGAGGGCCGCGCTCGGGGCGTAGGGCACCGGGTCGGGACGGCCCGTGAGGGTCCAGGTGTCGCCGGACCCGACCGCGGTGACCGCGTCGGCCTGCGCGCTCCAGGCGACGCAGCCGATGGCCTCGCCGTTGACGAGGCGCTCGACCGATGCGGTCTCGCCGGCCCGGGCCAGCGCGCTGATCGCCAGCACCGACGCGGCGAACGGCGCCGGGGCCGCGTGGCGCCCGACCTCCTCCAGCAGGACCGCGACCTCGACCGGGCCGAGACCCAGCCCACCCTGGTCTTCGGGCAGGTCGACGCCGAGCCAACCCTGCTCGACCATGGCGCCCCAGAGGGCGTCGTCGCGGCCGCCGCCCCGCTCGACCACGACCCGCACCCGGGCCGAGTCGGCGAGACCATCGAGCACGTCGCGCGCGCCGTCGCGTAGCGCCAGCTGATCCTCGCTGAGCTCGAAATCCACGGCGGCAGATTACATGACGGTGACGTCAGCCCCGGAGAGGTGTGCCCACCTGCGGATCTTGTAGCGTCGGACCCGGGGTGACGAGCCCGAGGTGACGATGACGAGGAGTAGCACATGACCGTCTCCGACGACCCTGCGGTACTGATCCACGGCGGCCAGGAGATCAAGCTCCCCGTCGTGCGCGGCACCGAGGACGAGCTCGGCGTCGACATCTCGAAGCTCCGGGCCCAGTCCGGGTTGATCACGCTCGACAACGGCTACATGAACACCGGGTCGGTCGAGTCGGCGATCACCTACATCGACGGCGACGCCGGGATCCTGCGCTACCGGGGCATCCCGATCGAGCAGCTCGTCGACCACGAGCACCCGAGCTTCCTCGAGACGGCCTGGCTCCTCATCTACGGCAACCTGCCGACCCTGACCGAGCTCGACACCTTCCGCATGGAGATCCGCAAGCACACGCTGCTCCACGAGGACGCCAAGCGCTTCTTCGACGGCTTCCCCCGCGACGCCCACCCGATGGCGATCCTGTCCACCGTGACCGTGGCCCTGAGCGCCTTCTACCAGGACAGCGACGACCCCCACGACCCCGAGCAGGTGCAGCTCTCGATCATCCGGCTGATGGCCAAGCTGCCCACGATCGCGGCGTATTCGCACAAGAAGTCGATCGGCCAGCCCTTCCTCTACCCGGACAACTCGCTCGACCTCATCGAGAACTTCCTCACGATGATGTTCGCGGTCCCGTCCGAGCACTACGAGGTGAGCCCGACCGTCGTGCGGGCGCTCAAGCAGCTGCTGATCATCCACGCCGACCACGAGCAGAACTGCAGCACGTCGACCGTGCGCATGGTCGGGTCGTCGGAGGCCAACATCTTCGCCAGCATCGCGTCGGGCATCAACGGACTCTGGGGCCCGCTGCACGGCGGCGCGAACCAGGCCGTCATCGAGATGCTCCAGGACATCCAGCGCGACGGCGGCGACCTCGACAAGTACGTGAAGCTCGCCAAGGACCCGAACTCCGACTTCAAGCTCTCCGGCTTCGGGCACCGCGTCTACAAGAACTATGACCCCCGCGCCCGTATCCTCAAGGAGTCCGCCGACCGCGTCCTCCAGGAGCTCGGTAAGGCCGACGAGCT
>JADGOM010000004.1 GCA_017882925.1 Acidimicrobiia bacterium | reverse complement strand
GGCCACGAGGAGGGCGTACTCCACGAGGGAGGCGCCACGCTCGTCGGTGTTGAACTTTGCGTTGATCCAGGCCTTCAGGATGGTGAGGTTCATGATGGAGCCTTTCGGAGAGTGGCGGCCCGCCGCCGGAGTTGGATGAGAACGTCGTGCTGACCTGGATGAGTATCCAGGTCACCACCCTCCGTGAACATAGGACGACCGGCCCATTTGCGGGCCGGCCCCGTCGCAACCCCTCAGACGCCCCTGACCTGCGGTGATGCCCTAGCGGATCTGGACGATGCCGATCCGCACGCCGCTCAGCACGGCCTGGGTGCGGTCCCGGGCGTCGAGCTTCTCGTAGATCGACGCCAGGTGGTTCTTCACCGTCTTGGCGCTGATGAAGAGGTCGCGGGCGACCTCCGTCGTCGAGCTGCCGTCGGCGATGGCCTGGAGGATCTCGTCCTCCCGCTTGGTCAGCGGGGAGCCGTTGGCCGGGGTCATGGCGCCCAGCATGTTGGCGGCGATCTCGGGCGACAGGAGGACCTCGCCGTCGGCCACCTGGATCACCGTCTCGACCACCTGCTGGAGCGAGCAGTCCTTGTTGAGGAAGGCGGAGGCGCCCGCGTCGACGGCCTGGACCACGAGGCTGTGCTCGTCGTGCATGGTGAGGACGACGATCCGGATGTTGGGCAGGTGCTCGTGGACGATCGCGGTGGCCTCGATGCCGCCCATGACCGGCATGGTCACGTCCATGACCACGATGTCGGGCCGGAGCGACTCGGCGAGGCGCACGGCCTCTTCGCCGTCGGCCGCCTCGCCGACGACCGTGAGCCCGTTGTCCTCGAGGGCCCGGCGCAGGGCCTGGCGCAGGAGCTGGTGGTCGTCGGCCACCAGGACCCGGGTGGTGGGTGCGTGCACGAGGGCAGGTTCAGTCATTGGGTACCTCGACCTCCACCAGCACTCGCGTGCCGGCTCCCGGTTCGCTGTCGATGGTCAGATGGGCTCCGATCCCATCGGCACGTTCGCCCATTCCCACAAGCCCGAATCGCTCCCGGGCCACCTGGTGGACCTTGAATCCACGGCCGTCGTCCCGGATCTCGAGCTCGGCCCGATTGCCGACGATCTGCCAGCTCACGGCCGCGTGCTGGGCCTGGGAGTGGCGCTCGACGTTGGTGAGCGCCTCCTGCAGCATCCGCCAGAGCTCCTGCTCGACCCGGAGGGGGAGCCGCTTGCCGTTGCTGTTGCTGGTGAAGCTCACCGGGATGCCGGTGCGCTTCACGAAGCGCTCGACGTAGCCCGCGGCCACGGCGTCGAGGGGCTCCTCCTCGCTGACGATGGCCCGGAGCTGGTACAGCGTCTCCCGCAGCTCGGAGACCACGCCCCGGACGATGTCCCGGAGGGCGGCCAGCTCGGTGCCGCCGCCCTGGGCGCCGTCGATCCGCTCGAGCTCGAAGCCCACGTACACCAGCGACTGGGCGAGCCGATCGTGCAGGTCACGGGCGATGCGGGACCGCTCCGCCTCGGCGCCGACCGTCCGGAGCCGGGCGAACCACATGGCGTTGTCGACCGCGAGCGCGAGGGGCTCGGCGAGCTCGGCGAGGAGCGCCTCGTCCTGCTCCGTGTAGCGGCCCGGCTCCACGGTCTCGATGGCCACGAGCCCGACCACCGCGTCCCGCGCGACCAGGGGCGCGAACAGCGCGCTGCGGGACAGGGGCGCGCAGCCGCGGGCCGGCGGATCGAGCAGGTCGCGCACGACGATCGCCCGGCGGCCTTCGGCCGCGTCCCGCAGCAGCGGCGGGAGGTCGGTGTCGGCGAGGGTCGACGGGAGGCGCACGCCCTCGGCCAGCTCCACCCGCCAGGCTCCGGTGGGCTCGTCGTGGACGAGGATCGTGGCCGAGTCGTAGTCGAAGAGGTCGCGCAGTCGCCCCCGGGTCGACGCCATGACCTCGCCCAGGTCGAGCGACGCGGGGAGGGTCTGGGCGACGCTGTGGAGGCTGAGGAGCAGGTCGTTGGCCGTCGACATCCGGCCCAGCTCGTCGGCCGCCAGCTGCTTGCGGTCCTCGCCCTCGAGCGTGATGCGGCGCGCGACCCCTCCGATCAGGCCGGTGAGCACGAGGATGACCGCGGCCTCCGCCGCGAACTGGCCGGACCGCGCCCAGGAATCGCCGACCATCTCGGCCACCGCCATGGAGACGATCGCCGCGCCGGCCGCGCCGACGCCGGCGAGGTAGCCCCAGCCGACGCCGGCGAGCAGCATCGTGGGCAGCGTGGCGAGCAGGAAGGGGCTGTCGCCCCGCCCGGTCAGCGCGAGGGTCGCGCACGCGAGGGCGACATCCACGACCAGGCCCGCGAGGCGATTGCCCGGCCCGATGAGGCGCAGCGGGCGCAACGTCCGGTACGTGGCGTGGAGGACGAGCACGCAGCCGACCGCCACCAGGACCGCGCCGTCCGTATGCGTGTCGGCGGTGGCCAGGGCGAGGCCGAGCAGGAGGGTCACCCAGCGGAAGATCGTCGCCCCGGTGTTGAGCCGGCTCACGTCCAGGGCGCCCACGGCCGGGCCGCGATAGGACGACGCCGGCCTCGGCGGGGTCAGGGTGGCACGCCGGTCGTCGACCGGGCCGGTACGTCGTTCGGCCCGGAGCTTCAACACGGGGTGCGCCGGGGTCGGGAGTCCACCCTGATCTATCGGGCCGTCGGGCCCCCGACCCAAGCGCTTGACGACCGCTACGATCCGCCCTCGTGCTGCTCGTAGGCCTCACCGGAGGAATCGGCTCGGGGAAATCCACCGTCGCCGCCATGCTCACCCGACGGGGCGCCCACGTCGTCGACGCCGACGCCATCGCCCGGGAGGTGGTCGAGCCCGGCATGCCGGCCCTGGCCCAGCTCGTCGAGCGGTTCGGGCCGTCGATCCTGGCGGCCGACGGGTCCCTCGACCGGCCCCGCCTGGCGGAGGTGGCCTTCGCCTCCGACGAGGAGCGCAAGGCCCTGGAGGCCATCACCCATCCGGCGATCAACGCCGAGTTCCTCCGCCGCATCGGCGAGGCGCCCGCCGACGGCGTCGTGGTCCTCGACGTGCCGCTGCTCGTGGAGTCGGGACTGCGCACGTACGAGTGCATCCTCGTGGTCGAGGCGCCCACCGCGCTGCGGCTCGACCGGCTCGAGGATCGGGGCGTCGGACGGGCCGACGCCGAGGCCCGCATGGCCGCGCAGGCCACCGACGAGCAGCGCCGCGCCGTCGCCGACCACGTGATCGACAACAGCGGCGACCTCGCCCACCTGGAAGGTCAGGTCGACGCGGTCTGGGCCGACCTCCTGGCCCGGGCCGCGGCCAAGCAGGCGGCCGAGCCGGGAGATTCTTCCGGGGACCCGGAGGAATAACCGTCACACCCCGTCGGTAGAGTCCGACCGTGGCCACCCTGTTCGAGATGCAGTCCGATTACGAGCCGGCCGGCGATCAGCCGCACGCGATCGAGCAGCTGGTCGAGGGCATCGAGCGGGGCGACAAGTTCCAGACCCTGCTCGGCATCACCGGCTCCGGGAAGTCGTTCACCACGGCCAACGTGATCCAGCAGGTCCAGCGGCCGACCATCGTGATGGCGCCCAACAAGAGCCTGGCCGCGCAGCTCGCAGCCGAGTTCCGCGACCTCTTCCCCAAGAACCGGGTCGAGTACTTCGTCAGCTACTACGACTACTACCAGCCCGAGGCCTATCTCCCCACGACCGACACGTACATCGAGAAGGACTCGTCGATCAACGACGAGATCGACCGGTTGCGCCACGCGGCCACGAGCGCACTGCTCTCGCGCCGCGACGTCATCATCGTGGCGTCGGTGTCGGCCATCTACGGCCTGGGCTCGCCGGAGACCTACGCCACCCAGCTCCTCACGGTGAAGGTGGGGGAGGAGCACGACCAGCGCTCGATCCTCAAGCGCCTCGTCGAGCTCCAGTACGAGCGCAACGACATGTCGTTCGTGCGCAACAAGTTCCGCGTCCGGGGCGACACGATCGAGATCTTCCCCGCCTACGAGGAACGCGCCATCCGGGTGTCGCTCTTCGGCGACGAGGTCGAGCGCATCGTGTCGGTCGACCCGCTCACCGGTGAGATCTTCGAGGAGCTCGACTCGCTGGTCCTCTTCCCGGCGTCGCACTACGTCACCGACAAGGCCCGCATGGCCGTCGCGGTCGACGGCATCGAGGCCGAGCTGCACGAGCGCCTCGCGGAGTTCGAGGCCCAGGGCAAGCTGCTCGAGGCCCAGCGCCTGCGCATGCGCACCACCTACGACCTCGAGATGCTCCGGGAGGTGGGCGTGTGCTCCGGCATCGAGAACTACTCGCGGCACCTCGACGGCCGCGCCCCGGGCCAGGCGCCGTACACGCTGCTCGACTACTTCCCCGACGACTACGTCATCATCCTCGACGAGTCGCACCAGACCATCCCGCAGTTGCACGGCCAGTTCGAGGGCGATCGCTCCCGCAAGACCACCCTCGTCGACCACGGGTTCCGGCTGCCCTCCGCGATGGACAACCGGCCGTTGCGCTTCGAAGAGTTCGTGGAGAAGGTCAACCAGGTCATCTTCCTGTCGGCCACGCCGGGGCCGTGGGAGCTCCAGGGCAGCGCGCAGGTCGTCGAACAGGTGATCCGCCCCACCGGGCTGATCGACCCCGAGGTCCTCGTGCGTCCCACGAAGGGCCAGATCGACGACCTCGTCGCCGAGATCAAGACCCGGTCCGAGCGCGACCAGCGCGTGCTGGTCACCACGCTCACCAAGAAGATGTCCGAAGACCTCACCGACTATCTGCTCGAGCTCGGCATCCGGGTCCGCTACCTCCACAGCGAGGTCGACACCCTGGAGCGGATCGAGATCCTCCGGTCGCTCCGGCTCGGCGAGTTCGACGTGCTGGTCGGCATCAACCTGCTGCGGGAGGGCCTCGACCTGCCCGAGGTCTCGCTGGTCTCGATCCTCGACGCCGACAAGGAGGGCTTCCTCCGCTCGGAGACGTCGCTGATCCAGACGATCGGGCGGGCCGCCCGCAACGTCGACGGCCAGGTGATCATGTACGCCGACCAGATCACCGACTCGATGCGCAAGGCCATCTCCGAGACCCAGCGCCGCCGGAAGCTCCAGATCGCGTACAACCTCGAGCACGGGATCGATCCGCAGACCATCCGCAAGAAGGTCTCCGACATCCTCGAGATGCTCCGGGGGAGCGAGGTCGACGACGGGAAGACCAAGCGCGGTCGCAACGGCCGGAGCAAGCCCCGGACGTCCCGGTCGATGGTGGCGGAGCTCGCGGAGCTGCCGTCCGACGAGCTCGGCCGACTCATCCTCACCCTCGAGGAGGAGATGCACGAGGCCTCCAAGGATCTGCGCTTCGAGGAGGCGGCCCGGCTCCGCGACGAGGTCCACGACCTGAAACGGGAGCTGCGCGAGGTCGTCTGACCAGCCGTTGCGGCTCAAGCGACCCGCCCGACCGGTCGTTGTAGTGGTCTGTGAAGCTCGAGCCCCAGACCCCGCCGAGCGAGGCCGATCCGGCGACGGATCGCCCGTCCCCGACCCGGACCCGCCGGCCCGTCGCGACCACGACGGAGCCGAAGCCGCCCCCGGCCGAATCCGAGGCTCCCGCGCGGGCGGAGGCCACGAACGGCACCGCGAAGGGGGCGCGACCGCGGACGCGCCGCGCGACCGCGGTCAAGGCCACGACGGCTGCCCGTACGAGCGCGGCAACGACCACCAACACCGACGAGGCGACGACACCGAAGCCGCGCGCCCGGAGGGCACCGGCGCGCACGGCCACCCGCGACGCGGAGGTGACGGCCGACGGCGACGACCACGGCGCGTCCAGCGCGTCGAGCACCGCACCCAAGCCGCGCGCGCGGCGCACGACCCCGACGAAGACGACGACCGCGAAGGTATCGGCACCCAAGGCGACGACTGCGAAGCGGTCTGGACCGGCGCCGGCTGCGACGGATCCGAACGCGACGCGGCCGTCGGAGCAATCGGCATCCGCGCCCGCAACGATTGCCGCCGCCACCGCGCCCGCCCCGACCGACCCCGAGACCACCACCGACGCGCCCCGGAAGCCGCGCGCCCGCCGGCCCGCGACGAAGAAGGCGACGCCGGTCGACGCAGTGAACGTGGAAGCGAACGGCGCCGCGACGAAGCGCACCTCCACGAAGGCCGTGCCCGACGTCGATCGCCGGAGCGCGGCCCGCGACCGTCGCGCCACCCCGACGGTTCGCCGCGTCCCGATCGACACACCCGCGACACCGACCGCGACACCAACCGCGACACCGACCGCGACACCGACGCCCGCACCGACCGCGGCCTCCGCCGCGCCCGCGAGCTTCGACCCGCCCTCGGCGCCCGCCCCGCCGGCACCCGCACCCGCACCCGCACCCGCGGCCATCGCGCCGCCCGTGCTCCCGGCTCCCGCACCCCGGCCGGCTCCGGTGTTCCCGGTCCCCGCGTCCCGCCCGACGCCAGCCCCGGCCCCAGCCCCCGCCCCCGCCCCCACGCCGGTACCGGTAACGATCCCCGAGCCGGCCCTCGACGCGCGGCTGCTCGTGCCCCCGCCCCCCGGCGTGGAGCCGGCGCCGTTCGTCGACCGCCGGGCCGCCCTCCGCGACCGCCGCGGCGTGCCCGTCGTCCCCCCGGCGCCCCGCGTCGAGGTCGACGAGCACCAGGGGGAGGGCCTCGGCGCCCGCTTCCTGCGCCTGCCGCTCATCGCGCACGCGGCGCTGCTCCTCGCGCTGTTGCTCCTGCTGCTCCCGGTCGTCGGGCTCAAGGGCCTCTTCTCGGCCGACGAGGGCGCGGCGCTGGTGCAGGCCCATCACTTGGCCGACGGCCACGGCTGGATCGTCGCGCCGTCGTTCCCGGCCGCCGACCCGTCGGGCCGCTATTACCCGTTCGAGCTCTCCGACCGCGGCACCAAGGGCTACGCGCCCTACGCGAAGCACCCGCTGTACCCGGTGATCCTCGCGGCCTCGATCGCCACCCTGGGCGAGTCGGGCCCGTTCGTCGTGTCGATCTTCGGCACCGTGCTCGCCGCGCTCCTCGCCGCGGCCATGGCCCGCCGGCTCGACAAGCGGCTCGCGGTGCCCACGCTCTGGGTGGTCGGCGCGGTGAGCCCGCTCTTCTTCGACAGCTACCTCGTGATCGCGCACAGTCCCGGCGCGGCCATGGCCGCGTTGGCGGCGTGGGCCGCGCTCGCGTTCGTGCTCGACCGGCGCAACGGCCGACTCGTGCTCGCGCTCGCCGCGGCCGCCGTCTGCATCCTCCTGCGGACCGAAGGCCTGTTCCTCGTGGCCGCGGTCGCCGCCAGCGCACTGCTGTACGCCCTCACGAAGCGCAACGTGCGGGCCGCGGTCGCCGGCGTGCTCCTGCTCGGCACCGCGGTCGTGTCCCACGTCTTCGAGGGCCGGTGGTCGGAGCAGATCCTCGGGCCGGGCCGCGCGGTCGCGAAGGGCCTCGCGCAGGACAGCGGGCCGTTCGGCAAGCTCGGCGCGTTCATGACCACCTGGGTCTCGGGGAGCGAGACCACCGCGGGCGTGCTCGCGATCGCCGCGTTCATGGGCCTCGCGATCGCCGCCTACATCGCCCGCCGCCACCCCGACGACGAGAACGGCGTGCGCGTGTTCTGCACCGCGGCCGTCGTCGCGTCCGTGCTCTTCGTGGTGCTCGCGCCGGCCGGCCAGGTCACCGGGCTCCTCGCCGCGTTCCCGATCCTCCTCGCCGGGTTCATCCTCGTGCGCCGGGACGGTCTGCGGAACCCGGTCGCGCTCGGGCTCTGGATCTCGTGGTGGCTGTTCGCCCTCGCCGTGCTCGCCACGCAGTACGACTCCGGCGGCTCAGGGGAGTGGGGCGGCCGCTACTTCGCGATCGGCCTGCCGTTGATCATCCCGGTCGTGCTCGACGCCTTCCGCCGCACCGGCATCGGCCTGCCTCCGGCCAGCCGCAAGTACGCGTTGGTCGCGCTGGCGTCGGTCTCGGTGCTCATGAGCGTGCAGGCGGTCCGCACGTTGCGGTACTCGCACCAGGAGTCGGTGCGCTTCGTCGACTCGGTCACCTCGCGCGCCCAGGTCACGCCCGCGGGCGACGGGGAGGAACCCGTCATCATCGCGACCCGGGGTCTCGTGCCCCGCATGGCCTGGGCCCACGCCTCCGACTTCCGCTGGCTCCTGATCCCCGAGAGCCAGGTCGGCCACCTCGGCCACGACCTCGGGCAGCTGCACGCCCGGCTCGCGAAGCTCGGCGTGGACCAGGCCGTGGTGGTCGGCCGGGGTCCCGAGGGGCAGCGGCAGGTGCACCACGGCTTCGCCGTGACCCACGTCCAGAAGTTCGGGGACTGGTGGGTCGACACCGTGCGGGTCGACGACCTTGTCGCGAGCGCGACGGGCGCGGCGAGCGCGCCCGTGAGCAGTGGGAGCACGCCGCCAGCCTGAGGAGGCGCGCGTCCGACCCTCACGCTGCGTGACCGCGTCACGACGGACCCGAACTGTTGTTCGACCCGGGGCCCGGCCCGGTAAACTCCCCGCCGATGGCCGACTCGATCGTGATCCGCGGTGCACGCGAGCACAACCTGAAGAACGTCGACCTGGAGCTGCCGCGCGACCGGCTGATCGTCTTCACCGGTCTCTCCGGCTCGGGCAAGTCGTCGCTCGCGTTCGACACCATCTACGCCGAGGGCCAGCGCCGCTACGTCGAGTCGTTGAGCGCCTACGCGCGCCAGTTCCTCGGGCAGATGGACAAGCCCGACGTCGACTTCATCGAGGGCCTCTCGCCCGCGATCTCGATCGACCAGAAGGGCTCGTCGAAGAACCCGCGCAGCACCGTCGGCACGATCACCGAGATCTACGACTACCTGCGCCTCCTGTTCGCACGCATCGGCGTCCCGCACTGCCCCAACTGCGGCCGGGTCATCGAGCGCCAGACGCCCCAGCAGATCGTCGACCGCGTGCTCCAGCTGCCCGAGGGCACCCGGTTCCAGGTGCTCGCACCCGTCGTCCGCGGCCGCAAGGGCGAGTACGACGCGCTCCTCAGCGAGCTCGCGGGGCAGGGCTACACGCGGG
>JADGOM010000072.1 GCA_017882925.1 Acidimicrobiia bacterium | reverse complement strand
CATCCCGAGCTGTTCTGCAGCGGCCAAGGGGTCGGCTTCAGTGACATCCCGGCCGAGTACAACGAGCCCTTCGGCTCGTTCCTGATGACCGACGCGCCCCGCCACACCCAGCTCCGCAGGCTGGTGAGCCGGGCGTTCACTCCCCGTCAGGTCGGCATCATCGAGGCGCAGATCGCCGCGCAGGCCCGCACGATCGTCGCCGACGCGGTCGCGCTCGGGGACTGCGATCTCGTCTCGGCGTTGTCGATGCGGCTGCCGATCTGGACCATCTCCGAGATGCTCGGCGTTCCCGAGGATCGACGGGTCGAGCTCCGGGAAGCGGCGAACCGCATGGTCGCGGCGTCGGACCCGAGGTTCATGACCGGCGAGGATTCGTTCACGCAGGTGATGAACGCCGCGATCACCATGAGCATGCTCGGATCCGAGCTCGCGACGGAGCGTCGCACGGCACCCCGGGACGACCTCCTCACCGCGCTCGTCCAGGCCGAGGTCGACGGCGAGTACCTGAACGACCAGGAGATCGGGTCGTTCGTGGTCTTGCTCGGGGTTGCCGGCAACGACACCACGAGGAACACGATCTCCCACGGCGTCGCCGCGTTCGCCGCGCATCCCGACCAGTGGGCGCTCGTGCGCCGGGACCCCGAGCAGATGCTCCCGGGCGCGGTCGAGGAGATCCTGCGGTGGGCAACGCCCGTGATGACCTTCCGCCGGACCGCGACCGAGGACACGCGGATCGGCGAGCAGGAGATCCGACGCGGCGACCACATCGTCATGTTCTACGGCTCGGCCAATAGCGACGACGCGGTGTTCGACGACCCGTGGAAGTTCGACATCACGCGTTCCCCGAACGAGAACGTCGCGTTCGGTGGGGGCGGCCCCCATTTCTGCCTCGGGGCGAATCTCGCCCGTACGCAGCTGCGGTCGGTGTTCGGTGAGCTGGCCCGCACGGTGGCCGGGTTCGAGGTCGGCGAGCCCGACCGGGTCGCCGGCGCGTTCGTGAACGGCGTCCACAGCCTCGAGTGCCACTTCGAGGTCGACCCTTCGTGAACCCGGTCGCCGATGGGGTCGACGACCTCACTCCGACCTGGCTGTCGCATGCCCTCGACGCGGACGTGCGGTCCGCCACCGTCGAGCGCATCGGCACCGGCCAGACCGGCGCGACCTACCGGCTCACCCTCGACGCCGACGAACAGCCGACGACGATGGTGGCGAAGATCGCCGTCGGGGACGACGCGGCACGCCGGCGCGTCGCGGGCGGCTACCGGAACGAGGTCGGCTTCTACGCGCAGCTCGTCGAGACGTTGGATGTGCGCACACCTCGCTGTTGGTATGCCGCGGTCACCGATGACGCGCTGCAGTTCACGCTGCTGCTCGAGGACCTCGCACCACGGGTGCCGGGCGTGCAGGCCGACGGCTGCTCGTTGGCCCGGGCGAAGCGTGCGGTCCACAACCTGGCGGGCCTGCATGCGCCGCGATGGGGTGACACGACCCTCTTCGATCTCGATTTCCTCCGCGCGCCGAGTGCGGACGGGGCGGCGTTCCTCGGTGCGGTGACGAAGTCGGCGACCGACGTCTTCCTCGACCGCTACCGCGCCGACCTCGAGGCCGAGGATGTCGCGACGTTGCGCGACGTCGCCGCGGCCGTCGAGTCATGGTTGCTCGCGCGGCCGGAGCCGTTCGCCGTCGTCCACGGCGACTACCGGCTCGACAACCTCATGTTCGCGACCGACGATGCCGACGTGGTCGCCGTCGACTGGCAGACGCTCGCCGTCGCACCGCCCGCCCGGGACCTCGCCTATTTCCTCGGCACGAGCCTCTCCACCGACGACCGGCGCGCCGGCGAGGATGACCTCGTCGCCTTGTACCATGCCGCGGTCGTCGCGCGCGGCATCAACGACTACGGTGCCGAGCGCTGCTTCGACGACTACCGGCTCGGGCAGATCCAAGGCCCGATGATCACCACGATCGGCGCCGCGTACGCCACCGCGCAACGCAGTGAGCGCGCCGACGGCATGTTTCTCGCGATGGCTCGGCGCACGTGCGTTGCGATCCGCGACCTCCGCTCCCTCGACCTGCTGTGAGGTCGGGCCCTTCGGCTCCGGGCGGGGCATTCCGCCGGACCGACGCATCCCCGGGTCGGGTGACGGTTCAGCCGTTCGTGGTCCGGCGGTACTCGTCGACGATCGGTGCGAGCTCGGACGGCGTTGCTCCGTGCATGATGACGCCGTCGCAGCCGAGGTCGAGCTGGTTGCGAATGGCGGCGACGCACTGGGACGGGCTGCCCGTAGCCGCCGGCGCGAGCCACTCCTCGGGGATCAGCGTGGCGGCATGCTCGAGTTGCTCCCGGGTCGCGACGACGTCGAGGCCCCCGACCCTCGCGACGGGGTCGGCGAGGAAGCGCTCGAGCACGGCCGGGTCCCAACCGTTGGTCCGCACGAGCAGCTCGCCGTAGCCCTGGAGGTAGGCCCCCATCCGGCCGACGGTCTTCATGAGCCGCTTGTCCTCGGGGATGTGGTCGCCGATCGTGGCGAAGCAGGACCAGACCTTCACCGCGTCCGGGTCCCGCCCCGCTTGCCCGGCGGCGCGCTTGACGGTCTGGACGCAGCGGGCGGTGGTCTCGTCGGTGAAGTAGGTGTGCAGCACGACCTCGTCGAAGCAGCGGCCGCCGAGCTCGAGCGTCTGGGGGCCGAAGGCGACGATGCCCATGGGCAGGTGCTCATCGAGGGATGCGTCCAGGTGCAGGACGGGCCAGGAACCGGCCGGGCCGTCGTGGCCGATGACCGCTTCGCCGCGGAAGAGACGGCGCATGATGCCGACGAAGTCCTCGAGCTCCGCGGTCTTGACTCGGGGGATCCCGTAGGCGTCCTGGAGCTTGGGGATGCCACGACCGAGCCCGAGCACGAACCGGCCGCCGGTGAGGCTCTGCATCGTGAGGGCGTACCCCGCGGTCACCATCGGATGGCGGGTGTTGTGGTTCGTCGCCGCGGTGGCGATCGTGATGCGGTCGGTCACCGCACCCGCGGCGCCGGAGAGGGTTGCCGCCTCCTTCTTGTTGAACCGTTCGGAGATGTATGCGGTGCCGAGACCGAGCGCTTCGGCCTCGGGGGCCTCGGTGACGATCTGCCGCGAGGATGCGGGATGGCCACCGAGCAGGTAGCAGCCGAGGTTCGGGAGGATGGCGCCGTCGCCTCCCTGGCGGTGCTCGACAACATCGCGTGAGGGACCGGTCACGTTCACCATGTCGGGGTCCCCCCGGGATCGGCTGCAGGTCGGGCCAGGGTATCCACGCGGTGCGTTCGCCTCTCGACATCACCCGTGACGTCAGTGTTAGAAAGGTATCCGCAACCATCCAGCTCGCCGGGACGGAGTAACCAGATGACCATCACCAGGGCTGCCACGGCACCGCTCCAGCACGCCGACCGCTTCTTCATCGGTGGGGAGTGGGTCGAGCCGTCGTCCGATGCCACCTTCGACGTGATCGACTCGGGGACCGAAGAGGTCTATTACTCGATCGCGGCGGGCGCGCCGGCGGACATGAACCGGGCGGTCACGGCCGCGCGTCAGGCGTTCGACGACGGCCCGTGGACCCGGCTGACGCACGCGCAGCGCGCCGAGTACCTCCTCGCGCTGGGCGCCGCACTCGCGGAGAAGGGCGACGTCCTCGGCCAGCTCTGGCCGCGCGAGTCGGGCGTGCTCTTCAGCACCGGTCAGTTCGCGGGGCGGATCGGTCAGGGCACGATGGCAGCGTACGCGGCGCTGGCGGACACGTTCGCGTGGGAGGAGGAGCGCACCCCGACGGGCGGCGGCAAGTTCGGCCTGCTCGTGCGCGAGCCGGTCGGTGTGGTCGGCGCGATCATCCCGTGGAACGCGCCGGTGTCGCTCATGTGCCACAAGGTCGGCCCCGCGCTCCTCGCCGGTTGCACCGTCGTGCTCAAGTCGTCGCCCGAGGCGCCCGGCGAGGGCAACGTGCTCGCCGAAGCGGCCGAGCAGGTCGGCCTGCCGCCGGGTGTGCTCAACGTCATCACGGCCGACCGTGAGGTCTCGGAGCTGCTCGTCACCGATCCCCGCGTCGACAAGATCACGTTCACCGGTTCGACCGCGGCCGGCCGACGGATCGCGTCGCTCTGCGGTGAGCGGATCGCCCGCTACACGCTCGAGCTCGGCGGGAAGTCGGCCGCGGTCGTGCTCGACGACATGGATCTCGAGACCGCGGCCAACACGCTCGCGAAGGCCGAGTGCGGGCTCAACGGCCAGGTGTGCTCCTCGCTCACTCGCATCATCGTCACGAAGGATCGCCACGACGACTTCGTGGAGGCGCTCGCCACCAGCTTCGGCAAGACCCGCGTCGGCGACCCCTTCGACGAGCAGTCGCAGCTCGGCCCGCTCGTCTCGGAGCGCCAGCGCGACCGCGTCCTGGGCTACATGCAGAAGGGCGTCGACGAGGGCGCGACGCTCGCGACCGGCGGTGGCCGCCCCGAGGGGCTCGACCGTGGGTACTTCGTGGAGCCGACGGTCTTCGGGAACGTCGACAACCATTCCGCGATCGGGAGCGAGGAGATCTTCGGACCGGTCCTCTCCGTCATCAAGGCCGACGACGAGCAGGACGCGGTGCGGATCGCGAACGACACCATCTACGGCCTCAACGCGTCGGTGTTCACCAACGACGTCGAGCGGGCCCGCGCCGTTGCCGGTCAGCTCCGGTCCGGCACCGTCGGCCACAACGGCTTCCGCACCGACTTCGGCATCGCGTTCGGCGGCTTCAAGCAGTCGGGCATCGGTCGTGAGGGCGGCAAGGAAGGCCTGATCCCGTTCCTCGAGACCAAGACCGTGATCCTCGAAGGCCGCCCCGAGGCGTATCCGCCGGCCGACTGACCGGGCTGATCCTCGGGATCCCGGAAGTCACCTCGGGACCTACTTGCACCTCGCCGTGAGCGCCCTCTGCAACGAGGACGCGGCGGTGCCGAGGTCGTCCTGCACCTTCTGGACGGCGGACTTGATGACGAGCGCGACCGGTAGTTGCAGGGCAAGGACGGCGCACCGGATCGCGGGTCGGCGCAACGGCACACGGTCCGACCCACCAGGCGCAATCCGGCCGGCAGCCGGATCGGGTGTTCAGCTCGTGGCGCACAGGTCGTCGATCGCGGCGGGCGTGTCCAGATCGACGAATGCTGCTGCGTAGCGCTGCGCGAGCGCCATGGAGACCTCCGGTCGTTGCCAGGTGTCGGAGGCGGCCGTGGCGAGCCAGAGGGCCAGTCCGTGCGCGGCCGACGCCCGGTACCCGAGCCAGGTCTCTTCGAGAGTCGGGCGTTCGTCGACGGGGAGGTCGAGCGCGCGGTGGTACTCCGCGACGAGCGCCGCGTCGTTGGGCCGTCGGTCTTCGATGGTGAGGGCCCCTTGCAGGAAGTAGCCCAGGTCGACAGAGGGGTTGCCGCGCCGCAGCACCTGCCAGTCGAGGAAGCCGACCTCGTTGTCGGGGAGCACGTAGGTGTTGCCGATGTGCGCGTCGCCGTGCAGCAAGGTCTGCGGCCCGTGCGCGAGCGTGCTCACGTATCGGGTCCAGAAGTCGCCCTCGATCGCGGCGCTGTCGAGACTCCTGACCTCCGGAGGGATCGTGTCGCCGGCCCGTTTCAACCCGATGTCGATGCCGCGGGTCATGCCTCGCCAGACCACGAACGGCTCCACCCAAGAAAGGGCGGAGCAGCCCGTCAGGCGGTCGCCCCAGAACGCACTGTGCAGTCGCGCGAGGGCTCGGACGCCATTCGCCGCCTGCTCGACGGTCAGCGGCCGCGTCGAGTCCCGCGGATCTCCACCTCGGGCGGTGACGTCCTCCATCAGGAGGAAGAAGTCGACGTTCGGCTCGTCGACGAAGGCGAGGTAGACGTCCGGGTGATCCACCGGCAGGTGCACGCCGGCGATGAACAGCCGCGCCTCGTTGTACACCCCGCCGGTCGATGCGTTCAGCTTGGCGTGGGCCGGATCGGCGGCCTTGGCGAACACCGTGCGCGGGCCCGAACCAATCGCGTACTCGAGGCCGAAGCGGGCACGGCGATTCGTCCCGTCGTCTCGCAGCAGGAGCTCGACCCGGCTCACCTCGATCCCCGGGTGGGTCGGTGCGAGAGCCGCGGTCATCCATTCCGGCGTCATCGAGCTCCAGCTCGGCATGGCTTGCTGGTTCATCGAGCACTCACCGGTATCCCCCCGAGGCGTCTGGCGTGGGTGCCTTCAGCGCTTCCCAATATAGTGACGCTGGTGTTAGACAATGGCCGAATCCGGTAGCGCGTCGGGCCCCCTGGAACCGGAATCCCAGTGGGTCCGACGCCTGCCGGTGACGAAGTTGTCAGTTTCGTGCCGTGCCGCGCCGCGCCTGAGGGAGCCTCGATGACCACGACCCGGGATGACGTGTACTACGACCCGTACGACATCGGGATCAACTCGGACCCCTATCCCGTGTACCGCCGGCTCCGGGAAGAGACGCCGCTCTATTACAACGAGACCCACGACTTCTACGCGCTCAGCCGGTTCGCCGACGTCGAGCGCGGGCTGGTCGACAACAAGACCTACATCTCCGGGCGGGGTGCGATCGTCGAGCTGATCCGGGCCGGGATCGAGATGCCGCCCGGCGTGATCATCTTCGAGGACCCGCCGATCCACACGATGCACCGCAGCCTGTTGGCCCGGGTCTTCACGCCGAAGAAGATGAACGCGCTGGAGCCGCAGATCCGGGAGTTCTGCGCGCAGAGCCTCGACCCGTTGGTGGGAGCAGGTGGCTTCGACTTCGTGCGCGACCTCGGTGCGCCGATGCCGATGCGAGTGATCGGGATGCTGCTCGGCATCCCCGAGGCGGACCAGGACGCGATCCGCGACCAGGCCGACGCCCAGCTCCGGACCAAGCCCGGGAAGCCGATGCGGTACTCCGAGGAGCAGTTCGTCACCGGCGAGGCGTTCGCCGACTACATCGACTGGCGGGCCGACCACCCGTCGGACGACCTCATGACCGAGATGCTGCACGCGGAGTTCGAGGACGAGACCGGCACCACGCGAAAGCTCACGCGCGAAGAGGTGCTGACGTACGTCACCGTCGTGGCCGGCGCCGGGAGCGAGACGACGACCAAGCTCATCGGCTGGGCCGGCAAGGTGCTCGCCGACCATCCCGATCAGCGGCGGGAGCTGGTCGAGGACCGATCCCTGGTCCCGAACGCGATCGAGGAGCTCCTGCGCTACGAGCCGCCTGCGCCCCACGTCGCTCGGTACGTCACGAAGGACGTCGAGCACCACGGGGAGACCGTGGCCGAGGGCAGCGTCGTCATGTTCCTCATCGGCTCGGCCAACCGCGACGATCGCCGGTTCCCCGAGGGCGACCGCTTCGACATCCATCGCGAGGTCGGGCCGGGGCTGACGTTCGGCTACGGCATCCACTTCTGCCTGGGCGCCGCGTTGGCCCGCCTGGAAGGGCGCGTCGCCCTCGACGAGATCCTGCAGCGGTTCCCGGAGTGGGAGGTTGATCGCGGCGCGGCCCGCATCGCGCCGACGTCCACGGTTCGGGGCTTCGAGACGCTGCCGGTGACGACTCCCTGAGGGAAGCAGGCCTGAGGGAAACAGGCTAGAGCGAACAGCTGCTCAGCGATCAGGGGCGCAGGTCACCCATTTCCGTCCAGCTGTCAGGTCGGTCCGCCGGGATCACGCGCGGCGTGATGCTCACGGTCTCCAGCGAGAGGCTGCTGCCGCTCCGCAGCACCGAGTCGACCACGGACACGAGCTCGTCGACCTCGATCAGCGAGCCGCTGATGTAGCCCTTGGTGAACCACTCGGTCCCGAACTCGGTGGCCAGCTCCGGGTCCCAGCCGTCGGCGAATCCGGTCAGCGAGTCGCCCTCACCGCCGGCACAGTCGCCCACCACGAGGTTCGTGAAGCCGACGGTCGGGTGCTCGGCCCGATATGCCTGCACGAGCTTGTCGAGCGCGGCCTTGCTCACGATGTAGGCGCCGAGCCCGGGCCAGGGCGGGGTGAGCGAAGCGCTGCGGGAGGACATGAACGCGGCAATGCCACGTGACGCCTCGAGGTGCGGGAGCGCGGCGGCCGTCACGCGGGCCGCGCCGATGACGTTGGTGTCGAACGCCTTGCGCCAGAGGTCGGTGTCGATGTCGGCGATCCGGGACAGCGGGCCGATCGCGGGTGCGTAGACGAGCGCGTCGATGCCCTCGAGCCGCTCGGCGGCTTCGGCGATCGCCGACTGGCACGAATCCTCGTCGGTGACGTCACACACGACGGCGAAGGCACGGGGGCCGGCCTCGGTCGCAGCGGTTTCGGTTCGTTCCTTGCGCCGGGCGAGCATCGCGACGTCGGAGCCGCGTTGCGCGAGCCCGATCGCGATGCTGCGTCCGAGCCCACTCGAGGCGCCGACGACCACGGTTCGCACTTGGTGGACCTCCCAGGAGAGTGACACAGCTGTTAGATTTCGGCCCCACAGGGTCGCTCGAACTGGCTTTCTATCACTGGACGAGGTTCCAGCCGAATGACAGTCGCGTCAGAGATGTGACCTGATGGTCGCGCAACGGGGGGATGGCGGAATGGGGTTGCTCGACGGCAAGGTCGCGGTGATCACCGGCGCGGGTTCGGGCATGGCCAAGGCGTCGACCGTGGTGTTCGTCCGGGAAGGCGCCCGGGTCCTCGCGGCCGACGTCAGCGGGGCGGAGGAGCAGACCGCGGCCGAGGTCGGGCACGCGGTCGTCCCCTTCCACGCCGACGTCACGAGCGAGTCCGACGTCGAGGCGATGGTCGCGAAGGCCGTCTCGGAGTTCGGGCACGTCGACATCGTCTGCAATGTCGCGGGCATCGGCTCGGGTGAGCAGATCGGCGACGTCACGATGGACGCCTACGACCGCACGATGGACGTCGACCTCCGGGGTGTCGTGCTCGGGATGAAGTACGGCATCCGGGCGATGCTCGAATCCGGCGGTGGATCGATCATCAATTGGTCGTCGGTCGGCGGGCTCAACGCCGCGCCCTGGACCGGCATCTACTCCGCGGCCAAGGCGGGCGTCATCGCGGTCACCAAGGCGGCCGCGGTCGAGTACGGAACGAAGGGCATCCGCGTCAATGCGATCTGCCCGGGGTTCATCCTCACCGAGATCATGGGCGCCGCCGGGCTCGAGAGCTCGGCCGGCATCGAGAAGAAGGCCGCGATGCGTCGCGGCGGGCAGCCGCACGAGGTCGCCGAGGTCGCGGCGTTCCTCGCCTCCGACAAGGCGTCGTTCGTCACCGGCACCGCGATCCCCGTCGACGGCGGGTGGTCCGCCCGACTCGCATGACCGGGCCGATCGAGAGCTACGAGGTCCACGTCCCCGACTCCGCCCTCGACGATCTGCGCGCCCGGCTCGACCTGACCCGCGTTCCGGATCAGATCGAGGGCACGGGCTGGGAGTACGGCTTCCCGCGTGACGACCTCGTCGACCTGATCGCGTACTGGCGCGAGTCGTACGACTGGCGCGCCCAGGAAGCGCGCATCAACGGGTTCGCACAGTTCCAGACCCGGATCGACGGCCAGAACGTTCACTTCATCCACGTTCGGTCCGAGCACCCCGACGCACTTCCGCTCCTCATCACGCACGGTTGGCCCGGCTCGATCGTGGAGTTCCTCGACGTGATCCCGCGGCTCACCGACCCGGAGGCCAACGGGGGTACCGCCGCCGACGCGTTCCATGTCGTCGCGCCCTCGCTGCCTGGCTACGGGTTCTCGGGCCCGACGACCGAGCCGGGCTGGGACGTGACCCGGATCGCCCACGCGTTCATCGAGCTGATGGCCCGCCTCGGCTACACGCGGTACGTCGCCCAGGGCGGCGACTGGGGATCCCAGGTCGCGACGCGGATCGGTGCGCTCGACCCGGAGCACTGCGTGGCGATCCACGTCAACATGGCGATCGCCGACCGCCCCGAGGACGCGCCTCCGCTCACCGATCAGGACAAGGACGATCTCGCGTCCATGCAGTCGTTCATGCGCGAGGAGTCGGGCTACGCGAACGAGCAGGGCACGAAGCCGCAGACGCTGGGGGTCGGGCTCAACGACTCGCCCGCCGGGCTGCTCGCGTGGATCCTCGAGAAGTTCCGCACGTGGAGCGACTGCGACGGCGACCTCCAGAGCATCTACACGCGGGATCAGCTGCTCACCAACGTGATGGTCTACTGGGTGACGCAGACGATCACGTCGTCCATGCGCTTGTACTGGGAGCTCCAACACGCCGGTGCGGCGGGTGTGCCGCCGGGATTCGTCGCGGTCCCCACCGGGGTGGCGCGCTATCCCCGGGAGGTGCTGCGCTTCCCGCGTTCGTGGGTCGAACGCCGCTACAACGTCACCTACTGGGCCGAGATGCCGCGCGGCGGCCACTTCGCCGCGATGGAGCAGCCCGCGTTGTTCGTCGACGATCTCCGCCGGTTCTTCGCGACTGCCCGCTGAACCGGCTTCGGTCCGAGCTCGTCGTCAGTTGAGCAGCGTCAGCCGATCTCGGGCCGCGTTCCGGGCAGGTGATCGAACGTCGTGACTTGGGCGCCGTCCCGGCGGATCGGGATGCCGTTGACCAACACGTGCCGCAACCCGAGTGGCTCCTCGGCGGTCAAGCGCTCGCCGTCGGCCGGGAAGTCCTGCACCCTGCGGGTCGGTCCGGGAGCGATCGTCTCCGGGTCGAACACGCACACATCGGCCCAGTACCCCTCGCGCAGGTAGCCGCGCCGGTCGAAGCCGAACATGTCGGCCGGCTCACCGGTGAGCTTGCGCACCGCCGCCTCGAGGGGCATCACGTTCCGGTCCCGGACCCAGTTGCCCAGGAGGTCGGTGGGGAGCGGCGCGTCGCACAGCTGGTCGATGTGCGCGCCCGCGTCCGAGAGCCCCAGCGCGACGTGGTCGTGCGTGAGGAGGTGGCTGACGGCCTCGACGTCGTCGTTGGCGATGTACGCCCGAAAGCGCGTCGTGAGGTCCTCGGCGACCGCGAGCTCGCACATCACGTCGAGCGGGCTGCAGTCGCGCTCGCGTGCGAGCTCGTCGACCCGTCGGCTCTGCAACTCGGGGTACCGCAGCGACTCGGACACCTCGAACGTCTCCCAGCGGGGCTTCATCGGCGCGAGGTCGAGGTCCGCGACCGCTCGCGCCCGCCACTCCGGATCGCGGTAGGCGGCGATGCGCGCGGTGCGGTCCTCCTGCATCAGGTCGCCGAAGAGCTTGCCGACGTTGAGGCTGTAGGGGTCGGCCAGCGTGAACTGCATGGTGAGCGGCCGCGGGGTGACCTGCGGCCACACGTCGGCGCCGTCGGCCAGGCCCTGTTCGTGCAGCCCGACCGGCAGGAGGTGCTTGCCGCCGGGGCTCGCGAACAGTGGGTAGGTGAACGGGCGCCCGACGCGGGGCTGCCACTCGTACACGTCGGCGTACGTGCACTGCTCACCCGGGGTGATGAGGATCACGCCCTTGCCGGCCTGGCCTGCGGCGACGAACAGCGCGTGGGCCTCATCCCGGCTGGCGAAGCGGCTCGGGACGGGCTTCCCGTCGACGCCCCGGTGCGCGAACGAGAAGCTGGTCGAGAACCCGGCCGCGCCGCCGGCGATCGCCTCGCGCACGAGCTCGCACATGCGCTCGATCTCGTCGGCTGTGGCCACCCGCTCGTAGGCGGCATCGCCCATCACGTAGAGCCGCAGCGCGGAGTGCCCGATGTAGGCGGTGAAGTTGAGCACGGTGCCGCGGCGCCGGACGGACTCCAGGTATTCGGGAAACGTCTCGAAGTCCCAGTCGATCCCCGCGATGAGGGTGGCGGGATCCATGTCCTCGACGTTCTCGAGGGTGTGCACGATCGTGTCGCGCTGCTCGGGACGCGTGGGTGCGATCGAGAAGCCGCAATTGCCGGCCACCACGGTGGTGACCCCTTGGTACGACGACGGCCTGAGGGCCGGATCCCAGAAGACCTGCGCGTCGAAGTGGGTGTGGATGTCGATGAACCCGGGCGTGACCGCGCAGCCCGACGCGTCGAGCTCGTGCTCACCGTGGAGGTCGGGTCCGATCTCGCGGATCACGCCGTCCTCGATCGCCACGTCGGCGGAGCGACCGGACGCGCCGCTCCCGTCGAAGACCGTTCCTCCGCGGATGACGATTTCGGTCGGCATCTGGTGTTCCTCTCGACGATCGGGTGGTGCCCCGGCGCCCGGACTCAGCTCGGGGTGGTGGTGGCGGGGGGAGTCAGGATCCCCTTGAACTGCGCGGGCGGAGGCCCGGCGGTGGTTCCACCGTCGACGGGCACGACGATCCCGGTGATCTGCGCCGAGCGATCGCCGGCCAGATACGCGACGGCGTTGGCGACGTCACGCGTCGAGCCGTGGCGCGGCAGCGGCTGCGTGAGGCGGATGACGGCGTCCATGTCGTAGGTCGTCATCTCGGTGGCGATGTGGCCCGGCGCGATGCAGTTCACCCGGATGCCCTGCGGGCCGAGCTCGACCGCGATCGATCGGCTGAAGTGGATGACCGCGGCCTTGGCGGCGCGGTAGGTCATCACTCCGCTGCCCGCGCTCAGCCCGCCGATCGACGAGTTGTTGACGATCGAGCCGCCACCGTTCTTGGCCATGTACCGGGCCGCGCGCTGGCTGCCGACCATGACGCCGAGGAGGTTGACCTCCATCATGCGCTGGAAGTCGTCGAAATCGTCATCGAGGAACCGGCGCATGGAGCCCGATATCCCGGCGTTGTTGAACATGATGTCGAGCGTGCCGAACCGTTCGATCGCGAAGTCGACGGCACCCTGGATGTCGTCCGCGTCGGCGACGTCGGTCCGCTTGAAGGCGGCGGCCGGGCCGATCTCCGCGGCCAACGCCTCGCCGCGTTCCGGGTCGACGTCCGCGATGACGACCTGCGCACCTTCCTCCGCGAACACCTCGACCGTCGCGCGGCCGATGCCACCGGCGCCGCCGGTGACGATCGCGACCTTTCCCGACAGTTCTCCTCCCATGGGTCCGGCCTCCTCCCGAGCGGTCAGAGCTCTTCGATCCAGTAGTCGGGCGCGGTCTCGACCCCGTGGCGCTCGAAGATCGCGTCGATCTCGGCGAGATCGGCGTCGGAGATCGTCCACCCGATCGCGCCGACGTTGTCTTCGACCTCGGCCACGGTACGGCACCCGACGAGTGCGGTGTTGATGGTCGGGTTCGAGATCGCCCACCGGAGCGCGAGTTGCGGGAGGCTCTTGTCGTACCGGGCGGCCACGCCCTTCAGCTCGTCGACCGCGCGGACGTTGCTCGGAAAGGACTCTTCGCCGAACAGCGCGTTGAAGAGCTTGATCGATCCCATCTTCCCCTGGCGGGCGCGCCAGTCCGCGGCGCCGAAGTCCTGGTCCTCGCGGAAGGTACCGGTCAGGAGGCCGTAGGCGAGCGACCCGTACGCCATGAATCCGATGCCCTCCTTCTCGCAGAGCGGGAGGATGTCGCGTTGCATCCGCCGGTCGAACATGTTCCAGCCGTACTGGGCGACGTCGACGCGGCGCACCTGCATGCAGGCTTCGATCTCGGCCGGCGTGAAGTTGGAGACGCCGATGAAGCGGACCTTCCCGTCGCGGACGATCTCGTCGAGGGCTTCCATCGTCTCCTCGAAGGGGGTCTCGCGGTCGGGCCAGTGCACGATGTAGACGTCGACGTAGTCGGTGCCGAGGTTCTTGAGGCTCTTCTCGATCGAGGCCACGACGCGCGCGCGGCTGCTATCCCGCATGTTGGGCTTGTCGCGGTAGTTCATGCCGAACTTGGTGACGACGACGGCGTCGTCGCGGCGACTGCCGAGTGCCCTGCCCAGCGCGCGCTCCGACGCGCCGTCGCCGTAGCCTTCGGCGGTGTCGAAGCAGTTGATGCCGAGGTCGAGCGCGCGCCCGATCGCGTCGGCGAAGTCCGTCTCCTCGACGGCCCCGTACCCGCCGCCGACCTCCCAGCAGCCGAAGCCGATCGCCGAGACCTCCAGGCCCGTACGTCCGAATGGCCGGTATTCCATGGCGGTCCGTCCCCTCTCGTGGGTGCCCCGGAGGCACCGGTATCCGAGTCGCGCGAAGCTCCGGTTGTCCGAGGCATGCCTGACTCTGAACTAACAGGTGCGTCAGCGGAAGGTAGCACTCCTGGCTTTCCGCCGCCCTTGGCGGGATGAGGCGCGGAGCGGACTGCTAACGCTAATGTCACCAGGAGGTGGCAGGGCGACCCGTGCGAGGAGCCGGATGACCGAGGAAGAACGGGGCGGATCGTCGGCTTCCCAGGCGTTGCGCGAGCACGGGGTCGACGCGCGCCTCGTGGGCGGGGACGCGGCGGTGCGGCGGGCGCCATTCTCCGACAATCCCCGGGTCGGCGTCCACGGCCGGCGGACGCAGCAGCGCATCCTCGACGCGGCACTGCAGGCGTTCGGTGACGAGGGCTACCACGCCTGCAGCATCGCCCGGATCACGAAGCTCGCCCGGTGCTCGCGGGTCTCCTTCTACCAGTACTTCGCGAGCAAGGAGGAGGTGTTCCAGCACCTCGCCGGACAGGTGGCCCGCCAGGTGAGCGCGTCCACCGAGGCCCTCGACCCGCTGACCCCCGATCTCGAAGGCCGAGCCGCGCTGCGGGCCTGGGTCGCCCGGTTCACCGAGATCTACGCTCGCTACGAGCCGGTGTTCCACGCGCTCGAGAGCGACGAGGTCCTCGCCGTGGTGGCGAAGCACACGGGTGAGCAGACCGTCGCGCGCATCCACTCCCGGTTGGCGACGACGACGCTTGCTCCCCGGCAAGTCGACCCCGTCATCCGGCTGCTCCTCGAGACCCTCAACCACACGCTCGAGATCACCAACATCCTCCGCTCCGCCGCACCCGACGCCTATCCGAGCGACCGCGTCGAGGACGCGATCACCGACGTGCTCCACCGCACCTTCTTCGGTCTGCACCGAGACGTGAACGTGCATTCCCCGGCGGGGCCACCGCCGCCTCCGCTCGACTTCTTCCCCCCGATGCTCGAGCTGCTCCGGCAGGGCACCGACGCCGTCGACCCCAACGCGCCCGGGAACCGGACGCTCACCGCCCTCCTCGAATCCGGGCACGATGTGTTCGTCACCCGCGGCTACCACAACACGCGCGTCGACGATCTCGTCGACGCCGCCGGTGTCTCCCACGGTGCCTTCTACCGTCATTTCCAGAGCAAGGATCAGCTCGCGCGGCTCCTCACCGCCCGCGCGATGCCCGCGGTCGGCACCGCGATGCTCGACATCCCGGATGTCTCCGAGCTCGACGGGCCCGCGGGCAAGGGACTCCTCCGTCGATGGCTCCGGCGCTACCACGCGGCCCACTTCAGCGAAGCGGCGATGTTGCACGTCTGGGTCGATGCCGCGCTCCAGGAGCCGGCGCTCCGGCGTGAGTCGGCCCCGCTGTTCGACTGGGGCCGGAGGCGGATGTCGCAGTACCTGCAACCGCGCGGCTTCGGCGACGTCGACGTCGACGCCGCCGTCATGGTGGCCCTGCTCGCCGTCTTCGGCGCGCGGGAGCGGCCGGCGGCCGAGGTCGAGGCCGCGGCGATCGTCATCGAGCAGGGAATCCTCGGACATTGAGCTTCAGACCGGAGACGCAGTGAGCACTCCCGACCTCGACATGACCGACTTCTTCCACTCCCGGTCGGTGTACCAGAACCCGTACCCGTACTACGAGAGCCTCCGCGCGCACGGGCCCGCGTGGCGCGAGCCGCACCAGGGCGTGGTCATGGTCACCGGGTACCAGGAGGCGATGGCCGTCTACAACGACCCCGCGACGTTCTCGTCGTGCAACGCCATGATCGGGCCGTTCGCGCAGTTCCCGGTGCCGCTGGAGGGCGACGACATCAGCGGGATCATCGAGGAGTACCGCGATGATCTGCCCTTCGGCGATCAGCTGCCCACGTTCGACCCGCCGAATCACACCGCGCAGCGGGCGTTGCTGAACCGGCTGATCACCCCGAAGCGGCTCAAGGAGAACGAGGAGTTCATGTGGCGCCTCGCCGATCGCCAGATCGCCGAGTTCGTCAGCCGGGGCGAATGCGAGTTCGTGGGTGACTACGCGGTTCCGTTCACGCTCCTGGTCATCGCCGACCTCCTCGGAGTCCCCGAGGTCGACCACGACTCCTTCCGGGCCGAGCTCGGGGCCACCGGCGGATCGGTGAAGGCGCACAAGCCGCTCGAGTTCCTGTACGACACGTTTACGGCCTACATCGAGGACCGTCGGCGCGCGCCGCGCGACGACGTGATGACGATCCTGGCCACCACGACGTTCCCGGACGGCACGCTGCCCGACGTCCGCGACGTCATGCTGATCGCATCCAACCTGTTCGCGGCCGGCCAGGAGACCACGGCCCGGCTGATCGGGACCACGCTGTACACGCTCGCGGAGCGGCCGGAGCTCCAGCAGCTGCTGCGCGACGAGCGCAGCCGCATTCCGGCCTTCATCGAGGAGATGGTGCGGCTCGAGAGCCCGATCCAGGGCGACTTCCGTCTGTCGAAGGTACCGACCACCGTCGGCGACGTGGAGATCGGCGCGGGAACCACGGTGATGCTGCTGAACGGCGCCGCCAACCGGGATCCGCGTGAGTTCGATCACCCCGACGTGCTCGAGCTCGACCGGGTCAACGGTCGGCAGCACCTCGGGTTCGGGTTCGGCATCCACACCTGCGTCGGCGCGCCCCTCGCGCGGGCGGAGACCCGCGTCAGCCTCGAACGGATCCTCGACGCGATGGCCGACATCCGGATCTCCGACGCGGCGCACGGCCCGGCCGACGACCGCCGATTCGAGTACACGCCGACCTTCATGCTCCGCGGCTTCGAAGAGCTGCACCTCGAGTTCACGCCCGTCGCATGACCACCGCGGCGGCACGGCGGTGACCTCGACGGTCCGGTCCGGCCGGTCGCGCTTCGGTGATTCGACCTCGGGCGGCGACGAGCCTTTCCGCGCCGAGCTGTGCTCGTGGCTGGCGGAGCATCCGCCGCCTCGCATCGACGTCGCGGCGACCCCGGAGGAGGCCGACGTCTTGCGCGAGTGGCAGGGGACGCTCGACTCCGGGCGTTGGGTCGGCATCAACTGGCCGGAAGAGTACGGAGGCCGCGGCGCGTCGCTGACGCAGGTGGCGGTGTACAACCAGGAGCTCGCGCGCGTCGGCGCCCCGCAGATCCTCGGGCGTGCGGGCGTCAGCCTCGTCGGCCCCACGTTGATGGCGCACGGCACCGAGGTCCAGCGGCGCCAGTGGATGCCGAGGATCCTGTCCGGCGCCGACATCTGGTGCCAGCTGTTCAGCGAGCCCGACGCCGGGAGCGATCTCGCCTCGCTTACGACGCGCGGGGAGAAGCGCGGCGATTCCTACGTCATCACCGGGCAGAAGGTGTGGTCCAGCTACGCGCGCTTCGCCAACTGGGGCATCGCGCTCGTGCGCACCGACCCGACCGCGCCACCACACAAGGGCATCTCGATGCTCGCGGTCCCGATGACGGCGAAGGGCGTCGAGGTCCGCCCGTTGCGCCAGATCACCGGTGAGAGCGAGTTCAGCGAGGTGTTCCTCGACGCGGTCGAGGTGCCGGTCGACAACCTCATCGGTCCGGAGCACGCGGGTTGGAGCGTGGCCAACACGACCCTGGCCAACGAGCGCGGCGCGACGTTCGTGTGGAAGGAGCAGGTGCTGCACGAGGTCGCGTTCGACCTCCTGGCGGACACCTGCGCCGAGACCGGGCGGCTCGACGATCCCCTCGTCCGTCAGGCGCTCGCCCAGGCCTGGATCGACGTCGAGATCTTCCGTCTGCACAACGCGCGGACGCTCGCGCGCCTCGAACGGGGCGAGGAGCTCGGGCCGAGCTCGAGCCTCGTGAAGCTGTTCTGGGCCGGCATGAGCCAGCGCCTGTACGCGACCGCCACCTCGGTGCTCGGGCCCGACGCACTGCTCATGCCCGGGGACGACGACGCCGTCGACCGGGGACGTTGGGTGCTCGGGCTCCTCGGGTCGCGCGCCACGTCGATCATGGGCGGCACCAGCGAGATCCAGCGCAACATCATCGGCGAGCGCCTGCTCGACCTGCCGAGGGAGCCACGAATCAAGTGATCGCCGACGTCGATCCCTTCGATCTGATCGATCCCGAGCGTTGGGCGCGTGACGGGTACCCGCAGGAGGTGTGGGCGCGTCTGCGGGCGGAGGCGCCGGTGGCCCTCATCGAGCCGCCGGACCACGAACCGTTCTGGGCGATCACGAAGCACGCCGACATCATGCAGATCGCCGCGCAGCCCGCGAAGTTCTCGAGTGCGCAGGGGATCACGCTCCGGCGGCGCGCTTCCGAGGCGATCCCGGTGGCGTCGGAGATGGTGGTCATGCTCGACCCGCCCCGCCACGGACCGATGCGCGGCGTGATCAGCCGCCGCTTCACGCCGCGAGCCGTACGCACGCAGCGCGAAGACATCGAACGGATCGCGCTCGAGACGCTCGACGTCGCGGCCCCGGTGGGCTCGGCCGGCATGCTCGACTTCGTCGAGTCGATTGCCGCGCCGTTCCCATTGGCGGTGGTCGCGTGGACCCTCGGCGTGCCGCCGGAGGACTGGCCGCTGTTGTTCCGCTGGACCAACGAGGTCATCGGCAAGGACGACCCCGAGTACCGGCGCCCGGGCGAGTCGCCCGCCGACACCATCATGCGGGCCCGGATCGAGGTGCACGTCTACTTCCAGCGCCTGATCGATCAGCGCCGGAACGAACCCCGCGAGGACCTCGTGACCGCGCTCGTCCAGGGTGAGATCGGAGGGGCCCCGCTCACCGACGAGCAGCTCGTGTCGTACTGCGAGCTCCTCGTGGAGGCGGGCAACGAGACCACCCGCAACGCGATCAGCGGCGGCCTGCTCGCGTTCTCCGAGTTCCCCGGTGAGTGGGACCGGCTGAAGGCGAACCCGGACCTGCTGCCCGGCGCGGTGGAGGAGATCCTGCGCTGGGTCACCCCGATCAGCCACTTCACGCGCGTGGCCACCGAGGACTACGAGCTCCGCGGGAAGACGATCCGCGCCGGCGAGCAGGTCGCGCTGTACTTCGGCTCCGCGAACCGTGACGAAGACGTCTTCGACGACCCGTTCGCCTTCCGCGTCGACCGCAGCCCGAACAACCACCTCGCGTTCGGCTTCGGGGAGCACTTCTGCATGGGCGCTCACGTCGCCCGGGTCGAGCTCGAGACGATCTTCCGCCACCTGCTCGCGCGGCTCGAGTCGTTCGAGGTGTCGGGACCGATCGACCGGCTCAGCTCCGTGGTCAACGGCAGCATCAAGCACCTGCCGGTTCAGTACCGCATGGCATGAGCGCGCCGACGCTCTCGATCGCACTCCCGACGTACGCGGCCGAGGCGCCTGAGAACTGGCGGCCGGTGGTCGAACGCGCCCGGGCCGCCGACGTCGCGGGTGTCGACCGGGTGCTCGTGTACGACCACGTCGTCATGGGCGAGAACATCGACGCGTACGGACGCCCCGAGTCCGGCGGCGTGCGCGGCGGGCGTCAGCCGACCGGCCCCGACGGTCATTGGCTCGAGCCGCTCACGGTGCTGAGCTACGTCGCCGCGCTGACGTCGACGGTCCGCCTCGGTACCAACATCCTGATCGCCGCCCTCCGGCGCCCCGCGGTGCTCGCGAAGTCGGTCGCCACGCTCGACGTGCTCTCCGGCGGCCGGGTCGACCTCGGGGTCGGCATCGGCTGGCAACGCGAGGAGTACGAAGCGGCGGGGCTCGACTTCGGGGCGCGGGGCCGCCTGCTCGACGACACGCTCGAGGTCCTGCGCACGCTCTGGACGACGCAGAGCGCGGCGGTCGAGCTGCCGTCGGTGCGGTTCTCCGGGATCCACATGATGCCGAAGCCGGCGCAAGCCGGAGGCGTGCCGCTCTGGATCAGCGGCCGGCTCAACGACCGTGTGGTCGAGCGCCTGGCCCGCTACGGCAGCGGATGGATCCCGTGGGGCGAGGACAGCACCGACCTCGCGGCCTCCGTCCCGCGCATGCGCGACGCGGTCGCGGCGGCCGGCGGCGACGGCGCCGCGTTGCAGGTCGCGGGAACCCTGCCGATCGTGCGCGGCACCGACGGTTCGGTCGATCTCCCCGCCACGATGGCCGGGGTTCCCGAGCTCGTCGCCGCGGGCGTCACCGACTTCCAGGCCCAGCTGAAGATCCCCGACGACTACGACGAAGCGGTCGCCATGCTCGCACCGGTCGTCGACGCGTTCCGGAACGCGACCCGCTAGACCGCGGGTACCCGGGAAGGAGCGGCTATTCGGGAACGAGTGGCCCGACCGGGACCGTGGTGGTGGCGTGCACGAGGAGCTCGGCGAGTTCGGCCGGCCGGCTCAGGAACGGTGAGTGCGACGAGTCGATCTGCAGGGGGTCGACGCCGAGCCGCTGCGCCACGAGGTCGGAGAGCCAACGGGGTTGTGATCGATCCCCGAGGCAGAGGATGAAGCTACGGGGAAGCTCGGCTTCCCAGAAGTGGGGAACGGAGACCGGCGTCGTGCCCGCGTCGCCGAGCCGCTCGGGGGTCAGGTGCTCGAACGCCCACTGCGCGGTCTGCTCGTCGCAGTCGTCGTAGAAGAAGTCCCAGGCGCCCTGCAGGTCGGCGAACCGCATCCCGCCGTCGGGATCGAAGGCCAGGTACTTCATCATCCCCGTCACCTCGTCGACGGCGTTGTTCGATCCGGTGCCGTCGTCGCGTTGGGTCAGCGCCTCGGCGATGGTCCGACCCTCGCGCGGCAGGCCTGCCGCGAGGTACACGACGTGGCTCACGAGCTCCGGCGCGGCGTCGGCGGCGATGGTGACGTCGAACCCACCGCCGGAGTGACCGACGAGAACGTCACCGGCCTGCATCACCGACACGATCGCTTCGCGGCGCGAGGCGTTGGTGGACTCGTCGTGCACGCGTTCGCCGTGACCGGGCATGTCGATGGCGATCGCGTCGTGACCGAGTCGCTCCAACTCGGGGATCGTCCGGCTCCAGCACCAAGCACCGTGGAAGCCGCCGTGGATCAGTACGAAACGCATCGCGACGGGTGCACCCTTCAGGAGATCGGCGTGAACGTCAGGTGCAGCGACTCGAGGCCCCGGAGCAGGTACAGCTGGGTGTAGTCGTACGCGCGCGCCCCGGCCGGGCCGTGCACGGACTCGTCGATCCGGATGTCGCCCATGCGGTCGAGCACGCGCTCGAGCGTGACGCGAGCTTCGGCACGTGCGAGCGGTGCTCCAGCACACGTGTGGATCCCGAAGCCGAACCCGAGGTGCTGGCGCCAGTTGGGACGGTCGAGCCGGAGGTCGGCGGGGTCGTCGAACTGACGGGGGTCGCGGTTCGCGGCGCCGTTGAGCACGAAGACGCTCGTCCCCGCGGGCAGGTGGACGCCGCCGACCTCGACGGGGACGCGAGCCAGCTTGAACTCTCCCTGCAGCGGGCTCTCGAGCCGGAGCGACTCCTCGATCAGATGGGGAATGAGCTCCCGGTCCGCCCGGACGCGCTCCTGGAGGTCGGGATCCTCGCCGAGGAACCGCAGCATCGTCACGAGCAGGCGGGCGGTCGTCTCGCCGCCGGCGGCGAACAGGTTGGAGGCGATCAGCATGATGTCCTTGACCTCGGGCGTCGAGCCGTCGGGGAAGGGTGCCGTGGCCAACTTGGTCATGACGTCGTTCTGCGGGTTCCTGCGCCGGTCCTCGATGTAGGTGGTGAACCGGTCGTACAGGAACTCCAACGGCTTGTGGACCATTTGGCCCGTGTTCGAGGTCGGCCGGCGGTCGCCCTGCAGCTCCTCGCGGAACGTCTCGCGGTCCTCCTCGGGCACGCCGAGCAGATCGGCGACGACGAGGAGTGTGAAGGCGCCGGCGAAGTCGCCGAGGAACTCGCACTCACCGCGGTCGATGAACCCGTCGATCCGCTGGTCGGCGAGCCACCACATGAACTCCTCGTTCTCCTTGAGGCGCTTCGGTGTGATCAGCCGCATCAGCAGGGCCCGGTGCGCGGTGTGCCTCGGCGGGTCGAAGGTCGGGAGCTGATCGCTGAACGGCAGCAGGTCGCGGTACTCCTCGATGATGGCGCTGATGTCATCGCCCTCGAGCGGCACCGGCCACTTCGCGAAGGGTCCGGCGATGCTGTTGCAGTTCGAGAACGTCGCGGTGTCGGTGTAGACCGCCATCGCCTCCTCGTAGCCGGTGATCATCACCGCGCCGTTGTGCGGCTCCCGCCACACCGGGCCGTGTGCGCGCAGGTACTCGTAGAAGGGGTACGGGTCGTTGTAGAGCTCCTTGGCCCGGAAGAAGTCGAGACCGTCGAACTCGGCGTTGCTCACCTTGCACCATCCCCTTGCGCGGGCGGACCACGAGTGACGTGACTGTTAGTTTTTTGAGTGTACGTTGCGCCGTCGATGCGATACCAGGGGGTGTCCGTGAAGCGCAGTGCCGAGGAGCTCTTCGGGCCCGCGGGGACGCCGCGGGTCGTGGTGGTCGGCGCAGGGTTCGGTGGCATCGCGATGGGCGTGAAGCTCCGGCAGGCCGGCATCCACACGTTCACGATCTACGAGTCGTCATCGGGGATCGGCGGAACGTGGTGGGACAACACCTATCCGGGGGCCGAGGTCGACGTGGGCTCGCACCTCTACTGCTTCTCGTTCAAGCCCCACGACTGGACCCGCACGCACGCCCGGCAGCCCGAGCTGCAGCAGTACCTCGAGGAGACGGTCGACGAGTTCGGCCTCCGTCCGCATCTGCGGCTCGGCACCGCGGTGGAGTCGGCCACGTGGGACGACCACCGCCACATCTGGACGGTCCGTCTCGCCGACGGGACCCTCGACGAGTGCCACGTGCTCGTGAGCGGCGTCGGCTTCCTCAACGTGCCGCGATATCCCGACTGGCCGGGCCTCGACGACTTCGAGGGGCCCACGCTCCACACCGCGCGGTGGGACCACGAGCTCGACCTCACCGGCAAGGTCGTCGCGGTCGCCGGCACGGGATCGTCGGCCACTCAGGTCGTGCCGGCCATCCAGCCGATCGTGCAGCAGCTCTATCTGTTCCAACGTGAACCCGGATGGGTGATGCCCAAGGGGGAGCGCGAGCTGAGCGACGAGGAGCGGGCTTCCTTCGCGAAGCCTTGGCGCTACCGACGGGAACGGTGGCGACTGAAGTACCTCCTCGAGAAGAGCCTGTGGCGGGGGCAGATCTTCCGGCCCGGGACCAAGGCCAACGAGGCGCGCCGGCAGTTCTGCCTCGACTACATCGGCCGCCAGTTCGCCGACCGCCCCGACCTGCGGGAGGCCGTCACACCGAAGTACCCGTATCCCGGCAAACGGCCGATCTTCGCGAGCACCTTCTATCCCTCGCTGAAGAAGGACAATGTGGAGCTGGTACCCCGGGCCGTCGCGTCGCTGACCCGCACCGGGGTCGTCGATGCCGACGGCGTGGAGCGGGCCGTGGACGTGGTCGTGATGGCCACCGGGTTCCAGCCCGCCGACTATCTGAAGCGGCTCCGCGTCGTGGGCCGCGGCGGCCGGAGTCTCCACGAGTACTGGGCGGACGAGCCGCGTGCCTACCTCGGCATCACGGTGCCCGGATTCCCCAACTTCTTCATGCTCTACGGACCGGGCACCAACGGCGGCGAGATCGTGATCATGCTCGAGAGCCAGGCGGAGTACGCGGTGCGCGCGGTCAAGCGCATGATCCGTGAGCGCGTCACCGCGGTGGAGGTCCGGCCGGCCTTTGCGGCGCAGTGGTACCGCTGGCTCCAGTCCACGATGGCGGGAACCTCCTGGACCATGAGCCGCAACTACTTCGCGTCGCCGACCGGGAAGATCGTGACCCAGTGGCCCTACGGGAACACGCTCTACCGCGTGCTCACCAAGACCCTGGGCCGGGTGTCGGAGACCACTCGCCGGCGCGGCGGCTGAGCGCGGCCGCGCCCGGCCCCCGGCTAGCGCGGCCGCAACTGCCGGCCCAGCCACTCCTCCAGGGTGCGCACCGACTCCTTCGTGACGGGAGCGTCGGGCGCGAGCAGATGGAATCCGTGACACGCCCCCGGGTACACGTGCAGCGCGGTCGGCACGCCCGCCTGGTTGAGCCGGAGCGCGTACTCGATGTCCTCGTCGCGAAAGCCGTCGGAGGTACCGACGGACACGTACGCCGGGGGTAGGCCGGAGAGGTCGGTGGCCCGGGCCGGCGCCGCGGTGCCGGGCACGTCGTCGCGACCGTGGAGATCACCGAGATACGACTGCCACCCGAACGCATTGGAGTTGCGATTCCACACCGGGAGCCCGTCCTGCCGGCTCGATGGCGTGATCTGGCGGTCGTCGAGCATCGGCGAGTCGAGGAGCTGGAAGGCCACCGGCACTTCGCCGCGCTCGCGCGCGAGCAGCGCCAGAGCTGCAGCCAGACCGCCCCCCGCGCTCACGCCCATCACTCCGATCCGGTCGGGGTCGATGCCCAGCTGGTCCGCGTGTTCGTAGGTCCACCGCAGTCCCTGGTAGCAGTCCTCGAGCGGCCCGGGGTACGGAGTCTCGGGCGCCAACCGGTAGTCGACGGACACGCCGACGAGGTCGAGCTTCGGGCACAGCTCGTCGAACAGCGGGTCGTCGATGGCGTTGGTGCCGATCACGTAGCCGCCGCCGTGGATCGAGTACACGCACGGCAGCACGTCCGTCGACCCTCGGGTCCGGTGCACCCGCAGGGGGACGTCGGGGTCGCCCGGCGCGACATGGTCGGTCCGCTCGACCGCGTCGGACAGCGGCGCCTCCATCGCGACCAGCTCGCGCACCGTCGCGAGGACCTCGGCGGTCATGTCGCTGAACGGAAGCCGCTCGATCGCCGCGGCGACCTCCGGATCGAGCGAGTCGTGGGGTGACACGGTCATGTGGACTCCAAGCGACGGGGCCAGCGGCCGGGTGACAGTATCCCGATCTAACAGGTGCGTCACCCGGCCGCCTGACGACCGTGGGGGACGTTCGTGGCGGCAGGTACACGTGGGTCGGTGCGCCGTGGGACGGCGGTCCTGGTCGGCGCGGCGGTGCTGTTGGGCGCGTGCTCCAGTGGCAGCTCGGGCGCGTCCCGTACGACGACGTCTTCGCGCACGACGACGTCGGCCGGAGCGGTGGCGCCGGCACCGGCGGGCACCCCGGCCGAGGTCGCGCGCGCCGCGAACGACTGGCCGCTGCCCGATCACGACTATGCGAACACCCGCGCCACGACCACGTCACGCATCACGTCGCGCAACGTCTCCCAGTTGAAGGTCGCGTGGCGTCAGTCTCCCCAGGGTCTCGGGCCGTTGACGACCTCGCCGCTCGTGTTGGGTGACACCGTGTACCTCGAGGACGGCACGGGCACCGTCTACGCCCTCGACCGCGCGACCGGTGGCGTGCGGTGGAAGAGCGCGCCCACCGGCTTCAACATCGGGCCGTTCGGCGTCGCGGTGGGCGGCGGCCGCGTGTACGGGGTTCGCGGATCCGACGGCGTCGTCGCGCTCGACGCAAGCACCGGGGCCAAGGTGTGGGAGCACACGCTCACTCCCGACAAGACGACCGGAGTCGACATCCAGCCCCAGCTCTTCAACGGGCAGGTACTCGTGTCGACCGTGCCGGTCAGCATCGGAGGCATCTACATCGGTGGCGATCGCGGCGTGATCTCGGCACTCGATGCGGCCACTGGTGATGTGCGGTGGAGCTTCGACACCGTCGACTCCGCCGACCTGTGGGGGAATCCCGCGGTCAACTCCGGCGGGGGCGCCTGGTATCCACTCGCGGTCGACACCGCGCGCGGCGTCGCGTACGCGGGGACCGCGAACCCGGCGCCGTTCCCCGGGACGGCGAAGTTCCCCAACGGCTCCAGTCGCCCGGGTCCGAACCTGTACACCGACTCGATCGTCGCGCTCGATCTCGCGACCGGGAAGCTCCGCTGGTACCAACAGGTGACACCGCACGACATCTTCGACCGCGACCAGGTGCACGCGATGATCGCCCGGTTGCCGGGCGGCAAGCAGGTCGTCGTGAGCGCGGGGAAGTCCGGGGTGGTGCTCGGCGTCGACCCGGACAACGGGAAGCTGCTCTGGCGGACGCCGGTCGGTCAGCACCAGAACGACGACCTCAGCGCGCTCACCGGCCCGACGATCGTCGCGCCGGGGACGTACGGCGGGGTGCTGACGCCGCCGGCGACCGCCGACGGCGTCGTCTACCTACCGGTCGTGAACTCGCCCGTGACCCTGCGCCCGGACGAGACCGCGTACTTCGGCGCCGATGTCACCAAGGGCGAAGGTGAGATCGACGCGGTCGACGCGCGCACCGGGGCCGTGAAGTGGACCCGCACGCTGCCGGGCAACCCGCTCGGGGGTGCGACGGTGGTGAACGACCTCGTTTTCACCGCGTTGGTCGACGGAACCGTGATGGCGCTCGATCGCGGCAACGGGAAGATCGTGTGGCAGCACGACGCGGGTGGCGGCGTCAACGGCTGGATGTCGGTGGCCGGCGACACGATCGTCATCCCGGTCGGCAACGCGAAGCCGCCGGTGGTGCTTGCGCTCTCACTGCCCGGTCGCTGAGCCGGGCACGCGGAGCAGCCGCAAGGCCGTCGTGCCGGTTGGTAGGGTCCGGAGCGGAGGACCACGTGGCGGAGCGAGCAGCACGGATTCCCAACGCGACCCGGAAGCGCCAGACGAACGGGGCCGATCTGGCTCCGGCGGGCAAACGGCGAGGCACCGGGCGGACGGCCCGCGGGCGTCAGACGCGCCAGGACCTGCTCGACGCGGCCCAAGCCGTCTTCGAACGGGTGGGTTTCCTTCACGCGCGCGTCGCCGACATCTGCGCCGAGGCCGGCATCTCGCACGGCTCCTTCTACACATATTTCGTGTCGAAGGAAGAGGTGTTCAACGAGATCGTGGACTCGGTCGAGTTCGACCTCCTGAAGGTCGAGGGCGCGCCCGAAGGCGCGGATCCGGTCGAGCGGATCCGCGCCGCGAACCGTCACTATCTCGAGGCCTACCGCGAGCACGCCGGGATCCTGCGGGTCATCCAGCAGGTCTCGACCTTCGACAACGACGTCCGCCAGACCCGGGTCCAGCGGCAGACGGAGTTCGCCCACGCGATCGAGCACCGGACCCGGGACTACCAGGAGCGGGGGCTGATCCACGCCGACCTCGATCCGCGGATCGCGGCCAACGCGCTCGGCGGGATGGTCGCGTCGCTCGCCGACCAGATGTTCATCCAGGGCCAGGAGTTCGACTTCGACGAGACCGTCGAGCAGCTCACGATGCTCTGGGTCAACGCCGTCGGGCTCCGGTCCACCGCGCCGTAGCCGACGGCCGGTGCCCCATCGGAGGGCACCCCTTGGACAGCGGACCGGCCAGATCGTATTGTCGACGTCAATGTCGACGATGGGAGCCGGCCGTGCCCGACGTAGCGATCGCCGAAGGACTCTTCGCGTGGCCATCCGACGATCCGCAGCTCGAGGGCTCCGTGTGCCGGGCGTGCGGAGCGGTGACGTTTCCGACTCAGGGCTCGTGTCCCCGCTGCGCGAGTGAGGAGATGGATCTCCGCCTCCTGAGCCGCACGGGCACCGTCTGGACCTGGACGTCGCAAGAGTTCCAGCCGGTGAGCCCGCCGTACGCCGGGCCCACCGGGGAGGAGTTCGAGCGGTACTACGTCGGGTACGTCGAGCTCCCCGGGGATCTGCGGGTCGAGTCGCGGCTCGTGGGCATGGGCGACGCCGGTCCGCACATCGGGCAGGAGGTCGAGCTCACGATCGTGCCGTTCGCGGTCACCGACGACGGCAGCCGCCGCATGACGTTCGCGTTCGCGCCGACCGGTGCCGACCGTGGTTGAGTCCGGGGTCGCCATCGTCGGGGTCGGGCTGCACCCCTTCGGGCGCCATCCGGGCCGGTCCGCGATCGAGATGGGCGCGATCGCCGCGCGCGCCGCGCTGGCCGACGCCGGCGCGGAGTGGCGGCAGATGGAGTTCGCGTTCGGGGGTAGCTACACCGTCGACAACCCCGACGCGATCGTCAACCTGATGGGCATGACCGGGATCCCCTTCACCGACGTCTACAACGGGTGCGCGACCGCCGCGAGCGCGGTGTCGCTGGCGGAGCTGACGATCCGGTCGGGGGAGCGCGACCTCGGCATCGTCATCGGGATGGACAAGCACCTGCCCGGCGCGTTCAGCGGGGATCCGCTGAATTACAGCGTGCCGAGTTGGTACGGCGAAGCCGGTCTCTTCCTCACGCCGAAATACTTCGCGATGAAGATCCAGCGCTACATGTACGACTTCGGCATCTCGGCCCGAACGCTCGGTCTCGTCGCCGCCAAGGGCTACCGCAACGGCTCGATCAATCCCGACGCGTTCCGGCGCACCGCGATGTCGCCCGAGGAGATCCTCGCGTCGCGCATGGTGAACGACCCGCTGACGCAGTACATGTTCTGCAGCCCGAACGAGGGCGCAGCGGCGATCGTGCTCGCCCGCGCGGAGGACGCGCACAAGTTCAGTCGCAAGCCGGTCTACCTGAAGGCGTCCGAGGTCCGCACCCGCCGGTACGGCGCGTTCGAGGTGCACAGCCCGTCGTTCCCGCTCGAGCGGGTCGACGGCCCGACGGTCGACGCATCCCGCGCCGCGTACGCACGGGCCGGGATCGGCCCCGACGACGTCGACGTCGTGCAGCTCCAGGACACCGACGCCGGCGCGGAGATCATGCACATGGCCGAGAACGGCTTCTGCGCCGACGGCGACCAGGAGAAGCTGCTCGCCGACGGCGCCACCGAGATCGGCGGGACCCTGCCGGTCAACACCGACGGCGGCCTCATCGCCAACGGCGAGCCGATCGGCGCGTCGGGGCTGCGGCAGTTGCGGGAGCTCGTCCTGCAGCTCCGCGGTGAAGCAGGGGAGCGACAGGTGCCCGGGTCGCCCCGGGTCGGCTACGCGCAGCT
>JADGOM010000071.1 GCA_017882925.1 Acidimicrobiia bacterium | reverse complement strand
GCGGCGGTGACATGACGGCCGGAGGCCGCGGTGACATGACGGCCGGAGGCCGCGGTGACATGACGGCCGGAGGCCGCGGTGACATGACGGCCGGAGGCCGCGGTGACATGACGGCCGGAGGCCGCTGCAACCTGCGGCGATCCGGTCGGTAACGAGCCGGCGGCGTTGCTCCGAGGCGGTACTCTCACCCCGATGTCCAGCGTCGCGAAGACCCCGCCGCCCTCGACGGCCGACGATCTCCGGGAGGCCTTCCTCGCCTTCTTCGAGGCGCGCGGCCACACGCGGGTGCCGTCGGCGAGCCTGATCCCGCACGACCCGTCGGTCCTGTTCACGGTGGCCGGCATGGTGCCGTTCAAGCCCTACTTCGTGGGCGACGAGCAGCCCCCGTACCGCCGGGCCACGAGCAGCCAGAAGTGCGTCCGGGCCGGCGGCAAGCACAACGACCTCGACGACATCGGCCGCACCAACCGCCACTTCTCCTTCTTCGAGATGCTCGGCAACTTCAGCTTCGGTGACTACTTCAAGGCCGATGCGATCGCGTGGGCATGGGAGCTGGTCACCGTCGACCTGGGCCTCGACCCGGCCCGGCTGTGGGTCACCGTCCACGAGAGCGACGACGAGGCCGAGACGATCTGGCGCGACTCCGTCGGGGTGGCGCCGGAGCGGATCCAGCGCCTGGGCGACGACAACTTCTGGCGCATGGGCGACGTCGGCCCGTGCGGCCCGAGCTCGGAGATCTTCTGGGACCTGGGTCCCGAGCACGGCGCCGACGGCGGCCCCGCGGTCGACGACGACCGCTACATCGAGATCTGGAACCTGGTCTTCATGCAGTTCGACCAGCAGGCCGACGGCTCGCTGGTGCCGCTGCCGAAGCCGAGCATCGACACCGGTGCCGGCCTCGAGCGCATCCTGTTCGTGCTCCAGGGGAAGTCGTCGATCTTCGACACCGACGCCTTCGCGCCGCTCATCGAGGCGGCCGAGAAGGCCACGAAGGCGCGCTACGGCGACGACGCCGAGAACGACGTCTCCCTGCGGATCATCGCCGAGCACGCGCGCACCATGACGTTCCTCGTGGCCGACGGCGTGGTGCCGTCCAACGAAGGGCGCGGCTACGTCCTGCGCCGGATCATCCGCCGCGCCGTGCGCCACGCGTTCCGGCTCGGCGCGGTCGACGTCGTCACCGGCGAGATGGTCGACGCGGTCGTGGCCAACATGTCGGGTGCGTACCCGGAGCTGCTGGCCCAGCACGACGTCGTCCACAAGCTCGTGACCCGCGAAGAGGCCCGGTTCCGCCTGACGCTCACGCGCGGGCTCGACCGGCTCGACGGCACCCTCGCCGCGGGCGACGTCACCGGCGCCGACGCGTTCTTCCTCCACGACTCGCTCGGCTTCCCCATCGACCTCACCCGCGAGATCGCGGCCGAGCGGGGCCGGGCCGTCGACGTCGTGGGCTTCCGCACCCTGCTCAAGGAGCAGTCCGACCGGGCCCGCCAGGCCCACAAGGACGACGGCGGGCGCGGCGGCGCGCCGGTCGAGCTCTACCGCGAGCTCCTCGACGACCTCGGCCCCACCGACTTCACCGGCCGGCAGGAGTACGTCACCGAGGGGGCCAAGGTCCGGGGCCTGATCGTCGGCCGCGACCGGGCGACCCGGGCCGGAGTGGGCAGCCGGGTCGACGTCTTCCTCGACCGCACGCCCTTCTACGCGGAGTCGGGCGGCCAGGTCGGCGACACCGGCGTCCTCACCTCGGCCGACGGCGCGATCGTGCAGATCCTCGACACCCAGTACGCGCTGCCCGGTTCCCTCGTGCTGCACCGCGGTGAGGTCCTCGAGGGCGAGATCGCGGAGGACGACGAGGTGACCGCCGCGATCGACGGCACCCGCCGCGACGCGATCCGGCGCAACCACACCGCCACCCACATCCTCCAGTACGCGCTGCGCGAGGTGCTCGGCCCCAACGTCAAGCAGGCCGGCTCGTCGGTCGACGCCGAGCGGCTGCGCTTCGACTTCAGCCACCACGAGGCCGTCACCGTCGAGCAGCTCGAGCGGGTGGAAGACATCGCCAACGCCGAGGTCCTCACCGACGCGCCGGTGCGCCACTACGAGACGAGCAAGGAGCACGCGCTGAGCCTGGGTGCGATCGCGTTCTTCGGCGACAAGTACGGCGACATCGTGCGCGTGCTCGAGGCCGGCGAGCACTCGATCGAGCTGTGCGGCGGCACCCACGTGCACGCGCTCGGCTTCATCGGCCCGGTCAAGATCGTGAGCGAGAGCTCGATCGGCTCCAACCTCCGCCGCATCGAGGCCGTCACCGGCGAGGGCTCCCTGGCCCGGATCCGGGAGGAGGAGCACCAGCTCCAGCGGACCGCCGACCTGCTGAAGGCGCAGCCGGCCGAGCTGCCCGAGCGGGTCGAGCGCCTGCTCGCCCAGGTGAAGAGCCTCAACGACGAGCTCCGCGCGGCCCAGGCCAAGCAGATCGGGGCCGACGCCGCCGCGCTGGCCGCGGCGGCCGTCGACGGCGTGGTGATCGCGCGCCGCGACGGAGCTTCCTCCGACGACCTGAAGCAGCTCGCGCTCGCGGTGCGCAACCTGGTCGGTTCCGGCATCGTCGCGGTGGTGGGCCTGGGGCCCGACGGCGCGAAGGCCGGGCTCGCGGTCACCGTGAGCAAGGACCTGCAGGAGCGGGGCGTGAGCGCGGCCGAGCTCGCCGGCGGCGCGGCGAAGGCGCTCGGCGGCGGCACCGCCAAGAACCCCGACCTCGTCGTGGGCGGCGGCCCCAAGGTCGCCGGGATCGACGACGCGGTCCGACTCCTCGAGGAAGCGGTCCGGTCGGCGGCGTCGGGTGCACGCGATTGACCCGCACCGCGGGGCGCGTGCTCGGCGTTGATCTCGGCAGCGTGCGCATCGGGCTCGCGCTCTCCGACCCGCTGGGCATCACCGCGCAGCCGCTGCTCGTGCTGCCCCGCAGCGGCTCCCGGTCCGAGGACCACCACTCGATCGTCGGGATCGCGCGGGAGCACGACGCGGTGCGCATCGTGGTGGGGTTGCCGCGCTCGCTGTCGGGCAAGCTCGGCCCCGCGGCCCGGGCGGTCCTCCGGGAGGTCGACGAGCTCGGCGGGTGCGCGGGGCCCGACCTGCCGGTGGAGACCTACGACGAGCGCCTCACCACGGTGATCGCGCAGCAGGCCCTCGCCGACGCCGGGGTGAAGGGCCGCAACCGCAGGCAGCACGTCGACAAGGTGGCGGCCGCGGTGATCCTCCGCGGGTGGCTGGAGGGACCGGGGTCGTGACCGAACCGCCCGCCACCGAACCGCCCGCCACGCAGCCGCCGGCCGCCGAGCCGATCGGCCCCGACCGGTACGACGCACACGGCCACGACGGCCACGACGGCCACGACGGCGCAGCGACGGCGGTCGACCGGCGCGGCCGGCCGGTCGCCGGCGACGCGATCCCGCCGCGGACCGCCCGCCGCCGGCAGCGGGGCCGCGGTCGCGGGCGCGGGCTCAAGGTCGTCGTCGTCCTGCTGATCCTGGCGCTGCCGTTCCTCGCGGCCCTGGGGTGGTTCGTCTACCAGCTCGACCCGCCGGGGTCGCCGGGCCACCAGGTCGAGGTGACGATCAAGCCCGGCTGGGGGGTCAGGACGATCGCCGACCAGCTGTCGCGCCAACACGTCATCGGGTCGTCGCTCGCGTTCAAGATCTACGCCGAGGTCACCGGCAGCCGCCACTTCGAAGCCGGCAACTACTCGCTCAACGAGCACATGGGCGTGCGGCCGTCGATCGACGTGCTGAAGCGCGGCCCGAAGCTCGTGCTCCAGACCCTGGCGCTGCCGCCCGGCCTCACGATCGCCCAGATCGCCGACCGGGTGGGCAGGCTGCCGGGCCGCAGCTCGGCCGCCTTCCTCCAGGTCGCGCAGTCGGGCACGGTGCGCTCGAGGTACGAGCCCGAGGGGACCAACTCGCTCGAGGGCCTCACGGCCCCCGACACGTACTCGTTCGCGCCCACCGACGACGAGACCAGGATCCTCACGACGATCGTGGCGCACTTCGACACCGAGGCCGCGAAGGTCGGCCTCGACACCCCGCCGCCCGGCATCACGCCGTACCAGGTCGTGATCGTCGCGTCGCTGGTGCAGCGCGAGGCCGGCGTGGCCGAAGACCGCGCGCCGATCGCCGCGGTCGTCTACAACCGGCTGAAGCTCGGCATGCCGTTGCAGATCGACGCCACGCTGCTCTACGCGCGCGGCAACGCCGACTCGGCGCCGACCAACGCCGACAAGTTGATCCAGTCGCCCTACAACACCTACCTCAACAAGGGCCTGCCCCCCACCCCGATCGCGACCGTCACCCCGGAGTCGCTCACCGCCGCGCTCCACCCGGCCGCGGTCCCGTACCTGTACTACGTCGTGATCGACAAGAGCGGGAAGAGCGCGTTCGCGACGACGCTCGCCGAGCACGACAAGAACGTCGCCGAGGCCCGATCGAAGGGCCTGTTGTGAGCGACGCGCCGACCGGCTCGACGCGGGTCGCCGCGGTCATCGGCGACCCGGTGGAGCACTCCCGTTCGCCCGCGATCCACAACGCGGCCTACGCGGCGCTCGGTCTCGACTGGGTCTACGTCGCGCTTCCGGTCGCCGCGGGACGCGGTGCGGCCGCGGTCCGGGCGGTCGAGGTGATGGGGCTCGCGGGCCTCAACGTGACGATGCCGCACAAGGCCGACGCCGCCTACGCGTGCGACGAGCTCACCCCCGACGCCCGCGCGCTCGGCGCGGTCAACGCGGTGTGGCCCCGCGCGGGTGGGGGAGTGATCGGCGACTCCACCGACGGCCCCGGTTTCCTCCGCGCCCTCGCCGACGAGGGCGTCGACCCCGCGGGCGCGCGGGTGCTGGTGCTCGGCGCCGGCGGCGCGGCCCGGGCCGTCGTCCTCGCGTTGGGGCGGGCGGGGGCCGACCTCACGATCGCGGCGCGGCGCCTCGGTGCCGCCGACGACGCCGCGGTGCTCGCCCCGAGCGCGCGTGCGATCGAGCTCGCGGCCGCGGCCGCGGCCCTGGCGACGACCGACATCCTGGTCAACGCGACCCCGCTCGGGATGGGCGACGAAGCCCTCCCGTTCCCGGCCTCGGCGCTGCACCCCGGGCTGTTCGTCGCCGACACCGTGTACCACCCGCTCGAGACCCCGCTGCTCCGGGCCGCGCGCGCCGCGGGAGCCCGGGGGGCCAACGGGCTGGGCATGCTCGTCCACCAGGCCGCGATCGCGTTCACCGCCTGGACCGGACAAACCGCCCCGATCGACGTGATGCGCCGGGCGGCCGAGGCCGCGCCGCCGGGCTGACCGGCCGCGCCGGCTGCCGCCCCGGCGACCCGCCCGCAATCCGGCCGCCGAACGCCGCGGGCCGCTCAACGTTCCGCCCCGAGATGCCGACACTGATACCGAGACGACCGCGCGGGCGCCGGCGGACGTCGACCGGCCTCGGATCGTGCGGGAGTGACGTTGTCGCTGCAGGGAACGCTGGACACCTTCACCGTCGCCGACGTGCTGCCGGTGCTGGAGCGGGGCTCGAAGACCGGGGCCCTCCGGGTGCGGGGCGAGACCGGCTCGGGCATCCTCCACGTGGTCGCCGGGCGGCTCCACGGGGCCGAGAGCGAGGCGCTGCGCGGCGCGGTCCCGTCCGACGACGCGCTGCGGACCCGGCTCCTCGACGTGTGCTTCGTGCTGTTCCGCGAGGAGCGGGGGACCTTCGAGTTCGACGACTCCTGGCGGCCGCCGGCGGGCTCCCGCCTCACGGGCGTCGACGTCGACGTCGTGCTCGCCGAGGTCGGCCGGGTCGTCGCCGACTGGAACGCCGCGGGCCGCGGCGGGCTCGACTTCGACGCCCGCGTCACGCTCGTCGGCGAGCTCGCGGGCGAGACCGTCACCCTCGACCGGTACGCATGGCGCGTCGTGCGGGCCGTCGGCCCCGCGAGCTCCCTGCGCGACGTCGCCGCCGTGCTCGGGATGAGCGTGGTCGAGACCGCGGGTGCCCTGGGCGCCCTCGCGGACGAAGGGATCCTGTCGGTCGGTGGCACCGGCACCGGGGCCGTCGTCGACGCCTTCTCGAGCCTGCACGCCGACCGGGGCTTCGGCTCCGGCCCGGTGACCCCCGCGCCCTTCGACCCCACCGCCTTCGACCCCGCCACCTACGACCCGGCCGAGCACGCGCCGCTCGAATGGTCGGCCCAGCCCGGGACCAGCGGCCACGCGGAACCCGATCCGGTCGTGCGACCGGCCGTCGACCTCGACGCCGACCTGGCCGCGCTCGAGGCCGCTGCTCGCGATCTCGGCGCGCACGCCGAGGCCGACGACTGGGACCCGGCCGACCCGACCGGCTCCCGCCCCGATCGCACGTCGGCCTTCGCCCGGCTCGCCTCGGAGCGCACCGAGACGGAGCTGGAGGAGCAGGCGGAGGCCGAGGCGGCCGCGCGGCGCGCCGGCTTCGCCCTCGCGGTCGGCGACCTCGACCTGCTCCCCGCGTCGGGCGACCGTGCCGCCGACGGGCTGGATCCCACGTACGAGCCGGCCACCTACGACCCCGCCGCCTACGAGCTCGCGGCCGACGATCCCGCCGGGTTCGATCCCGACGCCTACGCGCCGCTCACCTTCGACCCGCCGGCGGCCGCACCCTTCGTGGTCGACGCGCCGGACGCGGGCTCCGGGTACGCCGACCTCCCGGTCGACGACGAGCGCCGGTACCTCGCCCCCGAGGTCGGGGCCCTGCCGGCCGAGGCCACCGGCTTCGCCGACCCGGCCGCCGCCGACCCGGTCGACGACGCCGATGCCCCCGACGCCGATGCGCCCGACCCCGATGCCCCCGATGTCCACCGGATCGGCGAGCCCAAGGACCGGGGTGCGCTCCTGCGCATGTTCTCGGCCCTCCGGGAGGGTTAGCCCGGGTCCGGACCGGCATTTCGTTCCGGGCGTGAGGGCTCCCGCGTCCGTTATGGGCGCGGATTCAAGGCCGGCCGGGCTGTGGCCGAGATAGAGGGCTGACGGTCCGTCCGTAAGGGATGAACCGCGCCCGACCGGAGGACCTCCGCTGCCCGAGGAGATGCAACTCGGAGCACTGCTGCAGCAGGAAGGCCTGCTGACACAGGCCCGGTTGGACGCCGCCCTGACCGAACAGCGCGCCACGGGCAAGCCGCTCGGCCGGATCCTGATCGAGGCCGGGGTCATCTCCGAGAGCGACCTCGTCCGGATGCTCGCCCGCCAGGTGGGCCTCGACTTCGTCGACCTGGGCGAGGCGAGCGTCGACCCCTCGGTCGCGACCCTCATCCCCGAAGCGTTGGCGCGCCGCTACCAGGCGCTGCCGATCCAGTGGGAGGACGGCCGGCTGATCGTCGCGATGGCCGACCCGTCGAACGTCTTCGCGGTCGACGACATCCGCGCGCTCACCGGCGCCGACATCCGCACGGTGGTCGCGACCGCGGGCCAGCTCGAGGCGACGATCGACCGGTTCCACCGCCTCGACACGGAGGTCGACACCGTCGCCCAGGAGGCGGCCGACGAGCTCGGCTCCGGCGACGACATCGGCGACATCCGCGAGGTCGTCGAGGACGCCCCGATCGTCAAGTTCGTCAACCTGTTGATCACCCAGGCCGTCGCCGACCGCGCGTCCGACATCCACGTCGAGCCGGGGGAGACCGACCTGCGCATCCGGTTCCGCATCGACGGCGTGCTCCACGAGGTCATGCACTCGCCGAAGAGCATCCAGAACGGGGTGATCTCGCGCCTGAAGGTCATGTCGGAGATGAACATCGCCGAGCGGCGCGTGCCGCAGGACGGGCGCATGTCGCTGGCCGTGTCGGGGAAGCCGATCGACCTGCGCGTGGCGACCCTGCCCACCGTGTTCGGCGAGAAGGTCGTCATGCGGATCCTGGACAAGGGCCAGGCCCTGCTCCGCCTCGACGACCTCGGGTTCCTGCCCGAATCGCGCGAGCGGTTCGAACGCGCGTACCGCAAGCCCTACGGGACGATCCTCGTGACCGGCCCGACCGGTTCGGGGAAGAGCACCACGCTCTACGCCACGCTCAACATCCTCAACGACGTGACCCGCAACATCATCACGGTCGAGGACCCGGTGGAGTACCGCCTGCCGGGGATCAGCCAGATGCAGATCCACCACAAGGCCGGCCTGAGCTTCGCCATCGCGCTCCGCAGCATCCTGCGGGCCGACCCCGACGTCGTGCTGGTCGGTGAGATCCGGGACCGTGAGACCGCGATCATCGGCATCGAGGCCGCGCTCACCGGTCACCTCGTGCTCTCGACCCTCCACACCAACGACGCCGCGTCCACGCCGATGCGCCTGGTGGAGATGGGCGTCGAGCCGTTCCTCGTCACCAGCGCGCTCGACTGCGTGCTCGCGCAACGGCTCGCGCGCCGGCTCTGCGAGAACTGCAAGGAGCAGTACCAGCCGACCGAGGCCGAGCTGGTCGAGGCCGGGTGGCCGACCGAGGAGCTGACCGGCGCCGACTGGCCGTCGATGCACCGCGCGATCGGGTGCAGCGCGTGCGGCCGCACCGGCTACCGGGGCCGGTTCGCGCTCCATGAGGTCCTGACGGTGAGCGACGAGGTCAAGAAGCTGGTGATCGAGCGCCGCAGCACCGAGGAGATCAAGAAGGTCGCGGTGATGGAGGGGATGATCACCCTGCGCGAGGACGGGCTCCGCAAGGTCGCGATGGGCCAGACCAGCCTCGAGGAGATCTTCCGCGTCGTGTCGTAGCGCGCGTCTGGTGCGCGCCGCGACGCCGCGTGCGTGACCCGGTGCGACGGCGTCCGGTGGTTCAAGAGAATCGGCCCCGCGGCCGATACCACTCAGCATGGTGGCGGCAGGTGGGCCGCCCCGGAGAGAGGTCGGACGTTGGAAGGCATGTTGGCCGGGCAGTCGCGCCGCCTCGGAGAGTTCCTCGTCGAGCGCAAGGTGCTGTCCCGCGACCAGCTCGAGGTGACCCTGGCCGAATCGCGCCACTCGGGCGAGATGCTGCCGACGCTGCTGCTCCGCAAGCACATCGTCTCCGAGAAGGACCTGGCCGCCGCGATCGCCGAGATCGTCGACATGCGCTTCGTCGACTTCGAGGAGCTCCCGCTGCACCCCGACGCCGCGACCGTGGTCCCGGCCGACATCGCCCGCGACTTCCACGCGCTCGGGGTCGCGTTCGAGGACGGCCGGCTCGTCGTCGCGTTCGCCGACCCGTCGGACGACAATGCGGTGCTCGCGGTCGGTACGGCCACCGGCTACGAGATCATCCCGGCCGCCGCGGGCCGCTACGAGCTCCAGAAGGCGATCGACTCCGTGTACCCGCCGGTGCGGGCCCCGCTCGCGTCCGACCTCGCGTCCGGCCTCGAGCACCTCGACCCCGACACGGTGGGGATCGGCGCCATGGGCGGGCCCGACGACGTCGAAGGCCTGAGCGTCAACGACCTCCTGGCCCGGGTCATCGAGATGCGCGGCTCCGACCTCCACCTCGCCTCGGGGCAGCACCCGGTCGTGCGGGTCAACGGCGAGATGCGCCTGCTCACCGAGTTCCCGGTCCTCAACGGCTCGCAGATCCGCCAGATGGTCTACTCGATCGTCACCCAGAAGCAGCGGGAGAAGTTCGAGAACGAACTGGAGCTCGACACCAGCTACACGCTCCCGGGCCGGAGCCGCTTCCGCGTCAACGTGTTCTGCCAGCGCGACTCGGTCGGGGCCGTGATGCGGGCCATCCCGTTCGAGATCGTCGACTTCGACAAGCTCGGGCTCGCGCCGTCGGTGAAGATGTTCTCCGAGCTGCCCCGCGGGCTCGTGCTCGTCACCGGGCCCACCGGGTCCGGGAAGTCGACGACCCTGGCGTCGCTCATCGACATCGTCAACCGCACGAAGTCGTGCCACATCATGACGGTCGAGGACCCGATCGAGTTCCTGCACCAGCACAAGCAGGCGCTCGTCAACCAACGCGAGGTCGGCGAGGACACCCACTCCTTCGCCAACGCGCTCAAGCACGTGCTCCGTCAGGACCCCGACGTCATCCTCGTGGGCGAGATGCGCGACCTCGAGACGATCAGCACCGCGCTCACCGCGGCCGAGACCGGCCACCTCGTGTTCGCCACCCTCCACACGCAGGACGCGCCGCAGTCCATCGACCGCGTGATCGACGTGTTCCCCGCGCACCAGCAGCAGCAGATCCGCGTCCAGCTCGCGGCGTCGCTGCAGGGCGTCGTCACCCAGCAGCTCGTCCCGACGGCCGACGGCCAGGGCCGCGCCGTCGCGAGCGAGGTGCTCGTGGCCACCCCCGCGGTGCGCAACCTCATCCGCGAGGGAAAGGTCCACCAGATCTACTCACTGATGCAGGCCGGCGGGAAGCACGGCATGGTCACGATGGACCAGTCGCTCGCGAGCCTGGTGAAGGCCGGGAAGATCACGCTCGAGACGGCCCTCGAGCGTTGCGCCAACGAGGACGACCTCCGCCGGCTCACCGGCACGTACAGCCCGTCGATCAACTGAACGCCGGCTCCACCGCCACCTCCACCTGACCACGGCTCGACTCGCCCGGACCCAGCTGAGGACTCCCAGTGCCCGATACCTTCACGTACAAGGTCCGCGACCAGTCCGGGGGCCTGGTCACCGGCCAGCTCGAGGCCGACGACCCGGCGCTCGTCGCCGGCAAGCTGCGGGGCATGGGCTACACGCCCATCGCGATCGAGCGGCAGAGCTCCAACAACCTGAGCCGAGACATCAAGATCCCGGGCTTCTCCAACCGGGTGGCGCTCAAAGAGGTCGCGGTCTTCTCGCGCCAGTTCGCCACGATGATCAACAGCGGTCTCTCGCTGTTGCGCAGCCTCACGATCCTCGCGGAGCAGACCGAGAACCCGGAGCTGCGCCGCATCGCCAACCAGGTCCGCATCGACGTCGAGAAGGGCAGCTCGCTGTCGGCCGCGATGGCCCGCGAGCCTCGCGCGTTCAGCCGGCTCTACGTCGCGATGGTGCGCTCCGGTGAGATCGGCGGAACGCTCGACGAGGTGTTGCTGCGGCTCTCGGACACCATCGAGAAGCAGGTGGAGCTGCGGCGCAAGGTGAAGAGCGCCATGACCTACCCGACCGTCGTCGCGGTGATGGTGCTGCTCATCGCGAGCGCGATGCTCATCTTCATCGTCCCCATGTTCAAGGACATGTACGCGCAGTTGGGCGGCACGCTGCCGCTCCCTACGCGGGTGCTGCTGTCGATCTCCAACTTCGCGAAGAGCTTCTGGTGGGTCCTCGCCGGGATGCTGGCGGGCGCGTTCTTCGGCATCCGCTACTGGAGCAACACGGTGGAGGGCCGCAAGAAGTACGACGCCATCAAGCTGCGGATCCCGGTCATGGGCGGTCTCGTGCGCAAGACGGCGCTGGCCCGCTTCTCCCGGACGCTCTCCGCACTCGTGCGTTCGGGCGTTCCGATCCTCGAGTCGCTGGAGATCGTGGCCGAGACGTCGGGCAACTACGTCGTCGCGGTCGCGGCCCGCGACACCCAGCGCGCGGTGAAGCTCGGTGACACGATCAGCCGGCCCCTGGAGCAGCACGACGTGTTCCCGCCGATGGTGGTGCAGATGATCGCGGTGGGGGAGGAGACGGGCGCCCTCGACGAGATGCTGGAGAAGATCGCCGACTTCTACGACCAGGAGGTCGAGGCCACCGTCGACGCGCTGACGAGCCTCATCGAGCCCCTGCTCATGGTGTTCATGGGCATCGTCGTGGGCGGCATGATCATCTCCCTGTACCTGCCGATGTTCAACATCATCAAGCTGATCAAGTAGGGCCGGATCCGGCGAGACTTGTCATCAGTCGGTCAGGTATGTGAGGTCCGACGTTCACGCGCGTGCATTGTCCACGCGACAAGCGGTTCGTTACCCTGATGCCACTTCCGCACATCCCTTCGCGTTCGCTTCGGCGTCATTGCCGGACGAGAGGAGAACCATGAAGCTCGTCGTCGCCGTCATCAAACCGCATCAGGTCGACGCCGTCACGGCTGCGCTCCACGACCTCGATGTCAACGGGATGACGATCACCGAGGTGCGCGGCCACGGCCGCCAGCGGGGGCACTCCGAGGTCTTCCGCGGTGGTGAGTACAAGGTCGACTTCCTGCCCAAGGTCCGCATCGAGGTGCTGAGCACCGATGGTGACGCCGACAAGATCGCCAACGCGATCGCGACGTCGGCCCGCACCGGCAAGATCGGTGACGGCAAGATCTGGATCCTGAACGTCGAGAGTGCGGTGCGCATCCGCACCGGCGAGCTCGGCGACGAAGCCGTCTGAACCTGCGTCCCGCCACGGCGCGCGAGCGCCGTCGATCGACCCGAACGAGCCCGGCCCGCCCCGTCAGGGGGCGGGCCGGTGCGCGTTCCGCCGCGCGTCGTCCGATGCGGGCCCATGCGTCTGCATGCGGATCAGGCGCCCCGTGGGCGCGGTCAGATTGGCGTCATGCACGTGTCGATGCACGGAAACGTCCGTCACATGAAGCGGTAATGCCGCGCTCGTAACTTCGCTCGCATGATCACTCGAATGCGCGCCACTATCCGTCAACGAGAATCGCGTAGGTTCTTCTACGCGTACCTCTCCGGGAAGATGTTGGGAATGGGACTCGCACTTGGGGGTCTCTTCGCCTTTACCTGGTTCTTCAGCAACACTGCCAGTGCAGCCGGGCTGCAAGCGGCACCGGTGGCGAAGACGTTGGACATCGTCAACGCCGTCAACACGTCGTGGACCCTGGTCGCGGCGTTCCTGGTGTTCTGCATGCAGGCCGGGTTCATGATGCTCGAGGCGGGCTTCGCCCGAACTCGGGAAGCGGGCAACATCCTCGCCGAGTGCATCGTGGACACCTGCCTCTGCGGGATCCTGTTCTGGGCCATCGGCTTCGCGTTCATGTTCAGCCACGGCAACGGATGGATCGGCTACCACTGGTTCTTCCTGCAGAACATCCCCGCCACGTACGAGACGACCGGTGTCTCGTTCCTGGCGTTCTGGATCTTCCAGTTCGCGTTCGCCGACACGGCGAGCACGATCGTCTCGGGCGCGATGGTCGGTCGTACCGCCTTCAAGGGCGACCTGCTGTACTCCCTGGGCGTCAGCGGACTCATCTACCCGATTCTCGGCCACTGGGTCTGGGGTCCCAATGGTTGGCTCGCCACGCTCAACACGCCGTTCCGTGACTTCGCGGGTTCCACCGTGGTGCACACCGTCGGTGGCATGCTCGCCCTGACCGGAGCCATCGCCCTCGGGCCGCGGCTCGGTCGGGTGTTCAAGCGGGACGGTGGAGGCCTCCCGCCGGGTCACGACATGGTGATCGCCGCCTTCGGCGGTCTCATCCTGTGGTTCGGTTGGTACGGCTTCAACCCGGGCAGCACGCTCAGTGCCCTCGACTACAACGGCATCGGCCGGGTGTCGGCCAACACGACGTTGGCCGCATGCGCCGGCGGGCTGATCGCGATGTTCATGGTGTTCCCCCGCTCGAAGAAGTGGGACATCGGCATCACGACCAACGGCTTCCTGGCCGGGCTCGTCGCCATCACCTGTCCCTGCTACTGGGTCTCGCCGTTCGGGGCGGTGATGATCGGGGCGGTCGCCGGCATCGTCTGTGTGCTCGCGATCGACTTCATCGAATGGATTCGAGTCGACGACCCGATCGGGGCCGTCGCGGTGCACGGGTTCGCCGGGATCTGGGGGACGTTGAGCCTCGGGCTCTTCGCCACCGGCAGCTACGGACTCCCCGGGCAGCTGGGCGCAGACACCTCCACCAAGATCAGCGGCCTGTTCTACGGAGGTGGCGGCAAGCAGCTGGTCGCCCAGATCACCGGGAGCGCGGTGATGACCGGTGCGACGCTCGCATCCGGGTTCGCGCTCATGTACCTGATCAAGGCGTTCGGGTTGCTCCGGATCAGCGAGGAAGGCGAGCTCGAAGGGCTCGACATCCACGACCACGGTGCGCCCGCCTACCACCCGGAGACGGCCTACACGGGCTGGTCCACCACCGGGGGCACGGGTGCCACCGTCGCTCCTCCGGTGTTGAGCGGATCCGCCGAGTAGATCTCCTCGGCCCTACCAAGGCGGTGATGATGCCGGGCCTCCGGGCCCGGCATCATCGCGTCCGCACGCCTCCGTCCGTCGGGCGCGTACGCGGGCGCGCCGCGCGTCAGTGGGCGGGATGCTCGTCCTCGTTGGGGTGGAAGTAGCCGAGCACGCCCGGGCCGCGTCCGGGGACGACCGTCCCGTCGGCGTCGGCGACGAGCGGCTCGCCGGTCCCGTCCTCGTCGACCCGCCACGCGACGACCGGCTGGATGTAGTGGCTGGTCTCGCCGTCCTCGTCGGCTTCGGTCACACCGTGCACCATCCAACCGCCGCCGCCGATGACGGTGGAGACGCCGACGTCGAAGAGCTCGTAGTCGCCCGCGCGCTCCGCCGGCTCGAGACCGGCGGATCCGAGCACCAGCGGCGTGCCGTCGTCCGACCACGCGTGCACGCGTTGCTCGGTCGAATCGCTGAACCGGGCGATCACACCTCGGGCTTCGATCATCGGACCGCGCTCCTCGGGTTCTGTGGATGAGACCGCGAGTCAACCCGCGAGCAGGCCGGCGCGCCAGGATCCCCGCGGGATCGACGCGGGCGGGCCGACGACCGCTACACCGCGCCGGCGAGCGCGGCGGGTCGCAGTGACGACCGGCCCGCCTCCCACGCCCGGAGGAGGTGGCCGGCGAACCGGCCCTCGACCGCGCGCAGGGCCCGGGCGCCGAAGCCCACCTCGCCCGCGTGCTCCGGGTGCTCGTCGACGTAGCCGCCGACCAGCCGGTCCCGCGCGATCTCCGCGTGGCGGACGTCGGCCTCGACGTGCACCGCGTAGAACCGCTGCGCGTCCGAGCTCCCGCCCAGGCGGCGGATCGCCTGCACGTAGCGGCCCATGGGGCCGACCGACGTCATCTCGAACAGCGCGAGGTGCCCGATCAGGCACGGGAGGAGCCGGCGGTGCAGCCCGAACAGGCTGATGAGATTCCCGGTGGCCAGCGTCGAGCCCGGGAGCCCGTCGGTGTACGCGCCGTACGCCGGGTCGAGGCCGAAGTCGGCCATCGTCACGCCGAAGAGGTCGGCGTGGGCCTGGCCCGGACGCCCGTCCCCGTACTCGTCGGTCTGGATCTCGACGAAGGCCGACTTCGCGGGCCCGTCGAGGCGGGGCAGTCCCCACGAGTGCGGGTCGGCCTCCTTGCGTTGGTACGCCGACCGGTGGATCAGCAACTCCTGGAGCTGGACCCGGTCGGCCCGCTCGGCGACCCACGTCGAGAGCGACGGCCCCGCGGGCTCGGTCGCGAGCCGCGTGAGCTCCACCCGCGGATCGAGGCGTTCGCCGCCGGCCGGCCGGTTCGGGCCCTCGGCCCGCAGCGCGCGTTCGAATGCGTCCTCGAGGCCTTGGCGGAAGCGGAGCAGCTCGAGGTCCCACTCGTACCGGTCGTCGACGCCGGCGAAGCCTCGGTAGGCGAGCTCGTAGCTGCAGTGGAGCGCGAGGTGGAGGTCGTCGCCGGAGAGCGGCTCGGCGTCCGGTCCCGGGGCCGGCAGTGCCCCCGAGCCGCCGCCGAGGCGCGCGAAGAGGGCCGACGACAGCGGGCCGCGGGGTTCAGGGAGACGTGGGGAAGCGGACATGGAGTGCGCATACCCGCTCCACGCGCCGAGAAACACCGGGCCCCGATCGCCGGGACCTGTGGGCCGGGCTCCGGCCACAGGTTCCGGCGGCACGGGTTTACCGCGCGACGGCCGCGGGCAGGCTCGGGCGCACTCCGGACCGTCCGGGGACCGGCTGGGAGGCACTCCGTTGCTGTTCATCCTCTGGCTGATCGCCGTGATCCTCGTGATCTCGGGCATCGTCGCCATGTTCCGCGGTGCGTTGCTCTACGGCATCGCGCTCATCGTCCTCGGGCTGCTCGTCGGCCCCGGCGGCGTCAGCATCTTCACCTGAGCGGACGCGGCGCTCCGGGTCGCCGGAGCGCCGCGTGTCGGCTCCCCGGCGCACGTACCGCGATCCGCATCACCTGCGTCGATCCGCTTCGCGCGCACGGGACGAAACCGCGTCCGGTGGCCCCGCAGAAAAGTGGAGAAACTGCCACGGAACGTGGTCGGATCGCTCAAGTTTTTTCACGCTCAGCGCCGATCAACTCGGTGCGAGTGGACTCCTCAGCAAAGGCAAACCCGTCGGAAGGCGGGGGCGCAAAGCCACGGGGCCGATGACCGGCGCACGACGCGCCGGCCAGGCCAGCCGGGTTACCAGGAGGACCTGACCCCAGGGTTTGGGCGGCTCAACGTCGAGTCGTCCGGGGTGGGTTCGAGCGGCGAGGCATTGCTCGCGCTCATAACCCACACACCCTAAAGGGGGTAAGCATGAAGCAAGCCCTAGGCGGCCTGAAGCGGAAGAAGGATTCCGACGAGGGTTTCACGCTCATCGAGCTCATGGTCGTGGTGCTGATCATTGCCATCTTGATTGCCATCGCCATCCCGACCTTCCTCGGTGCGCGTTCGCGTGCCCAGGACAAGAGCGCCGAATCGAGCCTTCGCAACTCGCTCACTGCGGCCAAGACCATCTACACCGACAGTGAGAAGTACACCGACGCGACTCCCGCTGCTCTCACGGCAGTGGAGCCGAGCCTCAAGTTCGAGGCGATCGGTACGGGCTCAGCGGGCCCGAAGAGCGTCTCGGTCTCGGAGACGGCCGGGGTCATCGCCATGGCGGCGCTGTCCAACTCCGGCAAGTGCTTCGTGATCCGGGACAACGTGGCCGGACCGGGTACCGAGTTCGGTACCTTCACCGCCAATCCGGCGGCGGGCGGTTGTGTGCCGCCGACGGACCCGACCACTGCGGCTGGCATCACCTACGCACAGCAGTGGTAACAGCGACGACCGAGTAGCTCGACGTGTGGGTCCGGGGAGCTCGCTCCCCGGACCCGTCGAGTCCGCTCTCCGTCCGATGACGTTCCCCCGACGCGCGCACGCGCGAACCCAGGACCTCACCCCACCGACCCCGACGCCCGCGCCGGGGTTGTGTCACGTCTCCAAGGGTGAGAGCGAATGTTGCCGGAGAGGAGCGAGTGAACGTGTGTACCCGGGTGTGCGCCACCACCGCCACGACTCCCGTGGGAGCCGGTTGCGGTCGTGCGCCGGGCGTCGGGATGACCGACGCCGTGCGTCCACCCGTCTACCCTCGCCGCCGTGACCGATTCCACGCCCTACATCGTCGCGGTCTGCACCCTGCTCGGCCTGCTGGTCGGCTCGTTCCTCAACGTCGTGATCTGGCGCGTGCCGCGCAAGGAGTCGGTCGTGCGGCCGGGCTCGCACTGCCCGAGCTGCGAGCGGGAGCTCACGCCGGCGGAGAACATCCCGGTCGTCTCGTGGTTGGCGCTGCGCGGGCGGTGCCGGGGCTGCGGCGCCCGGATCTCACCGCGCTACCCGCTGGTGGAGCTCGGCTGTGCGGTCCTGTTCGGGGTCATCGCGTCGCAGTACGCCGACTCCTGGGTGCTGCCGGCATACCTGGTGTTCACCGCGGCCGGTTTGGCGCTTTCGATCATCGATCTCGAGCATTTCCTGCTGCCCAATCGGATCGTCTACCCGCTGTCGATTGCGATGGTTCCGCTCCTCGCACTTGCCGCATTGGGCGACGACGACTGGAAGGGATTGCTGCGCGCCGTCATCGGCGGATTGGCGGCATTCCTCTTCATGTTCATCGTGCACGTGATCTACCCGCGGGGCATGGGCTTCGGGGACGTGAAGCTGAGCTGGACGCTCGGGCTCGTGCTGGGCTGGATCAGCCTCGGCGCGGTGTTCCTGGGCCTCTTCCTCGGCTTCCTCACGGGCGCCGTGGTCGGCCTGCTGCTCGTGGTGGTCACCAAGTCGGGCCGCAAGACGCGGGTGCCGTTCGGTCCGTTCCTGTTCGTCGGTACGTTCGTCGCGCTGCTCTGGGGCCAGTCGATCCTCGACTGGTACCTGGGCACCTCGAGCTGACCCGGCCGGCTCCCGGGGCGCTCGGGGCCGTGGCGTCGGAGGGCCCACGCGGTGCGGGCGCGGCCGTTCTGCCGAATGCTCCGACCCTCGACGTGAATGACACGCGTGTGTTTCTTGAGGTAGATGGGGTCTTTGTCTCAAGGTGGGGCTCATGTTGACGATTGTTCGCCCTGACTCTTACTGTTGCTCGAGTTGACGGAGGGAATGCGAGTGGCCACCCCCGCGCCAATGGGGCCTGCGTTGTTGACGGTGCGTGAGGTCGCCGCCGCGATGCGCGTCTCCTCGATGACGGTCTACCGCCTGATCAACGGCGGTGACCTGCGCGCGATCCGGGTCGGCAAGCACTTCCGCATCCGCCAGAACGACCTCGACGCCTACCTCGACGCGCGAGTGGTCGGGGGTGAGGGCTGATGGCCCGCCGGCTCATCGGTCTCGACATCGGGACCAACGCCGTCCGCGTCGCGGAGATCGAGCCCGGTGACCCGCCGGTCCTCCGCGCGTTCGGCCAGGTCGCACTGCCGCCCGACGCCATGCGCGAGGGCGAGATCGTCGACGCCGCCGCGGTCACGGCCGCGATCACCCGGCTCTGGAAGGAGCTCGGGCTCAAGCGGGGCGACGTCCGCATCGCGATCGCCAGTCCCCGCGTGGTGGTGCGGCTGGTCGACCTGCCGACCATGTCGGACGACGACCTCAAGGGCGCGCTCCAGTTCCAGGCCCAGGAGCTCATCCCGATCCCGCTCGCCGACGCGGTCATGGACTTCCAGACCCTCGAGGCGGTCCCTGGGCCCGAGGGCCAGCAGCTCACCCGGGTCCTTCTTGCGGCGGCGCCGGCGGAGAACGTCGGCCGGCTGGTGGGCGCGGTCCGCGCGGCGGGCCTGCGGGTCAGCGCGGTCGACCTCGTGCCGCTCGCGCTCGTCCGCAGCCTGGGCCGCAACGTCCTACTCGGGGACGAGGGCGCCGAGGCGATCGTCTCGGTCGGGGCCGGCGTCACCGTGGTCGTCGTGCACGAAGGCGGCGTGCCCCGCTTCGTGCGCGTGCTCGGCACCGGCGGCCGCGCGTTCACCGACGCGATCACGGAGGCGCTCAACATCGCCCCCGAGGCCGCGGAGGCGTTGAAGCGCCAAGGGAGCGCGGCGGGCGTCGAGTTCGCCCCCGCACGCCAGGCCATGGCCGGGCCCACCGACGCGCTCCTCGAAGACATCCGGGGCTCGATCGACTATTACCGCACCCAGCCCGGCGCGACCGAGATCCGCCAGGTCGTCATCACCGGCGGTGGCGCGCAGCTCGAGGGCCTCGGTCCGCAGCTCGCGCAGCTCACGGGCGTCGAGGTCGTCGAGGGCCGGCCGCGCGCCGGGCTCACCGTCGGCGACATCGGGTTCCCGCGGGAAGACCTGCCGAACCTCGACCCGTACCTCGCGGTGCCGGTCGGCATCGGCCTCGGCGGCCTCGCGGCGGGCCGGCGCATCAACCTCCTGCCGGGCGGTTCCGCGCGCGGCGCCAGCAACCGGCCGCGTGGCCTCGTCCCGGCGATCGTGGTGGCCCTCGTCCTCCTGCTGGGGGCCGCCGCGCTGACGTTCCTCCACCAGAAGGACCGCGACGACGCCCGCAAGAAGGCCGCCACCGCCGAGGCCTCGGTGGCCACGAAGCAGCAGCAGCTCACCGCGTTGAGCGACGTGCAGCAGGCGCAGTCCGACATCCAGACGGTGCAGACCGAGGTGAAGGGCCTCTACTCGACCGACGTGTCGTGGGCGTCGCTCCTCGGCAAGATCGGTCAAGTCACGCCGCAGGACGTCTGGCTCACGTCGTTCATCGGGACCGTGACGCCGCCCGTGGTCGCGGCCCCGGTCGCGCCCACCACACCCACCGTCGGGGGCGGGGTGACCACCACGACCGCCGGGACCACGACGACCACCACCGGTGCGACGCCGACCGTCACCACGGCACCGGCCGCGACTTCGGGCGCGCTCAGCGGCACGATGACCGTCGCCGCCATCGGCTTCGACTTCCCGTCGGTGGCCCAGTGGCTCACCAACATCGGCTTCGACAACGGCGCCTCGATCGCCGACCCCTGGGTTCCGTCGGTCGCGAAGGGCGCCATCGGCACCCGATCGATCGTCAACTTCTCGTCCAACGCGCTCATCGGCCCCGGCGCCCTGTCGGCCCGGGCCCGCGCCGTGCTCGGCGCGGATGCGGCGCAGGCCCCCACCACGACCACTGCACCGGTGGCCGGATCGGGGACGACGCGGTGAAGCGCCAACCGCTGATCGTCGTGGCCGCCCTCACCGTCGTCGCGCTCCTCGCGTGGTTCTTCCTCCTCTACAAGCCGATCGGTGACGACGTCTCCAGCGCCAACAAGCGCGCCGACACCGCCAACGCCACGCTCACCTCGCTCGACTCGCAGCTGCGGGCGTTGCGCAGCGTCAACGTCACCGACCTCAAGGCGCAGAAGGCGAAGATCGACGCCGAGGTCCCGGCCGAGCCCGACCTCGCGCAGTTCATCCTCCAGGCCGACGACATCGCCACCGAGTCGGGCGTCAACTGGATCTCGATCAACCCGAGCCCGCCGGCCGCGGTCGCGGGCGCGCCCACGACGATCGCGCTCCAGATCCAGATCCAGGCCGGCTTCTTCCAGCTGCTCGACTACCTCCGCGACCTGCAGCAGGACGCGTCGGCGACGAAGTCGATCGACCGGCTCGTGATCGTCGACTCCGTCAACGTGAGCGCGGGCTCGGGAACCACGGGCAGCACGACGTCGGGGACCCCGGCGTCCGGCACGAGCTCGAGCATCTTCTCCGCCGACGGCTCGCCGGTCCTCACCGTCGGGCTCTCCGCCCGCATGTTCACCCGCGCCGCGCCGCCGGTGAACGCGGCCGCCGGCGGCACGACCGGAGTCACGCCCACCGCCACCACGGCGGCCACCGCCACGACGGCCGCGACCGGCACGACGACAAGGAACAACTGATGGCCGGACAGAACCGACGGGCGATCGTCCTGCTCGGCGTGCTCGGCGCGCTGGTGCTCGCCTTCGCGCTGTGGCACTTCGTGCTCGACTCCGGCGGCGGCTCCAACTCGGCCACGAGCACGACGCTGCCCGGCATCGCCGCGACCACGCCGTCGCCCTCGACCACCACCTCGGCGACGGGCGGGTCCTCCGTCCCGGGTGGCGGGGTCTCGGTCGACATCGTGACCAACCCCTTCCTCCCCAAGTACGTCGCGCCCGCGGCCGACACCACCGGCGGAACGACGGGCGGGACCACGGGCGCGACGACGATCACCACGTCGGGCACCGCCGACACCGCCCCGACGGGCACGACCTTCACCCCGGCGATCACCACGCCTCCCAATGTGATCGGGGCCCCGGCCCCGGCCCCGGCCTCGGCCTCGGGCCTTCCCACCTCGCTCGACAAGAGCCTCAAGACGATCAAGGCCGTCACCGTCCAGCTCGTGAGCATCCAGACCGCATTCGGGATGCCCGCCGCCAGCGTGAAGCTCGGCGACAAGACGGACACGGTCGTCGTCGGCCAGACCTTCGAGACGAGCTACCGGCTCCTGAGCCTCACCGACCGCTGCGGCACCTTCGTCTACGGCGATTCGCCCTTCCAGGTCTGCGTCGGCGAGACCGCGGTCAAGTAGCCCGTACTTCCGGGGAACCGCGCCGCACCGCCGAACCCTCAGGGTCGGCCCGGATCGCGCCGTTACGATGGGGCTTCCCCGAGTGAGAGGAACGGCGCATGTTGCGCTTCCTGACCGGCGGGGAGTCCCACGGGCCGGCTCTCGTTGTCGTCGTCGAGGGGCTTCCGGCCGGGATGCCCATCACCATCGAGACGTTCGATCGCGAGCTCGCCCGCCGTCGGCTCGGCTTCGGCCGCGGCCCGCGCCAGCGCTTCGAGCGCGACGACCTCGAGATCGTGGGCGGGGTCCGGCACGGCGCCACCCTCGGCTCGCCGGTCTCCTTGGTCATCCACAACTCCGAGTGGCCCAAGTGGCAGGAGGAGATGTCGGCCGCGCCCGGCGTCACCGAGAAGCCGCTCACCCAGCCCCGCCCCGGCCACGCCGACCTCGTCGGCATGCAGAAGTACGGCTTCGACGACGCCCGCAACGTGCTCGAGCGCGCCTCGGCGCGCGAGACCGCGGCCCGCGTCGCCGCCGGGGTGCTCGCCAAGGAGCTGCTCTCGCACCTCGGCACGAGCGTCCTGTCGCACGTCATCCAGATGGGCGACGCGCGCGCCACCGCCGGCCTGCGCCCGGGCCCCGGCGACCTCGACGCGGTCGACGCGTCGCAGGTGCGTTGCTTCGACCCCGCGGCGGAGGCCGCGATGGTCGCGGCGATCAAGGCCGCGGCCAAGGAGGGTGACTCGCTCGGCGGCGTCGTCGAGGTGCTCGCCTACGGCGTACCGCCCGGCCTCGGCTCGCACGTGCACTGGGACCGCCGCATCGACGGGTTGCTCGCGCAGGCGCTCATGAGCATCCAGGCCATGAAGGCCGTCGAGATGGGCGAAGGCTTCGAGACCGCGGGCCGGCGGGGGAGCCAGGCCCACGACGAGATCCTCTGGGACGCGGAGCAGCACGACTACCGGCGCGAGACCACCCGCTCCGGCGGCGTGGAGGGCGGGATGACCACCGGCGAGCTGCTCGTCGCCCGCGTGTTCATGAAGCCGCTGGCCACGCTCAACCGGCCGACCCTGCGCACGGTCGACACCGTCACCAAGGAGGAGACGGTGTCGTTCAAGGAGCGCACCGACGTGACCGCGGTCCCGGCTTCCGGCGTCGTGGCCGAGACGATGGTCGCGCTCGTGCTCGCCAACGAAGCACTGCGCAAGTTCGGGGGCGACTCGCTCGCCGAGTTCACCCGCAACCACGCCGGCTACATCGCGTCGCTGTCATGACCCGACTCCCGTGACCCATGGCCGCCTCGCCCCCCGCTGACCGGCCGAAGCACCTGGTGCTCATCGGCATGATGGGCGTCGGCAAGACCACGGTCGGTCGCGCCTGCGCGGTGTCGTTGGGCCGGCCGTTCGTCGACACCGACGACCTCGTCTCCGCCAACGCCGGCGGCCTCACCGTCACCGAGCTGTTCCGGCTCGAAGGCGAGGCCGGGTTCCGGGCACGTGAGAAGCAGGCCGTCGCCGACGCGTGCGCCGCGCCGGTGCCGGTGGTCATCGCCTGCGGCGGCGGCGCGATCGTCGACCCCGACAACCGCCGCGAGCTCCGTCACGCCGGATTCGTGGTCTGGCTGCAGGCCCCGACCGACGAGTTGCACCGGCGCGTGGGTCCCGACTCCGGCCGTCCCCTGCTCGCGTCGGGTGGTCCCGGCAGCCTCGAGCGGATCGCCGCGCTCCGCGCCGACGCCTACGCCGCGACGGCCGACGCCACCGTCGACACCGGGGGCCGCGCGGTCGCCGACGTCGTCTCGGATGTTCTCGACCGGCTGCGCCCCGCGCTCGGGGCGTCGTCGTGAGCCCCGATTCCGCCGGGCCGGTCACGATCCCGGTCGGGCTGCCGGGTCGGGAGTACGGCGTCACCGTCGGCGTCGGTGCGATCGAGCGGCTTCCCGATCTCCTGCGCGGTCGGGGCCGGGCCATGTTCGTGACCCAGACCGCGATCATGCTGCCGCACGTGGCCAACGTGATCGACCTCTTCGAGCGACGCGGCAACGAGCACCTCGTGGTCGGCGGGGTCGAGCACGTCGACGACGGCGAGGCGGCCAAGAGCCTCGGCACGGTCGAACGCCTCTGCCGCCGCTTCGCCCAGCTCGGTGTCCGCCGCAACGACGTGGTCGTCGCCATCGGTGGCGGAATCGTCGGCGACACTGCCGGCTTCGCGGCCGCGGTGTACCACCGGGGCATCGCGGTCGTACAGGTTCCCACCACGCTGCTCGCGATGGTCGACTCCGCGATCGGCGGCAAGACCGGCGTCAACCTCCCCGAGGGCAAGAACCTCGTCGGCGCGTTTCACCAGCCGATCGCGGTGCTCGCCGACCCGACCGTGCTCGGCACGCTGCCGGCGCGCGAGTTCGACGCGGGGCTGGGTGAGGTCGCGAAGTACGCGTTCCTCGGTGACGACGAGCTGTGCACGATCCTGGAGACCGAGTCCGCCGCGGTCGTCGCCCGCGACCCGGAGACGGTGACGCGGGTCGTCGCGCGGTGCGCGGCGTTCAAGGCGCGCGTCGTGGTGGAGGACGAGCACGAGACGCGGGGCACGCGCGCCACGCTCAACCTCGGCCACACGCTCGCACACGCGCTCGAGACCGCGGGCGGCTACGGGCTGCTGCACGGCGAGGCCGTCGCCATCGGCCTCGTGTTCGCGGCCCGGCTCGCGGCCGCGATGGAGCGCATCCACCCGGAGCAGGCCGACGCGCAGATCGCGCTGCTCGCCGCGCTCGGGCTGCAGACCCGGGTGCCGGCCGACGCGCCGCTCGACCGCTCCGAGCTGCTCGCGCTGATGCGGCGGGACAAGAAGTCGAGCGGGCGGCTCACGTTCGTCCTCGACGGCCCGGAGGGGGTCGAGCTCGTCGACGACCCACCCACCGTCGCGCTCGACGCCGCCTTCGCGGCGGTCGGCATCCGTGCGTGAAAGGCTGATGGCATGCCCGTGATCCTGTTGCTCAACGGACCCAACCTCAACCTGCTGGGCGAGCGCGAGCCCCAGATCTACGGGACCTCCACGCTCGCCGACTGCGTGGGCGACACCCGCGACGCCGCGGCCAAGCTCGGCTACGAGCTCGAAGACCTCCAGAGCAACCACGAGGGCGAGCTCGTGACCGCGATCCACGGCGCGCGCAACCGATGCGCGGCGGTGATCGTGAACGCGGGCGCGCTCACGCACTACTCGTACGCGCTGGCCGACGCGTTGGCCACGTTCGAGGGCGTGAAGGTGGAGCTCCACATCTCGAATCCCGCCGCGCGCGAGGAGTGGCGCCGGGCGTCGGTGATCGCGCCCTTCGTCACGGGCTCCATCGCGGGCTTCGGCCGGTCGGGATACCGCCTCGCGGTGGAGGCCGCGGTGGCGAAGCTCGCCGGAGCCGCAGGATGAGCACGGCCGACCTCTCGGTCCTGCCCCCGATGCGCACCGGCGCGCGGGCGGGCCGACTGCGCGGAGCCCTCGAGGCCGGCACCGACGTCGACGCCCTGCTCGTGACCCGGCTCCCCAACGTCCGCTACCTCACGGGATTCACCGGCTCGGCCGGCGTCGTGCTCGTCACCGGTCAGGAGCTCCTGTTCGTCACCGACGGTCGCTACCGCACCCAGGCCGCCGAGCAGCTCGAGGCGGCCGGCGTCGACGCGCGGATCGCGATCACGGCCACCGGGTCGAGCCCGCGCGATGTCCTCGCGCGCGCGCTCGCCGACTCGGGTGTCACCCGGCTGGGCCTCGAGGCGCACGGGGTCACGTGGGCCCAGCAGCGCACGTACGCCGACTGGTTCGCGGGCTCCGAGCTCGTCGCCACCGAGCACCTGGTCGAGGGGCTGCGCATCACCAAGGAGCCCGAGGAGATCGCACGCATCCGCGCCGCGTGCGCGGTGGCCGACGACGCGCTCGCCGAGCTGCTGCCGCTGCTCGCCGAGGGCCCCACCGAGCAGGAGTTCGCGATCACCCTGGAGCACGCGATGCGCGACCGGGGCGCGAGCGGCAACAGCTTCGACCCGATCGTCGCCGCGGGCCCCAACGGCGCCAAGCCGCACGCCCGGCCGTCCACGCGCCCGATCGAGCGGGGCGAGCTCGTCGTCATCGACTTCGGGTGCATCGTCGACGGCTACTGCTCCGACATGACCCGCACGGTGAGCGTGGGCGAGCCCAGCCCCGAGGCGCGGCACATGTGGGACGTCGTGATCGAGAGCCAGCAGCTCGGCCGCGACGCCGTGCGCGAGGGGGTCACCGCCGCCGCGGTCGACGACGTGTGCCGCGAGGTCATCGTCGCCGCGGGTTGGGGGGAGGCCTTCGCCCACGGAACCGGCCACGGAGTGGGGCTCGAGATCCACGAGGACCCGCGGGTGGCCAGCACCTCGAGTGCTACTTTGGCCTCCGGCCACGTGGTGACCGTCGAGCCCGGTGTGTACCTCCCAGGCATCGGCGGTGTCCGGATCGAGGACACCCTCGTCGTCACCGACACCGGCTCCGACCCCCTGACCCTGGCCCCGAAAGTGCTGGTCCTGTGAACATCTCCACCAACGACCTGAAGAACGGCATGGCGCTCAACCTCCCCGAGGG
>JADGOM010000070.1 GCA_017882925.1 Acidimicrobiia bacterium | reverse complement strand
GGTCCGGGCCCGGACCCGCTGGCGAACCGGCACCACCCGCGCCGCGACCACCTCGGTGCGGCTCTGCGTGGTGCCGCCGGCCCGGAAGAACCGACGGCGCACACGGCCGACCACGATCAGGTCGAGCCCGCCGGCGATCGCCATGCGCCGATCCGGTTCGGGCCACGAGATCGGAACGGATTCGGGTGGGCCGACGTCCGACGACACCGCCAGATCGAACGACAGGACCACCTGCCCGTTGGCGAGCTGGCGCTCGTCGGGATCACGGATCACCGCACCTTCGAGGACCACGAGGTTCATCGCAACACGCTTTCTCGCGGCCGCGCGCCGGTGCGAGAGGCCGCCGTCGATCGGGGAAGCGTTGAGGCGTGGAGCCATCGTACGAAGGGGGTGCGACAGCCAAGATCAGCCGCGATCCGGCTGAGCGCACACCGTTGGTCAGCGCGGCGGTCCGAGCCCGATCGTCGGATCTTCGATGGCGAGCGCGACCTCCTGGCCGAAGCTCACCTCGAGCTGGTGTCCGTCGGGGTCCCTGATGATCGCCCAGTAGCCGACCGGCGGCCCCGAATCGATGGGCGCGAGCACCAACCGACCTTCGTCGCGAGCCAGGGCGGCGAGCCGATCGACCTCGCTGCGGTCGCGCACGCCGATGCCCAGGTGGTTCGAACCGGCAAGCGGGAACGCGGGATCCACATCTTCGATGAGCACGAGTGCGAACGGTCGGGTGAGATCGCTCAGCCAGAGGACCCGACGACCGGTGTCCGGATCGGAGCGACGATGGATCAGCTGGAACCCGCCGTAGCGGGCGTAGAAGTCGATGCTGGCATCCGCGTCACGGATCGTGAACGCGACGTGCGTGAACCCGCGGTCGATCACCGCGGCAGCGTAGGTCGTCGAAGGGCGCTCCACCCCGGGCGCCCACGTTCACCGACCAAGCCGGGCCCGCCCCCATGGAGTGGCCAGCACCGGAAGAATCAGCGCAGGGCTCGCTGGCGACGGCGGGCGTCGGCGAAGTCGGGGTCGGCCGCGACCACCCGGCCGAACAGCTCGCGGGCGCGGATGACATCTCCCGCCCGTTCGTAGGCATCAGCCAGCGCGTAGGCGCGGCGCAGATGATGCGGTTTGGCCCGCTTCGGGAAGGTGAAGCCCTGTTCGAGCAGCGAGACGGCGGCGCCCACCTCGCCCCGGTCGATCAGCGAGCCGGCCGTGACGATTCGACCTTCAGTGACGAGATCAGCCCCCGGTGATGCCGCCTTCAACTCGTCCCACAGCTCGTCGACCTTGCTGTGCGAACCGAGCGCCCGGTAGCAGTCAGCCAGCACCGGATGCTGCTCGGTCGACCCGCCCAGCAGCCGGAACGCCTCGAGCTCCTTTGCGGCCGCGCGCCACCGGCCCAGTCGGTACAGCGTCAGCCCGTACAGCTCGCGCACGCTGGCCGCCGTCGGCGCCTCGTCGGCGAGCTTGCGCAGGATGCGCGCAGCATCCGTGAAGCGCTCGCCCTCGAACGCCCGAGAAGCATCCTTGAGTCGCCGCTCGTACCGATCGACCCGGACCGCACCGACCGCCTTGGACAGATCGGCCCGCACCCCGTCTTCGATCTCAGATTCGTCCCGGCCCCGTCCCGGCGACGCCACGCGGTCGGGTCGGCGCCCGCGCTGGACGGCGCGGTTCGCCTCCTCCTCGAGGTCGTCGTCTCGGACCCAGTCATCGGGCGTGATCCCCCGCTGCGCGATGAACGGGGTCCGTTCGGCCTCGTCCATGGCTTCACGCCAGGCCGCGGAGGCACCGTCGCGGTGCTCCTCGCCGACACGCCCGGCGCCTCGGCGAGCCAACTTCCCCCAGGTCTTGGGGCCGGCCTCACCGGACTGACGATCCTCGGGGATCGGGCGCCGGCCATCGCGGCGAACGGGTCCCGACGGTCCCGACCGACCACGCCGGTCGTCGGCGCCGGTCCCACGGTCATCACGGCGGGGCGGGCGACCGCCAGCGCTCGACGACGTGCTCGCACCGCGCCCCGTGGGCCGGGCCGAGCTCGACCCGGGACCACGTCGGGCCGGCGGTCCCGATCGATCGGTCCGCTCGGACTCGGACCGCGTCGCCGCACCCCGTGGTGCACCCGCTCGACTCGCACCGGTTGCGGTTCGGGTGCCTCGTGCGGGAGGCCGCCCGGAGCCTCGGGCCTCGTCGTCGCGCGACCGCGATCCGTCGCGTGCCGACGACGGTCCCCCGCTACGACCACTGTCCTTTCCCGGCGGACGTGGTCCGCGTGATGCGGGCGCGCTCGAGCTGCTGCTCCGCCCCCGCGCCGGTCCCGAACGAGTCGGGCCGGGCCCGTCGTCAGCGCGACGGTCCGTACGGGTCGAACGTGGGCCGCTGCCGGAGCTGCGGCCGCTGCCCTGCCCTCGAGCAGGGCCTCGAGACCCTGAACCGCTGCCTTCACGGCGCGGCGACGAAGAGGAAGAGGACGGGGGCATGGCGTGATCCTAGTGGTGCGTACGGCGGGCCAGACCTCGATGCCT
>JADGOM010000069.1 GCA_017882925.1 Acidimicrobiia bacterium | reverse complement strand
GCCCGCCACATCGCGCGGGCCGACGTCGCCATCGTGGCGATGGGTCCGGGCATCGTGGGCACCAACACGAGGCTCGGCTTCTCCGGGATGGAGGTCGGCCCGATCCTCGACGCCGCGGTCGCGCTCGGCGGCGCGCCGGTCGCGGTGCTCCGGGCGAGCTTCGCCGACCCCCGCGCCCGCCACCTCGGCATCTCGCACCACACGCAGACCGCGTTGCGGATCGCGTGCCGCGAGCGGGTCGAGATCCCGCTGCCGCTCGTGGGCGGCGAGCACGAGGAGATCCTCCGCCGCGACCTCGTCACCTCGGGGCTGGGCGCGCGGCACGACGTCGTCGAGGTCCCGCCGGCCGGGATCATCGACCGCTTCGCCGCGCACGACCTCCGCATCGTCTCGATGGGCCGCCCGGCCGCCGACGATCCCGTGCTCTTCGAGTGCGCGGCCGCGGCCGGCGTGGTCGCGGTCGGCCGGATCCCGGTCGCCTGATGGCCGACCGGCTGGAGCGGCTCACCACGCTGGTGGCGAACCTGCTCGACACCCGCACGCCGCTCACGCTCGAGCAGATCGTCCGCAACGTGCCCGGCTACCCGGAGGAGAAGGCCTCCTACCGGCGCCAGTTCGAGCGCGACAAGGACACGCTGCGCGGCATCGGCGTGCCGATCTCGGTCGAGACGGTGGGCGCGGAGACGATGTACCGCATCAAGCCCGACGAGTACTACCTCCCGGCGCTCGACCTCACGCCGGAGGAGCAGGCCGCGATCCACGTGGCGGTCACCGCGGTCCGCCTGCCGGGGGTGGGCACCGACACCGCACTGTGGAAGATCGGCGGGCAAGAGGGCGAGGCGGTGCCCGCGCTCGCGTCGCTGCCCACCACGCCCGCGCTCGCCGAGCTGTTCGACGCGTACCGCAAGCGCGCGACCGTCACGTTCACCCACCGGGGGGCCACGCGCCGGCTCGATCCCTACGGCCTCGTGTTCCGGCGCGGCCACTGGTACGTCGTGGGCCGCGACCACGACCGGGAGGGACCGCGTTCCTTCCGGGCCGACCGCATCGACGGCGTGACCGTCGGCGCGCCCGGCGCGTTCACGGTCCCCGAAGGCCTCGATCCCGCGACGCTCCTGCGCGACGACCCGATGCGCTTCGGCTCCGAGGAGCCGAGCGTCGAGGCCCGCATCCTCGTCGACGCCGAGCAGGCCGCGTTCGTGGTGGAGGAGCTCGGCGAGGCCGCGGTCGAGTCCCGCAACGGCGACGGCTCGGTCGTGGTCACCACCACCGTCACCAACCGCGCCGCGTTCCTGTCGTTCGTGCTCGGGCTCCTCGATCGGGCCGAGGTCCTCGGGCCACCCGAGCTGCGCACCCGGATGGTCGACTGGCTCGACGCGATCGCCGCGGGTGCCGCGTGAGCCCGCGCCCACAGATCGGCCCCCGCCTCGAACGGGTGCTCGCGCTGGTGCCCTGGATCGCGGAGCATCCGGGCAGCTCTCTCGACGAGCTGGCCGTGCGCTTCGACGTCACCCCCGACGAGCTCGAGCGCGACCTCGAGCTGCTGCCGTTCTGCGGGCTCCCGCCGTACTCGCCCGACCGGCTCATCGACGTGGAGATCGTCGAGGGCCGGGTCTGGATCCGCTTCGCCGAGTACTTCGCGCGGCCGCTGCGCCTCACGGCCGACGAGGGCCTCGGGCTGCTCGCGGCGGGGGAGGCCCTGCTCGCGGTGCCCGGCTCCGACCAGGCCGGCTCGCTCGCGACCGCGCTCGACAAGCTCGCGGCCGCGATCGGCACCGAGCGCGGCGTATCGGTGCAGGTGGGCGGGGGCACGTTCCTCGACGCCTTGCGCACCGCGGCCGACCGTCGCGAACGCGTCGAGATCGACTACTACTCCTTCGGCCGCGACGTCACGTCGACCCGGCGCATCGACCCCGAGTCGGTGTTCCACGCGTTCGGCCAGTGGTACGTCGACGCCTACTGCCACGACGCCGGCGCCCGCCGCATGTTCCGCGTCGACCGCGTGCGCGGCGTCCGCCCGACGGGGGAGCACTTCACCACGGCCCCGGCCACCGGCACCGACGACGCCGACGCCGGGAGCGTGTTCCACCCCCGGGCCGACGACGCCCGCGTCACCCTCCGGCTCGGCCCCGACGCCGGGTGGGTGGCCGAGTCGTACCCCACCGAGTCGGTGACCGACCGGGCCGACGGCGGCTGGGACGTCGTCCTCGTGGTGAGCGAACGGGCCTTCCTCGAGCGGATCCTGCTCCGGCTGGGGCCCGACGCCGAGGTGACGGCGCCTCCCGGGTGGACCACGGTGGGGCCCGACGCCGCCCGGAGGGTCCGGGCCCGCTACGGCTGAGCCCACCGGTCGTGGCGGCGCGCTCGGGCAGGTGGATCCCCGTGCGAGGATGTCCCCCGTGAGCGACGCATGACCGAAGCCGATCTGCCCGCGGCCCCCACGCCCGCGGACAGCGCCCCCGCCCAGTCCACTCCCGCCCACTCCGCGGCCGACCTCCTGCCGTCGACGGCCGAGTCGACCGCGGTGGCCACCGTCGACCCCGGATCGGGCGGCGTCGTCCCACCCGACCGACCCCCCACCCGACGCGGGAGCGGCGGCGGAAGCGGCAGGCCCGCGCCCCGCAAGCGGTCCACCACCCGCACGCTGCTCGAGTGGGGCGGCCTCATCGTCGCCGCGCTGCTGATCGCGTTCGTCATCAAGACGTTCCTCGTCGAGGCCTTCTACATCCCCTCCGAGTCGATGACGCCCACGCTCCTCGTCGGCGACCGCGTGCTCGTCAACAAGCTCAGCTACGACCTCCACAGCGTGCACCGCGGCGACATCGTCGTGTTCAAGGCCCCGCCGGGGGAGGAGACCGCGCAGATCAAGGACCTCGTGAAGCGCGTGATCGGGATGCCGGGCGACACCATCGAGGGCCGGGGCGGCGCCATCTACATCAACGGCAAGCTGCTCCCGGAGCCCTACCTGCCGAAGGGCACCGAGTCGCGCACGTTCACGGCCAAGGTGCCGCCCGGCCACTACTTCGTGCTCGGCGACAACCGGCAGAACTCGAAGGACTCCACGTACTTCGGCGCGATCAAGGGCAGCCTCATCGTCGGGCGCGTGTTCCTCCGGATCTGGCCGCTCAACCGGGTCGGCACGCTCTAGGGCACAGCCGCGCCCCGGGGTCGAGCCGCGCCTGGGGCGTGCACGGAGGGCCGCGCATCGGGAGCGGGCTACGCGTCGGGCGAGAACTCGGCCACCGTCGCGACCATGCGCTCGACGTGGTCGCAGTACAGCGCGTCGACGCCCATCGCGATCATCGAGCGGAGGTAGCGGGTCTCCTGGGCGTCCCACGCGAACGCCCGGAGCCCGAAGCGGTGGAACAGCGAGACGATGCCCTTGGTCCACTCGGTGTGGTGCAGGTTCATCACCTCGACGCCCGCCTCGGCGAGGTCGGACGCGTGGCGCTCCAGCGACGGACCCAGCGCGCGCCGCCGTTGCGAGTGCACGAGGTGGACGTCGGGAGCGTCGGGCCGGAGCCGGCGCAGGAGCCCGAGGTCGGGCGAGCAGAGCCACAGCCGGTCGGCCGCGCCGGCGGCGCGGGCCGCGTCGATGATCGGGCCCACCACGCCCGGCTCCTCGGCGTCGATCGAGAGGTCGAAGTCGGTGCCGACATCGGCGTAGAGGTCGGCCAGCCTCGGGATCTCCCACCCGGCCAGGTGCTCCGCGGTGTGGTCGCCGACCCGGCGGCGCCGGAGCCCGCGCCGGACCGGGTTGTCGTGGACGAGGACCGCCTCGCCGTCGGCGCTCAGCCACGCGTCGGTCTCGAGGCCGGAGGCACCCAGGGCGAGCGCCAGCCGGAACGCCCGGAGGGTGTTCTCGGGCTCCTCGATGCGGGCCCCGCGGTGGGCGAAGGTGATGGGTGGCACGGCCCGCGATCCAACCAGGCGAACGGCCCGCCGTCGAACCGGTGCCCCCGGCGGCCGCGGCCCCGGGGCCCCGGGCCGGGAACCCTCCCGACCGCTCTCCGTGAACCCTTTCGCCGTTTCTCAAGCACCCCTCGGGGGCTGCCGATGGGTACGCCATGACGGAGCGAAGGGGTACCGCACGGTGACCACGATCCGAGCCAACTGTCCGAGCTGCGGTGACGTGCAGCTCAAGGCCGCCGACCTGACGGTCCGCGTCTGCTCGGACGACGACACCGGGTCGTACTGCTTCCGGTGCCCCTCGTGCGAACGGGCGGTCGCGAAGGACGCCAGCCGTCGCATCGTCGACCTGCTCGTCTCGTCCGGGGTCCGCCTCCAGGTCTGGCGACGCCCGGCCGAGCTGCTCGAGCCCCGCGTCGGCCCGGCGCTCACGCCCGACGACCTGCTCGACTTCCATCTCCTGCTGCGCGACGACGACTGGTTCGCGGCCCTGAGCGAGATGGTCCGCCGCGAGCTGCACGGGTAGCCCGCGATGACGGTCGACCCGCAACTCCTCGCGGTCACGGTCCTCGGCGGGTGGCTCCCGATCGCGGTGTTCGTCGTGATGACGATCGGCGCGACCGTCGCCGGTGGGCTGTACCTCGGTCGGGCCCACCGCGGCCCGCGCCACGACGACCGCGGGATGGCGTCCGACGTGGCCGAGTTCGCCGCGTTCCGGACCGCGCTCCGCCCTTCGCTCGCCCCGCTGCGGGTCGACGACCGCTCCGCGGTCGTGCTGCGCCCGACCGGTCCGGAACCCTCCCGGCGGTAGCATTCCACCGGGCACTCGTCGCCGTGGCGGCGGCCCGTCGGGCCGCCAAGGTCATCCACCCGGTGTTCCGGGTGCGAATCAGCCGGTGATGAAGGGAGCGAGATGAGCCTCGGACCACTCGAGGTGATGGTCATTCTCGTCGTCGCGCTCCTGCTCTTCGGGCCCGACCGGCTCCCGGAGATGGGGCGGACCGTCGCCAAGGGCATGAAGGAGCTCCGCAAGCTCCAGGACTCGGTCAAGGCCGACATCGACCAGGTGATGCACGAGGCCGGGCTCAGGGAAGAGGCGCCCGCGTACCGCGCCACGACCCGCGCCGACGACGACCTCGACCACGAGACGTCGTCCAACGGCTCGGAGCCGTTCCCGGTCGATCCCGACGCG
>JADGOM010000284.1 GCA_017882925.1 Acidimicrobiia bacterium | reverse complement strand
TGTCGCGTCCGGGCGCGGCCGAGGTCGGCGACTACCGCCGACGCATCGACGACGCGATGTGCGCGCTCCTGTCGGCGCCGATCGACGCCGAGACCGCGGCCATCGTCGAGCTGGGCCTCCACCACGAGCAGCAGCACCAGGAGCTGATCGTGATGGACATCAAGCACGTGCTGTCGAAGCACCCGTTCTTGCCGGTGTACCGCGAGCGCACCACGCCCGCGCCCGCGTTGAACGCGGTCCGCCCGCTCGGGTGGATCGAGCGAGCCGGAGGGCCGGTCGAGATCGGTCACCCGGGCGGCGGCTTCGCGTTCGACAACGAGGAGCCCCGGCACACCGTGATGCTCGAGCCGTTCGCGCTCGCCGACCGCCTGGTCACGAACCGTGAGTGGCTCGAGTTCATCGACGACGGTGGCTACCGCCAGCCCGCGCACTGGCTCTCGGAGGGCTGGTCCACGCTCGTGGCCGAGAACTGGGACGCGCCGCTCTACTGGCGCTGCACGGCGGCCGGTTGGCGGATATTCACCCTGGCGGGCGAGCAGCCGCTCGATCTCGACGAGCCGGTCTGCCACATCAGCCTGTTCGAGGCCGACGCCTACGCGCGCTGGGCGGGCCGCCGCCTGCCGACCGAGGCCGAGTGGGAGTCGGTCGCCGCGGAACAACCGGTGACGGGCCCGTTCCTCGATCCCGATGTCCTCCATCCCCGACCCGACCCCGGCAATCAGCTCTTCGGGTCCGTGTGGCAGTGGACGTCGAGCAGCTACTCGCCGTATCCGGGATTCCGGCCCGGGCCCGGCGCCATCGGCGAGTACAACGGCAAGTTCATGGTCAACCAGTACGTGCTGCGCGGCGGATCCTGCGCCACGCCCGTCGGCCACGTGCGGCCGACGTACCGCAACTTCTTCCCTGCGGGCGCCCGCTGGGCGTTCAGCGGCGTGAGGCTGGCCGACGATGCCTGACGCACCCGCGGCCGTCGTCATCGACAACCTGCTCGACCCCGTGGTCCACCGCGCGGGCCTGCTCGCCGCACTGCGCGACGGCCTCACCGCGCCACAGAAGCGGCTCGCGCCGGTCTGGTTCTACGACGAGGAAGGCAGCCGCCTGTTCGACGAGATCACGCGGCTGCCCGAGTACTACCCGACGCGCGCCGAGCGGGAGATCCTCCTCGCGCACGCGGCCGAGATCGCCGACACGACCCGCGCGCGCACGCTGATCGAGCTCGGATCGGGCACGTCGGAGAAGACCCGGATCCTGCTCGACGCGCTCGACGGCGGCGGGCACCTCGGCACGTTCGTGCCGCTCGACGTGAGCGAGGAGACCCTCCGCGACGCGGCCGAAGCCCTCTCCGCGCTCTACCCCGCGATCTCGGTGCACGGGATCGTCGGCGACTTCCAGCTGCACCTCTCGGCCCTGCCGGACGACGGCGCCCGGCTCGTCGCGTTCCTCGGCAGCACCATCGGCAACCTCGACCCCGGGCAGCGCCACCGGTTCTTCACCGACCTCGACGCCGCGCTGTGGTCCACCGACTGGTTGCTGCTCGGCACCGACCTCGTGAAGGACCGCGACGTCCTGCACGCGGCCTACGACGACTCGGCCGGGGTCACGGCCGCGTTCAACCGCAATGTGCTGCACGTCCTCAACCACGAGCTCGGCGCCGACTTCGACCCCGACGCGTTCGAGCACGTCGCGCGTTGGAACGAGGAGGAGCGCTGGATCGAGATGCGGCTGCGGTCGCGGCACGAGCAGCGCGTCACCATCCCCGAGCTCGAGCTGGAGGTCGGCTTCGAGCCGGGCGAGGAGCTCTGGACCGAGATCAGCTCGAAGTTCACGCCCGAGCAGGTGCGCGAGGAGCTCTGGGCCGCAGGCTTCGTGACCGACGCGACCTGGTGCGACGGCGGCGGCCGCTTCATGCTGACGCTCGCCCACCCCTACTGCTGACCCGCGCCTGTCCCCTTCCGAGCTCCGTGCGCGAATGGCAACGCGATCGCCACGGGTTGGCGATGTGGTGTTCACCCGGCGATGCGAGAAAGGGGGCACTCCACTCGCGCCCGCGGTGGGGTTCCTCCCCGGAAGGCCCGCCGCGTGACGTTCCCGATCGAAGCGCTCGAGCGGATGCTCGGTCAACCGACCGAGTTCCAGCTCACCCGCCTGCTGCGCTGCGATGCCTCGGAGCTCACGACCGCCCGGGCCTGGGGCTGGTCGTGGGGCCAGGCCGACCACTACGCGACCCGGGCCGGGTTCCACCCCGGCGAGGTGTGGCCCGATCTCTGGTGGTCGGCCGCGCTCGCCGACAGGGCCGGCGTCGAGTGGGCCGACGGCGTGGCCTGACCACTGCGGTCAGATCCGGTTGAGCACCTCGGCCAGCTCGCGGGGCCGGCTGACCATCACCATGTGCCCCGCGTCGACGTCGACGATCGTCGGCTCGCGGAGGTTCGCGGCCATGCGGGTCTGCGCCTCGGGGAGCAGGCTCTGGTCCTGCGCCAGCCGCACGTAAGTCTGCGGGATCGGCTGGTCGAGCCCGCGCAGGTCGACCGGCTCCGAGATGACGCCCATCGACTCCGGGACCGTCAGCGCGAGGGTGCGCGCGGTCTGCTCCTCGTCCATGTCGTTGCAGAACATGGCCTGCACGAACTCCGGCGCGAGGCCGCCGCCGGCATC
>JADGOM010000283.1 GCA_017882925.1 Acidimicrobiia bacterium | reverse complement strand
CCGCGCTGGCGTTGGGCGCCGACGGCGTGTGGGTGGGTACCCGCTTCATCGCGACCCCCGAGGCCCGCGCGGTCACCGGCTACAAGGACACGCTGCTGCGCACCGCGGAAGACGGCACGGTGATCACACGCGGATACAGCGGCAAGACGATGCGGGCGATCCGCAACCGGTACACGCAAGAGGTGGACGAGCATCCGGAGACGGTGCAGCCGTTCCCGGCCCAGCTGTTCGCGGCGGGCGCGGCAGGGGTGTTCCACCTCGGCGGTGACGCCGACACGCCGGGCGTCGATCCCGATCGCGAGTGCTACCCGGCCGGGCAGGCGGTGGGTGGCATCCACGCGCTCGTGCCGGCGGGTGACCTCGTGCGGCAGTTCGTCGCCGAGGCCGAGGCGGCGACCGCCCGGATGGCGGCGATGTCGGCCGGGCGGCCCGCGTGACCGACCGGCTGATCGTCGTCGGGGGCGACGCGGCCGGGATGAGCGCGGCGTCGCAGGCCCGCCGGCTGCGCCCCGAGTCTGAGCTCGAGATCACCGCGTTCGAGAAGGGCGAGTTCACCTCCTATTCCGCGTGCGGTACGCCGTACCTCGTGGGCAAGGTCGTCGAGGACTACGAGGACCTGATCTCACGCACACCCGAGGAGCACCGGGCGCGCGGCATCGACGTCCGCACCGGACACGAGGTCACCGCGATCGACACCGACGCGCGGACGGTGACGGTGCTCGACGCGGTGATGGGGAGCACGGCGACCCACTCCTACGACGAGCTGCTGATCGCCACCGGGGCGAAGCCGTTGCGGCCGCCGCTCGAGGGCGTCGACGGCCGGGGCATCTTCGGCCTGCAGAACCTCACCGACGGCATCGCGCTGCGCAGCTTCATCGACGCGCAGCGGCCGAAGCACGCGGTCGTCGTCGGCGGCGGCTACATCGGGCTCGAGATGGCCGAGGCGCTGGTGTTGCGCGACGTGCACACCACGCTCGTCGACCAGGCCCCGCAGCCGATGACGACCCTCGACCCGGACATGGGCGCGATCGTCGCTGACGCGCTGCAGGGGCTCGGGGTCGAGCTCCGGCTCGGCGAGAGCGTGCTCGGCTTCGACCTCGACGACTCGGGGCACGTGAAGGCGGTGCGCACGGGGAGCGGCACCGTCCCGGCCGACATCGTGGTCCTCGGCGTGGGGGTCCGGCCCAACAGCGGCCTCGCCCAGGCCTCCGGCATCCCGATCGGTACGACCGGGGGCATCGTCGTCGACCGGCGGATGCACACGCCCGTCGACCACGTGTGGGCCGCGGGCGACTGTGTCGAGACGTTCCACCGCGTGAGCCGGGCCGCGGTCGCGATCGCGCTCGGCACCCACGCCAACAAGCAGGGCGTGGTCGCGGGCACCAACATCGGCGGCGGCTACCTCACCTTCCCGGGCGTCATCGGCACCGCGGCCACCAAGGTGTGCAGCTGGGAGATCGCCCGCACCGGCCTGCGCGAGGCCGACGCCCGGAAGGCCGGCTTCGAGACGGTGGCCGCGACCGTCGACTCGACCACCCGCGCGGGCTACTACCCGGGCTCCGAGCCGATCAAGGTCCGGATCGTCGCGGAGAAGGTGAGCGGGCGGATCCTCGGCGGCCAGATCATCGGCTCCGAGGGCGCGGCGAAGCGGATCGACGTGCTCGCGGTCGCGATCTGGAACGAGATGAGCGCGGGTGAGCTCGTCATGACCGACATCAGCTACACCCCCGCGGTCGGCCCGGTGTGGGACCCCGTGCTCCAGGCGGCGCGCATCGCCTACCGCGAAGCGCGCGGCCTCGGCACCTGAGCTCGACCGAGGGCTGGCGTTCGACCTTGACCTGCCCACGCGCGCTGCGCAGCGACTGGGATCATCGCCGGCGCGACCGCATCGTCGACTGCTCGGACTTCAGGTCGGCGAGGTACATGCGCTCGACCAGCTCGGGGAACGACACGGTGGGCGTCCAGCCGAGCTTCTCCTTCGCCTTGGTGGCGTCGCCCAGCAGCAGGTCGACCTCGGCCGGCCGGTCGAAGCGGACGTCGTGGGTGACGTAGGGCTCCCACGACTCGTAGCCGGCCAACGCGAACGCGACGTCGAGGAACTCGCGGATGGTGTGGGTCTCGCCGGTGGCCACCACGTAGTCGTCGGGCTCGTCCTGCTGCAGCATCCGCCACATCGCGTCGACGTAGTCGCCGGCGTAGCCCCAGTCGCGCTGCGACTCGAGGTTGCCGAGGCTGATCGAGTCCTGGAGGCCGAGCTTGATGCGGGCGATGCCGTTGGTGATCTTGCGGGTCACGAACTCGAGCCCGCGCTTCTCGCCCTCGTGGTTGAAGAGGATGCCCGAGCAGGCGTAGAGGTCGTACGACTCGCGGTAGTTCATCGTCATGTAGTGCCCGAACACCTTGGCCACGCCGTACGGCGAGCGGGGGTGGAACGCGGTGCGCTCGTTCTGCGGGGTCTCGCGCACCTTGCCGAACATCTCCGAGCTCGACGCCTGGTAGAAGCGGATCGGGTTGTCGACCGTGCCGCCGACGATGCGGACCGCCTCGAGAATGCGGAGCACGCCGAGGCCCGTGATGTCGCCGGTGAGCTCGGGCTGCTTGAAGCTGAGCTGCACGAAGCTGATCGCGCCGAGGTTGTAGACCTCGTCGGGTTGCACCTGCTCCACCGCGGCGATGAGCGACGAGAGGTCCTGCAGGTCGCCGTCGACGAGCTCGAGCGCGGGGTTCTCGTCCTGGACCATCTGGCCCTTCGGGTTGTTCTGGCCCCGGACCATGCCGAAGACCTGGTACCCCTTGCCGACGAGCTGCTCCGCGAGGTGGCGGCCGTCCTGTCCGGTGATCCCGGTGATCAACGCGCGTTTCATGGGCGGGCCTCCCGGCTCAAGACTTCTCTCGGCGATCCCATTCGGGATCGAGCTGATGCAGGAACTCGTCGCACCGGGCGGCCTCGTCGGCCTCCCCGATGGTGGTGGCCGCGGCGCGGAGGCCGTCGAGGGCGCGCAGGAAGCCCCGGTTGGTCTCGTGACGCCACCGCACGTAGCCGGATCCGCGCCATCCCGACTGGCGGAGCCGGTCGAGGCCGCGGTGGTAGCCCACCCGGAAGTCGGCGTAGGCCTCGACCGGGTCGCGGGCCAGCTCGCCGAGTCGGGCCCAGCCGTCGAGGAAGCGCGGCTCGGACGCGACGACCGCCGAGACGGCGTCGCGGCGCTGGTCCGGTGGCCGCTCGAGGGCGGCGGCGAGGGCGGCGAGGAGCGGCGCCGGCTCGGGCGTCAGGACCGTCTCGGGCGGGCCCTGGGGCGACAGGTTGACGGGTAGCGGGGCATCACTCATGTGCGGCGAATCTAGGCGACGGACGCCCGGCCGAGGTCGGAACCGGGTTCCGGGCTGCGCAGGTGGCGGACCCGCCGTGGTCGACGGACGGTCGTGGGATCGACTTCGGTACCATCGAGCGGATGGTCACCACCTCGGAGCCCGGCACCGCAACGCCCGAGGCCCCCGCGATCACCCCCGATCCGGACCTCACCACCCCGCCGACCGGCGCGTCCGCGCCCGGGTCGGAACCGGCGGTGGCGGGCGAGACCGCGGCCGACACGAAGCCCGAGCCCGTCCGGTCCACCCGGATCGTGCTGGTGCGCCACGGTGTGACCGCGGAGACCGGGAAGGTCCTCTACGGCCGGGAGCCCGGCCACCCGCTCTCGGAGACCGGGGTCGAGCAGGTGGAGGCCACCGCGGCCCGCCTCGCCGCCTTCCCGATCGCCGCGGTCTACAGCAGCCCCATCGAGCGGACCCGCCAGACCGCGGCGCCCATCGCGAAGAGCCACGGCCTCGAGGTCGAGCTCCTCGACGCGGTGATCGAGTCGGACGCGGGCGAGTTCACCGGGCAGACCTTCGCCGACCTCGGGAAGCTCGACGCGTGGAAGGCCGTGCACCGCAGCCCGTCACGGTTCGCGTTCCCCGGCGGCGAGTCGTTCGCGTCGCTCCAGGCCCGCACGGTCACCGCGCTGGAGGAGCTCGCGAAGCGCCATCCCGGTGAGACCGTGGTCGTGGTGTCGCACGCCGACCCCATCCGCGCCGCGCTGGTGCACTACACGGGCTCGCACCTCGACCACATCGACAAGTTCGCGGTGTCGCCCGCGTCGGTCAACATCATCGAGGTGTCGCCCTACGGCGCGTCGGTGCTCAAGTTCAACGACACCGGCGGCCTCGACGAGCTGCGCGTGCCGGAGCCTCCGGCCGAGGGCGAGGCCGAGGATCCCGCACCCGAGCCGGAGCCGGCGTGATGGCCGACGTGATCGAGCTCGACCCGGTCGAGACCCTGGGTGCCGGCGCGGTCGGCGTCCCGGGGCAGCGCGCCTTCTACATCCAGGCGCGCAAGGACGACGTCCAGCTCACCGTGCTCGTCGAGAAGGAGCAGGTCGCGATGCTCGCGACCGAGGCGCTCCAGTTCCTCGAGCGGCTGGCCGGCGAGTTCCCCGAAGACCCGGGCGAGCACGGTGCGTCGCTCGCGTTCGAGGCCGACCTGCACGAGCCGACCGTCCCGCTGTTCCGCGCCCGGCTCATCGGCCTCGGCTACGACCCGTCGCGCCGGCTGGTACTGCTCGAGCTGCGCGAGCGCACGCCGGAGGACGAGGAGGCCGCGGAGGCCGAAGCCGCGGCGGAGCCCGATCTGCTGCCCGACGAGGAGGGCTTCGTCGCCCGGCTCTACGCGAGCCGGGCCCAGCTGCGCGCGATGGCCGCGCACGGCGTGGAGGCGGTGGGCGCGGGCCGGCCCCGGTGCTCGCTGTGCGACTTCCCGATGGATCCGGACGGGCACATCTGCCCGCGCTGGAACTGACCACCGCGTCGTGACCTTCTCGACGTCGGACGGGGCCCCGCTCCGGCTCCCCATCCCGTCGCTCGAGCCCGGCGCCGCGCTCGACGTGCTCCGGCACGGCGACGTCGAGATCCTCGGCCGCATGCCGTGGTCCTCCAACGGCACGTACCTCGTGCTGGTGGAGCACGAGGGCGTCGAGATCGGCGCGATCTACAAGCCGCGCCAGGGTGAGCGACCGTTGTGGGACTTCCCCGACGGCACGCTCTGCCAGCGCGAGGTCGGGGCGTACGAGCTCTCCGCCGCGCTCGGGTGGGACATCGTCCCCGAGACCGTGTTGCGCGACGGCCCGCTCGGCGTGGGGATGCTGCAGCGCTACGTCGACCACGACCCCGAGGAGCAGTACTTCACGCTGCTCCCGGAGCACGCCGACCGGTTTCGCGCCTTCGCCGCCTTCGACATCGCGGTCAACAACACCGACCGCAAGGGCGGGCACTGCCTGCTCGACCGCGCGAGCGGGCAGGTGATCGGCATCGACCACGGGGTCACCTTCCACCCGGCGTGGAAGCTGCGCACCGTGATCTGGGACTTCTACGGGGAGCCGGTCCCGGAGCCGCTGCTCGACGACCTCCGGCGCATCCGATACGACCTCGAGCCCGTCCTCGCGCCGCTGCTGTCGACCGTCGAGGTGCAGGCCGCGGCGCTGCGCATCGAGGAGCTGCTGGAGACGGCCGAGTACCCCGAGCCCGCCCAGGACTACCACTCGTTCCCCTGGCCCCTCGTCTGACCCCACGCACGGCATGGGCCGGAAGGGTCAGACGCGGTCGAGGCCGGCTTCGAGGTAGCGGTCCTTGCAGAGTGAGCGCTGCAGCTTGCCCGACGACGTCTTGGGCAGCGTGCCCGCCCGCACCAGCACGACCTCGGGCGGTACGCCCACGGCGTCGCACACGCGGGCGCTGACCTCGTCGCGCACCGGGTCGATGTCACTGGCCTTGGTCTCGGCCACCACCACGAGGTGCTCGCGGCCCCGGCGGCGTTCGGTCCCGAAGGCGATGACGTTGCCGGCGCGCACGCCGTCGATCTTGGCGCAGGCGCGCTCGATGTCCTCGGGGAACACGTTGCGGCCGCCGACGATGATGACGTCCTTCAACCGGCCGCAGATCACCAGCTCGCCGTCGAGGAGGTAGGCGAGGTCGCCGGTGCGCAGCCAGCCGTCGTGGAACGCGGCGGCGGTCGCGTCGGGTCGCCGGTAGTAGCCCGGCGTGACCGAGGTCCCGCGGATCTCCAGCTCGCCGGCTTCGCGTTCCTCCATCACCTCACCCGACGCGGGGTCCACGATGCGGATCTCGAGGCCCGGGAGCGGGCGGCCGAGGCGGACGAGGGTGCGGGCGTCGGGCGCGTCGGGGGCCACCGGGGCCGCGAACCGGTCGGTCTCGAGCACGCGCCGGTCGACGGTGTCGAGCTGGATGCCGGCGCCCGGCACCGGGAACGTTCCCCCGATCGTGACCTCGGCCATGCCGAACGCGGGGAACATCGCGCCGGGGTGCAGCCCGTGGCGCGCGCCGGCCTGGTTGAAGGCATCGACGGTCTCGGGGTCGACCGGTTCGGCGCCGTTGAGGGCGACGCGCCACGCGTGGAGGTCGAGGCCCTCCAGCCGGGTCATCGCGCGGGCGGCGAGCGCGTAGGCGAAGTT
>JADGOM010000282.1 GCA_017882925.1 Acidimicrobiia bacterium | reverse complement strand
GTTGTTGAACCCGAGGCGCTCGGTGGGCCGGGGCAGGATCTCCATGAGGGGCTGCTCGGGCGTGAGGTTGAGCGCGGCGGCGAGCGAATAGTCGACGATGCCGTTGAGGAACGTGTCGCCGGCCGCCTTGTCGGCCGCGTCGCGGATGAGTGGCGACGACTGGATCGTGGTCCGCGCGGTCTGGATCGCGGCGAGGTAGTGCTGGTAGCTCGCCGCCAGTGCCGGGTCGACCGTCGCGGCATTCGCGGGCGATGGCAGCCCCACGACCGAGACCGCCAGCACCGACGCGGCGACCACGATGGGCCAGGTCATGCCGCGCAAACGTCGTCCGGACACCAGCGGGACCCCCCCACACTCGATTGTCATCCGCTACATCAGGCGTACGGATCGTAACGTACCAGCACCTCGCGGTCGGTGGCGTCCTCGACGAGCATCCCGTGTCCCGCGGCTCAGACGATGACGCTCCGGACGGCCTCGCCGCTGCGCATGGCGGCGAACGCGTCGTTCACGTCGTCGAGCGCGAAGCGCTTCGTGATCATCGACGCCAGATCGAGGCGGCCGGTCTCGATGAGGTCGATGAAGCGGGGGAAGTCGCGCATCGAGCGCGACGAGCCGTAGTAGCTGCCTCTGATCGTGCGGTCCTGCGTGATCAACGGGAGCACGGGGACCGAGAGGGTGGCGTCGTAGCGGGGGACGCCGACGAGGATCGTGGCGCCGCCGCGGCGGGTCATCCCGAGGGCCTGGGTCATGAGCTCGGTGTTGCCGACGACCTCGAACGCGTGGTCGACGCCGCGGCCACCGGTGAGGGCCTTCACCTGTTCGACCGGGTCGCCGTCGGCGGGATCGATCGCGTGGGTCGCGCCGAGCTCGAGCGCGGTGTCGCGCTTCAAGGCCACCGGATCCACGGCGTAGATGTACGACGCGCCCGCGATCGCGGCGCCCTGGATCACCGACGTGCCGACGCCGCCGCACCCGATCACCGCGACGGTGTCGCCGGCTCGGACCGCCGCGGTGTTGAGCGCGGCGCCGAGCCCGGTCGTGACCCCGCAGCCGATGAGCGCGAGCTGCTCCGACGGGAGATCGGTCTCCACCGGGATGCACGACGCCTCGTGCACGGTCGCGACGTCGGCGAACGTGCCGAGCCCCATCAGCGCGTTGGCGACCGAGCCGTCGGCCCGGCGGACACGGGGCGCGGCCATCAGCGGCATGCCGAGCTCGCAGAGGTGGGTCTCGTTGCGCAGGCAGTGCCAGCACACGCCGCACACCGGGCTCAGCGAGAGGATCACGCGCTGGCCGACGCGGACGCGCGTGACCTCCGGCCCGACCCACTCGACGATGCCGCAGCCCTCGTGACCGAGGACGATCGGCGGCGGTCCCGGGAAGTTGCCGTCCATGACCGAGAGGTCGGAGTGGCAGACGCCGCTCGCCTCCAGGCGCACGACGACCTCCCGGCCCTCCGCCGCCCACGGCTCCACGGTCTCGACCGACAGCTCGGCTCCCGGCCCCACGAAGATCGCTGCGCGCATGACGTCGTCCCCCCATTGCTCCACGGACGGGCCGAGGCTAACCACGGTCGCGTCGGTCCGCGCCGGGTTCGACCCGGTCGGGATCGGGTGCCTTCCCGGCCAAGACGTGAGGACCACTGCGCCCGCCTCTAACATCCGGCCAGATGAATCAGCATCCGTTCCGCGACGTCGCCATCGTCGGGGTCCACAACACCCGGCAGGCGCGGGTGCTCGAGGGCTACGACTCCCGGACGATCACGATGGAGGCCGCGCTCGGTGCGCTCGCCGACGCCGGCCTCACGCCGCTCGACGTCGACGGCGTCACCGGTGGCAACCTCTCGGCCGAGTTCGTGTACCAGCACCGCATCGGCCCGGTCTGGAAGTCGCCGTCGGGCCTGGGCATCCCTGCGGTGCTCGAGGCCGCGGCCGCGATCGCCACCGGCCTGGCCTCCGTCGTGCTGATCTCGTCGGGATCCGCCGGGGCCTACACGCAGCGCGAGTCGACCGCGCCGTGGACCCGGCCGGGCAACGAGTTCGTCGCGCCCTTCGGCATGTTCACCGCGGCGGAGTTCGCGTTGATCGCCCGCCGCCACATGATCACCTTCGGCACGCGGCCGGAGTCGCTCGCCGAGGTCGCCGCCACCATCCGCAACAACGGGTCGGCCAACCCGGAGGCCGTGTACTACGAGCGGGGCCCGTTCACGCCCGACGACATCCTCCACAGCCGCATGATCGCCGACCCGTTCCACCTGCTCGACTGCTCGACCACGTCGGAGGGCGGTTGCGCGCTGGTGATGGCGCACGCCGACATCGCCCGCGACCTCGCGCGGCCGCCCGTCTACGTGCTCGGCGGGGGCATCGACTACTACGGCCCCTCGTACCAGAACCCGCCGACGTTCGACCTCGGGGGCCGGCGCGACCCGCGCTACGTCAACGGCTGGGTCGGCCGGCGCGCGGCCGAGCGGGCGTTCGCGACCGCGGGTCTCGGTCCGGCCGACGTCGACGTGTGCGAGTTCTACGACCCGTTCAGCTTCGAGATCATCCGGCAGTTCGAGGCGTTCGGATTCTGCGCCGAGGGCGAGGGGGGCGACTTCGTGCTCGACGGCACGATCGGCCCCGGCGGCCGGCACCCGATCACCACCGACGGCGGCACGATGTCGTACAGCCACGCCGGCTCGCAGCCGCAGCTCCTCCAGCGCGTCACCCGCGCGGTCGAGCAGCTGCGGGGCGGCTGCGCGAGCCGCCAGGTCGACGGCGCGGAGGTGGCCATGTGCAGCAACGGCGGATCGGGCGCGCTCTTCACCGACGTGCTGCTGCTCGGGAAGGAGGCCGGATGACCCTCCTCCGGGCCCAGACCGGCGCCATCCCGCGCCCGAAGCCGTCGAGCCTCTCGAAGCCGTTCTGGGACGGGCTCGCCGCCGGCGAGCTCCGGTTCCAACGCTGCGGCGCGTGCCACGGAGCCACCCACACGCCCGCACTCGTGTGCTCCCGCTGCGGAAGCGGCGATCTCGTGTGGGAGGTGAGCAGCGGGCGGGGTGTGGTCGAGACGTGGACCACCGTGTGGCGCCCGCAGACCCCGGAGTTCGTGGTCCCCTACATGCCGATCGTGGTCGCGGTCGACGAGGGGTGGCAGATGCTCTCCAACCTCATCGGGTGCGATCACGAGGCCGTGGTCGCGGGCATGCCGGTGGAGCTCGAGCTGCACCGGCTCGACGACGGCGTCACGCTGCCGTACTTCCGGCCGATCGAGGCCGGTGCCTGAGCCCGCGGGCGCGGGCGCGCCCGCGGTCCTCGCAGGGGTTCGCGTCGTCGACCTCACCCGGGGGACGGCCGGCCCCTACTGCACGAAGCTGCTCGCCGACGCGGGCGCCGACGTCGTGGTCGTGGAGCCGCCCGGCGGTGAAGACGCCCGCACCGACGACCCCGGGCGGTTCGCGTTCTTGCACACGTCGAAGCGCTCGGTCGCGACCGCGGCGGCGCCCGGGCTGATCGATCGGGCCGACATCGTGGTGGCCGGCCCCGGGTTCGACGTCGCCGCGGCCCGGGCCCGCAACCCGGCCCAGGTCGTGGTCACCGTCACCCCGTTCGGCACGACCGGGCCGTGGGTCGGCCGGCCCGCCAACGAGTTCACGATGCAGGCCGCGTGCGGCTCGACCGGGGGCCGGGGCCTGCCCGACGGCCCGCCGCTCGCCGCCGGGGGCGGGATCGGGGAGTGGCAGGCGGGTGTGTACGCCGGCGTCGGCGCGCTCGCGGCGTGGATCGAGGCCGACCGCAGCGGCGTGGGCACCCACGTCGACGTCGCCGTCTTCGACTGCATGGCGATCGGGATGGTCACGTTCCCGTCGGTGTTCGCCGCGTTCGCGGAGGCCGCGCACCGGCCCCCGCCGTTCGCGAGCGCGCGGCGCATCGAGGTGCCTTCGATCGAGCCCACCGCCGACGGCTGGGTGTGCTTCACCACCAACAGCGCCCAGCAGTTCACCGACTTCGCGGTGCTCATCGGCCGGCCCGAGATCGCCGACGACAAGGAGTACGCCCGCGCGGGGCCCCGGTTCACGCACCGGGAGAAGTTCTGGGCGATGGTCCATGCCTATACCCGGCCGCGCCTCTCGGCCGAGGTGATGGACCTCGCGAGCACCCTGCGCATCCCGGTCGCGCCGGTGCTCGACCCGTCGCGCATCATGGACTTCCCGCAGTTCGCCGAGCGGGGGGTCTTCGTCGACAACCCGGGGGGCGGGTTCCGCCAGCCGCGCGTCCCGTACCGGCTCCTCGGCTACGAGCGCCCGGCGTTCCGGCCGGTCCCGGCGCCCCCCGCCGACGACGCGACCATCGGCTGGCAGCCCCGGCCGGAGTCCACGGCGGATTCCCCCGGGGGCGGATCGGCCGCGCCGCGGCTGCCGCTCGAGGGGGTTCGGGTCGTCGACTTCACCGCGTGGTGGGCCGGGCCGTGCGCGGCGCAGGCCCTCGCGTGCCTCGGGGCCGACGTGATCAAGGTGGAGTCGGTGAAGCGCCCCGACCTCATGCGCTTCGCCGGCCCGCAACCACCCGACGTGCCCCAGTGGTACGAGTGGGGCCCGCTCGCCCACGCGGCCAACACCAACAAGCGCGGCATCACGATCGACCTCACCCGACCCGAGGGCCGCGACCTCGTGCTCCGGTTGCTCGAGACCGCCGATGTCGCCGTCGAGAACTACACGCCCCGCGTCATGGAGCAGTTCGACCTCGGCTGGGAGCGCCTGCACGCGGTGAACCCGCGCCTCAACCTGATCCGCATGCCCGCGTTCGGGCTCGACGGCCCGTGGCGCGACCACCCCGGGTTCGCGCAGACGATGGAGTCGCTCACCGGGCTCGCGTGGGCGACCGGCTGGCCCGGCGGATCGCCGACGCTCGTCGGCGGCGCGGGCGACCCCATCGCCGGCCTGCACGCGACGTTCGCGACGATGGTCGCGCTCCTGGCCCGCGGGTCCGACGGCCCCGGCGTGATGGTGGAGTCGACGATGGTCGAGGCGGTGCTCAACGCGGCCGCGCCCTTGACCATCGACCAGCAGCTCACCGGCAGCACCGGCACCCGCCGCGGCAACGCGAGCCCGTCACCCGGCGTCCGGCAGGGCGTGTACCCGTGCGTGGGCGACGACGCCTGGATCGCGATCGCGGCCGACGGCGACCGGCAGCAACGCGCCGTGGCCGAGGTCCTCGGCTTCCCCGCGTCCGCGCCGACCTTCGACGACGGTCGGTGGGACGACGAGGTCGCCCGGAGCACGTGCACGTGGCCGGCCGACGAGCTCGCCGATCGGCTGACCGCGGCGGGCGTCCCCGCGGCGACGGTGATCGCCCCCCGCCTCGTGGCCGACAACCCGCAGATCCGGCACCGGGGTCTGTTCGAGACCGAGGACCACCCGGTCGTCGGCGTGCAGCCCGCGCCCGGGCTGCCGTTCCGGATGACGGGCGTCGACGGCTGGATCCGCCGGCCCGCGCCGACCCTCGGCCAGCACAACGACGAGGTCTTCGAGGAGATCGGCGTCGACCGCGACGCGCGTCGCGAGCTCGAGGCGATCGGCATCATCGGCGACCGGCTGGTCACCTAACGCGGCGGAAGGGACCTTCGACCCTGATCGGCGGCCGCGGCCTGTGACATCGTCGGCGCACAGTGCGAGGTGGAGGCGCAGGGAGGCGGTGATCCACCCATGAAGATGGACCTGGAACGACACGTCGACGTCGAGGCGGACGCGGGGCCCGGCGCGGTGTCGCCCCTCCCGCCGGCGGTCGACACCGCGACCCCGGCTCCCGTGGCGCTGGAGCCCGAGGTGCATCGCGCGATCCCGTCCATCGTCGCGAGCGTGGAGGCGCGGTACCCGGCCGCGTCGCCCGGCCTCGTGCGGCGCTGCGTCGACGACGCGGTCGAGGCCTTCCGCGACGCGCGGATCCGGCTCTACCTGCCGATCCTGATCGAGCGGCGGGCGGCGCACGCGGTCGACCGGGCGTTGGGTCGGAGCGCGTGAGCCGGGCGCCAGGAGGCCGGGTCGTGGATCGACGCGCACCGCCGCCGCGGGTGGCACGATGTCGCCGTTCCGGTGCCGGCCATCAGCGGGGGGAAGAGCGATGCGGGTGAAGACGGGATGAATCGACCACGCGAGACCAAGTCGGGGTTGACGGGGCAACTGGGTGCCGGCGCCATCGCGTCGTTGAGCGGCATCGGCGTGCTGCTCGTCTTCATCTTCCAGAACACGGAAGACGTGCGGTTCGACTTCCTCTTCCTCCACTTCACGTGGCCGCTGTGGCTCTACACGATCGTGGTGGCGCTGGTCGGGGCGCTGGTGTGGTTCGGGCTCGGCGTGATGCGACGCCACCGCCGGCGCAAGGAACGCCGGGACAACCGCTAGCTCCCATGACCTACCACGAGTTCATCTCCGACCTCGTCGACGTCGTCGAGGCCACCGGCGCCGCGATCATGGTGATCGGCGGCGCCGCGGCCTTCGTCGGCTTCGCGGTCGCGGTCGCCAAGCGGGTCGACGGCCGTCTCGCGTACCAGCAGCTCCGGCAACGACTCGGGCGCTCGATCCTGCTCGGGCTCGAGGTGCTCATCATCGGCGACATCGTCCGCACGATCATCGTCGACCCCACGCTCACGAGCGTCGGCGTCCTCGGGATGATCGTCGTGATCCGGATCGTGTTGAGCTTCTCGCTCGAGGTCGAGATCGACGGCGTCTGGCCCTGGGACGCGTGGAAGCTCACCGCGTCGGACAAGCCGGCCGCGCCGCCCCCGGCGAAGTAGCCGCGTCCTGCGCGGGCGGCGGCGCGTCCGGGTCAGGCGCCCGGGAGCTTCGCGACACGCGCGGCCACCGCGGTGAGCGCATGCTGCTCGACGGCTGGGTCGAGCGGTGCGCCGGCGGCGCTGTCGGCGCTGTCGGCGAACGAGACGATGTATCTGCCGCGTGCCGCGTAGACCAGGTTCACCGTGAGGGTCGCGGTGGTCGTTCCGGCCGGTCCGGGGCCGGTGACGGTCGCGGCGACGCGGAAGCCGACGGCGTGGTCGAGGACGTACGGGCCCGGATCGAACGCGGTGGTCGTGAGCTCCGTGACCGTCGGACCGGAGGCCCCAGCCTCCTTGTGGATCGCAGCGGCAACGAACTGGCGCACACAGTCGGCGGCGCCGGCTCGGCGAAGCGCGGCGAAGGCCGTCGCGTCGCCGCGGCTCCCGACGGTGATCGAGTTGGAGAACGTGCGAATGACATTGGTCTGCTGGGTGCCGATCTGGCCGCCGCTCAGCGAGTCCCACTGGACCTCGGCCTCCGGGCTCGGGTGCTGGACGGAGGGGACGTGGATCTTCAGGCAGGTCGCGATGGTCCGAACCGTCGGAACCTTGGCCGACGCCGAGTCCGAGGCCGGGTCGGGATGATCCTTGAACCAACCCGCGGGCAGGTCCGACTTCTGCAGCAGGGCCCGGGTGACCGCGGCGGGCGGCTTCGGCGTGCCCGCACCGGCGATCCCGGCCGATGCCGCGACGAGCAGCATCGCCAGCAGCGGAATGGCCGGCACTCGGGTCGCGATCCTGGCGTGCACGGCCGGTGGTCTAACCCGCGCGAGTCGTGTGGGACCAGCGTGGGGTTCTGGAGCGGCCCGCGCGCCCGGCCGCCGGGCGCGGCCGTTTACCTCGAGTTCGCTTGCGGGTCGCCGCCCGTTCTTGCACGCTGGCCGTCGGCCAGGACGCCGCAAGCAACCGCGAGGAGCGCTCAGCTTTGGGTCGGTGCAAGGTCTACGAGATCCAAGGCTCCGATCCCAAGGCGACCGCCGGCGCCGTGCGTTGCCTCCGGGACGCGACCGCGAAGCTCGAGGTCGGCGACAAGAAGTACCCGGTGTGCAAGAAGCACCAGGGTCCGCGCTGGCGCCTCTTCAAGAAGAAGGGCTGGCTCTACGCCGTCGAGGCCAGCTCGGGCGGGTCGTCGCACGGCAAGTGAGGCCGCGGGCGGGCTCAGTGCATGCGGTCGGGGTCCTGGTACCAGCGGGCCATGAACTCGACCGAGCCGGCGACGTCGAGGATCCGGCTCGCGACCTGGTCCTTCATGATGTGGGGCATGTACAGCTCGAGGTCGCCGGTCTCCAGCTGCCTGCGCATCGCGCGCGCGAGGACGGGCGCGGGGATGCGTCGACTGGGGTCGGTGGAGTCGGCGAGCGCGTCGTCGCCGTCGACGCCCGGGGTCAGGTCGATGAGGGCCGGATATACGAGGTGGAACGTGATCCCGCTGCCCCAGAGCTCGGCGGCCAGCGCCTCGAAGAACCCGGCCAGCGCGGCCTTCGGCCCGGCGTACGCAGCTTCACCGGGTGTCGACCAGCGGGCCGCCATCGACGACACCACCGCGACCTGGCCCGCACCCCGTGCCCGCATCGCCGGCAGCGCGGCGAGGGTGAGGCGCACCGGCGACAGGTAGTTGAGCCGGTCGAGGTACACGATCTCGTCCCAGTCCATGTCGGTGGTCACGCCCGCGTCGCCGCCGCCCGCGTTGTTGACCAGCACGTCGATCCCCCCGAGCTCGCGCTCGACGCGCGCGACGAAGTCGGGGATCTCGTCGAGCTGCGTGAGATCGATGGTCCAGGCCCGGCACGACGGCGACGAGCGCTGGCAATCGGCGAGCACCTCGTCGAGCATCCCGGTGCGGCGGGCGCAGAGGCCGACGGTGGCGCCGGCGGCGGCGAGGTCACGGGCGAGCGCGGCGCCGATGCCCGACGAGGCACCGGTGACGAGCACGCGACGACCTTCCCAATCAGCCATGTGGGGAACGTAGCCGCGCCGGATCCCGTCGGGCGGCCCTGCGTCGGTGTGGGTGCCGGCCGGTAGATTCGGCGGGCTCCGGGTAGCCGGAGCTCACGATCCCGGGGGTGGGCATGGGTCGGCTCGACGGCAAGGTCGCGATCGTCACCGGCGCGGCGCGGGGGATGGGCGAAGCCGAGGCGCGGCTGTTTGCCGCCGAGGGCGCGCGGGTCGTCGTCGCCGACGTCCTCGACGAGCCGGCCCGCGCGGTCGCGGCGGCCATCGGCGGGTCCGCGCACGCGGTGCACCTCGACGTGAGCGACGAGAGCTCGTGGCGCGACGCGCTGGCGGAGACCGAGGCGCGCTTCGGGCCGCCCGACGTGCTCGTCAACAACGCCGGCGTTCTGGCCGTGACGCCGATCCTCACCGCGGATGTCGCCGAGTTCCGCCGCATCCTCGACGTCAACCTGGTCGGCACCTTCATCGGCATGCAGGTCGTCGGCGGCGCGATGGCGGCCGCGGGTCGGGGGTCGATCATCAACGTCTCGTCGACCGGCGGCCTGGTGGGCCAGTCGACGATCGGCGCCTACGTCGCGTCGAAGTGGGGCGTGCGCGGGCTCACGAAGAGCGCGGCCATCGAGCTCGGCCCGCTCGGCGTGCGGGTCAACTCGCTGCATCCCGGCGGCATCGCGACGCCGATGCTCGGGGTCGTCGGCTCCGACGTGATGGCCGAGCCCCCGGCTCCCGGGACGCGCGCCGACGACCCCGCCACCGCCGACGTCGACGAGCTCGTGTCACGGGTCCCGCTGCGCCGCGCCGGCCGCCCCATCGAGGTCGCCCGCCTCGCGTTGTTCCTCGCGTCCGACGACGCGTCGTACTGCACCGGCATGGAGTTCACCGTCGACGGCGGCTCCGTCGCCGGCATGGACCTCAGCGGCCGCCTGTAACCGCTTTCGCGGGCTATGGCTGGTGACGCGCGACTGTAACGCACCACTCGGCAGACTCCGCTCGAGATCTTCCGACGAATGGAGCACCAGTCATGGCGAAGTACCTCGTTACCGCGAAGTACACCGCGGAAGGGATCAAGGGCGTCCTCAAGACGGGCGGAACCGCTCGGAGCAAGGCGGTCGGCGAGGCGATCAAGGCCATGGGCGGCTCGATGGAGAGCTTCCACTACGCGTTCGGCGCCGACGACGTGTTCGTGGTCGTCGATCTGCCCGACAACCCGGCCGCGGCGGCGCTGGCGATGGGGATCTCGTCGACCGGTCTCGTCGGCATCCGGGTCGTCGTGCTGCTCACGCCGGCCGAGATCGACGACGCCGCCAAGCGCCAGGTCACCTACACGCCGCCTGGCGGGTGACACGAGCAACAGCACGACGCGTTCACCACGACGCGATCTGAACCCGAAGCCCTCACCAACCAAACAAGGAGACGCTCATGTTCGTCACCGTCATCCATCGAATTCATGATCCCGAAGGCTTCCAGGCGGCCGAGGTCAAGGCGCTCGAAGGCGGACTTCCCGCCCACGTGGCGCTGCCGATCCACGCGGCGACGAACGATCACACGCTCGGCATGTGCATCTGGGAAGGCGACTCGGTCGACGCGGTGCGCGAAGTGGTCGAGGGCGCGGTCGGGGCGTGGGCGGACAACGAGTACTACGAGATGCACGTCGACGGACTCGTACCCCAGCTCACAAGCAGCTGACGGCCGACCACCGATCGAGCTGTAGAAGGCAGTCCCGCGGGACCGCCTTCAACAAGCAACGGCAGCCAAGAGGTCCCGCGGGACCGTCGGCGGCTCGATCGAGAGCTTCCACTACGTGGCGAAGTGATCGCGGGCGGCGCGCAGAGATTCGACCACGCCTTCGGTTCCTCCTGCGTTGCCGCCGAAGTTGGTCAAGCCCGGGATCGGGATGCGCCGGCCGGTCGTCAGCCGGACCATCGGTGTGTGCATCGTGACGCCTTCCGCGCGCTGCCTTCGGACCTCGAAGTCCTCGACGTCGGCCCACGCGATTCGACGGGCCCGGAAGACGTTCTGGAACCCGATGCCTTCCGGCCCGATGTGAACGAATCGCACCCTCGGCGTGCGGATCGTGACGGTCCCGATGAGTACCGCGATGAGTGCCGTCACCCCGGTGAAGATCCAGTCGCCCGGACTGCTCGATCGGGACGCGGCAAAGACCGTCATCCCGGCGGCGGCGACAGTGAGGATCGCGCCGAGGACGGCGGCGACCTTCCAGCGATCACTCTCGAGCACCTGTGGAATCGGTTCCCCTGATGCCGCCGCGCCGGCTTCGCTCGACGCGGTCCTGACCGAGTTTCGGTCGTGCTGTGCGTGGTCACGCGCGCGGAGTGGGCCACGATCCTCGAGGCACGCCACGACCAGCGGCACGTCCGCCGCGGGTACGACGAAATCCAGTTGGCCGTGGTCCGATGCGCCGGACACCACGACGAACGTCGGGATCGTGACCCGACCGACCCCGGGCATGTCGACCGACCCGCCCTTCTTGACTCTCCGCTCCCGCCGGTCGGCCGCTCTCGTGCTGACCGCGCGGAACTCGTCGACGATCGGAAGCGGGACCCTGACGACGCTCCAGAAGCGGGTCCACGACGCGTTCGTCGCCGATAGGACGAGGACGCCCTGGGTGAGCTTGCGTGGATAGGGGTCCGATTCCCCGCGCAGGAAGCAGCTCACGCGCAGCACGTCACCGCGTCGGAGCGCCTCGAGATCTCGGTCGCTCAGACGGAGGGAGTTCGGCTCGCGGACCCGGTCGAGATGCTTCCAGAAGCCGATGAACCCGTAGGTGCCCGCAGCGTCTCTCGGCCTCCCTGAGGGGGCGATCGGAAGCGTCGGTTCCGAAGCGTCGGGGGCAATGCCACCGATGGGTTCGACCGCGAAGCCGCGGATGCCCGCGACGATCTCCGCCCAGGCCGCGCCGTCCCACCACCGCCATCGCTCGACGGTCGTGGGGTCGGGATACCAACCCGGATCCGCGGCGCGTTCGACCGGATCCGCGCCGGCGACGCCCGCGTCGGCGACGTGGTCCGTCCACACGGTGCCGTCCCAATACCGGTGATCGTGCCGGCTCGTTGGATCGAAGTGCCAACCCGGCCCAGCCGCGTCCACGGGCTGAGCGTAGAACGCGGCTACCCGTCTGGCCTCGAAATCGGCATCGGGCCCAAATACGATGATCCGATGAGCGGGCCTGACCGCCAGGCCGAGCACGACGCCTGGAACGCATTCGTGCGACTGCCCGGGCTGCACGCGGCTTGGACCGAAACGCCAGGCCGCGAGTACTTCGCGCTCGTCCAGCGCGACGGGCCGACACTCGGTCTCTACCGGCCGCCGACCCTCTTCTCGCCCGGGCGACTCCGATTCGATGATCGAGCGTTCGAGGAGCGACTTGTCGGACGGTCCTTCTGGCGCACTCGTCCCCGCGAAGTCGTCGAGGTCGCAACCAATACGCCGATCCTTCGAGTTGAAGGTCGCCACTTCGTGCGCAACGCCGGCGCCGTCGTGCACCTGCCCGATGGACGCGCGTTCACGTTCCCGGTCGAGGGCCGGAGCCTCCGGTACCCCTTGATGACGGCCGTCGACCAATCGGGAGATGTGGCATTGCGCTTCCGACGGCCGGGTGGACCCCGGTACGAATACGTGCTCGGATCCCAGGTCGTCATCGAGCCGGGGCGGGCCGTGACCACCGAGCTGCTGTGCGTTCTCGCGGTCTCGACCGCGTTCCTGGCGACCTACTTCCTCGGAGGCCCGGGCTGAGGAACGCATCGTCGAGAGCCGGCGGTTGGGATCCGCAAGCGAATTGGTGGTGACGAGCCGGCCGGTACGCCGGATTCTGTAGCCGGGACCGGAGTCCCGGTGGCGGCCATCCATCTCGGCGTGCCGTTGCCGACACGCTCCAGCGGTCTACCCGGGAGCATCGAGCGGGCCGCTCGCTCCCTGTATGACCTTGCTCCGGGTGGGGTTTACCGAGCCACCCGGGTCACCCCGGGTGCTGGTGCGCTCTTACCGCACCGTTCCACCCTTACCTGTGCGCCGGT
>JADGOM010000068.1 GCA_017882925.1 Acidimicrobiia bacterium | reverse complement strand
GCGCGCCTCTACGGCGTCTTCTGGTCCGGCTTCTCCATCGGCCACGGCGGCGTCAACATCATGGCGGTGGTCGGCGGCACCACGATCATCATCGGCGCGGTGCTCGCGTTCGTGCAGCGAGACATCAAGAAGGTCCTCGCCTACAGCACGATCAGCCAACTCGGCTACATGGTCATGGCGCTCGGCGTGGGGGCCTGGACCGCGGCCATCTTCCACCTCTTCACCCACGCGTTCTTCAAGGCGCTGCTGTTCCTGGGCGCGGGATCGGTCAGTCACTCCGGATCGCACCACAGCTTCGACATGAAGAAGGACATGGGCGGCCTGCGCAAGTACATGCCGCAGACCTTCATCACGTTCCTGATCGGCGCGGTCGCGCTCGCGGGCATCTTCCCGCTGGCCGGGTTCTGGTCGAAGGACGAGATCCTCGTCACCGCGAACCAGGGCAGCTTCGACGTGTTCCTCTATGTCGGGCTCGTCGGCGCGTTTCTCACCGCCGCCTACATGACCCGCTGCATCTACCTCACCTTCTTCGGTGAGTACCGCGGCCACGGTCACCCGCACGAGTCGCCCAAGGCGATCACCGTCCCGCTGTGGATCCTCACGTTCTTCGCGATCGTCGCCGGCCTTCTCAACGCGCCGCACATCGACCTGTTCAGCAAGTGGATCAACCCGAGCTCGGTCGTCGGCCGCACCGTCGACCCGGAGCTCATCAAGCAGATCTTCAGCCGGTTCACCGAGCCGACGTTCGACACCACCGCGGCCGTCGTCTCGGTGCTCATCGCGCTGGGCGGCGTCGCGATCGGCGCGCTCTACTACTTCGGGAGCAAGGGCCCGCACGGTCTCACCCAGCGCAGCACCGCCGCGAAGGCCGGGTACACGTTCCTGGAGAACAAGTACTACCTCGATCACCTCTACACCGACATCATCGTCGGCGGGGTGAAGGGTCCGATCGCGGACGCTTCGTACTGGGTCAACCAGCACGTGATCGACGGGGTGGTCAACGGCGCGGGCAAGGGAACGGCCCTGCTCGCCAACTTCACCTACGACGTCCTCGACCGCCAGGTCGTCGACGGCGCTATCAATGAAACCGCGAACGCCACCGGGTGGATCGGCGGACGCTTCCGGAAGGTTCAGACCGGACGGGTCCAGCAGTACGCCCTGATGCTCTTCGCAGTGGTGGGCCTCGTGAGCTTCGCCCTCGCGCTGGTGTACGTCGTTTCATGACCGGAGGGATGCGCGACTCATGAACTGGTTCGACGACTGGGCGCTGCCCCTCGGGGTCTTCCTGCCTGCCGTGGGCATGGTGCTGCTGTTCTTCATTCCGAAGGCGAATGAGACCGCGCACAAGGTCACGGCGCTGCTGACCACTGTCGCGACGTTCGCCGTCGGCGTGGTGATCCTGTGCCGCTTCAACTACACGAGCGGTCGCCTGCAGTTCACCGTCAACGAGCAGTGGATCCCGGTGATCCACAGCCGGTTCCACGTCGCGGTCGACGGCATCTCGCTCCCGCTGCTCGTGCTGTCGATGTTCGTCTGCATCCTGGCGGTCATCTACTCCTGGGACCACTTCCCCGAGCCCCACAACCCTCGTGCGTTCCTGGCCCTGATCCTCCTGCTCGAGGTCGGCATGAACGGCACGTTCGCCGCCCAGGACCTCATCCTCTTCTTCGTGTTCTTCGAGGTGGTCCTGCTCCCGATGTTCTTCATGATCGGCGTCTGGGGCGGGCCCAACCGTCAGTACGCGTCGATCAAGTTCTTCCTGTTCACCCTGTTCGGCTCCGCATTGATGCTCGTGGCCTTCCTCGCGCTCTACTTCCTGTCGAAGCACCCGACCTTCGACATGGTGCGGCTCGCGCAGATGCACGGTGCGGGCATCGCCTACGGCACCCAGCTGCTCGTGTTCGGTGGCCTCTTCCTCGGGTTCGCGATCAAGGTCCCGATCTGGCCCTTCCACACCTGGCTCCCCGACGCGCACACCGAGGCGCCCACCGTCGGCTCGGTGCTGCTGGCCGCGATCATGCTGAAGCTCGGCACCTACGGCTTCGTCCGGATCGCCATCCCGTTCCTGCCGCGGGCCGCGCAGACCTGGGCCCCGTGGATCGGGCTCCTGGCGGTGATCGGCATCATCTACGGATCGCTGTGCTGCCTCGCCCAGCGCGACATGAAGCGGCTCATCGCGTTCTCGTCCGTCGCGCACATGGGCTTCGTGATGCTCGGCATCGCCACGCTCACCAACTTCGGCATCAACGCCGCGATCTTCGGCATGGTGGCGCACGGCCTCATCACCGGCATGCTCTTCTTCGTCGCCGGTTCGATCCAGGAGCGCTACAACACCCGCGAGATGAGCAGGCTGGGTGGTCTGCTCACCCAGGCCCCGAAGCTCGGGTGGATCCTCGGCTTCTGCGCCATGGCCTCGCTCGGGCTCCCCGGTCTGGCGGGCTTCTGGGGTGAGTTCCCGGCGATCCTCTCGGCCTACGCGCCCGCGGGCAACATCTCCGAGGTCACGTTCCGCGTCTACATGGTGGTCGCGGCGGTCGGCACCGTGCTCGCGGCCGGCTACCTCCTCTGGATGTTCCAGAAGGTCGCGTTCGGCACTCCGAAGGACGAGTTCAAGGACGCGCACATCCACGACGTCCACGGTCCCGAGTGGATCGCGTGGACGCCGCTGCTGCTGCTCATCGTGATCTTCGGCATCTACCCCAACTTCCTCTTCAAGATCACGGATCCCGCGGTGACACGGGAGACGCGGGAGGTCGCGGTCGTATTGCACATCGCCAACCAACCGAAGACGGAAGCCGCGACCCGGTGAACCCCGTCGTCGACTACCACGCGCTCGCGCCCGAGATCGTCCTCACCACCACGATCGTGGTGGTGCTGATCGCGGATCTGCTGTTCCCCGAGCGCGCGCGCTGGCAGACGTCGCGCATCGCGAGCATCGGCGTCCTCGGCGCGTTGATCCCGGTGCTCACGCTCGCGAGCGGGGTGTTCACCGACAACCACTTCGTTCCCCGCTCGATGTTCGGCGGCGCCTACGTGGTCGACGAGTACGCGCTCGTGCTCAAGGGCTTCTTCCTGATCGCCACCTACATCGTCCTGCTGCTCTCGATCGACGAGATCAAGGAGGGCGACTACTACCAGGGCGAGTTCTGGTACCTGTTGCTGTCGTCGGTCCTCGGCATGCTCATCATGTGCTCGGCCCGCGACCTCATCTCGATCTTCGTCGCCCTCGAGCTGATCTCGATCCCCACCTTCGTGCTCGCCGGTTGGAAGAAGCACAACAGCAAGAGCAACGAGGCCGCGATCAAGTACTACCTCATCGGCGTCATCTCCTCCGCGGTGATGCTCTACGGCATGTCGCTCATCTACGGCCTGAGCGGCACCACGATGCTGCGCGGGATCTTCGCCTACCTCGAGCACGCGCCCGACCTCGGCCTCATCCTCGTCGCGTGCTTCCTCACCCTCGTCGGCTTCGCGTTCAAGATCAGCGCGGTGCCGTTCCACTTCTGGGCCCCGGACACGTACGAGGGCGCGCCGACGCCCGTCACCGCGTTCCTGTCGGTCGCGTCGAAGGCCGGAGGCTTCGTCGCCCTGCTCACGATCGTCTTCGTGGGCCTCTACCCGCAGCCCGACGGTTGGCAGCCGGTGCTGTGGTTCCTCGCCGCGGCGTCGATGACCGTCGGCAACCTGACCGCGCTGCGCCAGACCAACATCGTCCGGATGCTCGCCTACTCGTCGATCGCGCAGGGCGGGTTCATCCTCGCCCCGCTGGCCGTTGCCGGCAGCGGGTCCAACAACGGCCGCGACTCGTTCCAGGCGGTCGTCATCTACATCCTCATCTACGGCGCCATGAACCTGGGCGCCTTCGCGGTGGTGATCGCGGTCGCCCGCCGCACGCGGTCGGGGGCGATCTCGTCGTACTCCGGCCTGGGGGTCACCTCGCCGGCCCTGGCCGTGATCATGACGATGTTCCTCTTCTCGCTCGCGGGGGTCCCGCCGCTCGCCGGCTGGTTCGCCAAGTTCGTGATGTTCCGATCGCTCCTCGACGCGGGCGGGGCCTGGGCGGTCACGCTGGCCATCATCGCCGCGGTCAACTCCGTGATCGCGTTCTTCTACTACGGCGCGGTCGCGCGCCGGATGTGGTTCGACGCGCCCGCCGAGGGGGCCACGGCACCCCGCATCCCGGCCGCGCTCAACCTCTCGATCGGCCTGTGCGTCGTCGCGGTGGTCGTGGTCGGCATCTACCCGCAGGTCTTCGCGCACCTCGGTGACGTGGCGGCGCGCTCCATCACCGGGTGACCACGGCGGGCGAACCCGGCGGTGCGCTCGTCGCGCGTCTCGTCGCGCGGATCCACCGTGAGGGCCCGATCGGCTTCGCGCCGTTCGTCGAAACCGCGCTCTACGACCCGGACGGAGGCTTCTTCGCCGTCGGGGGTGGCGCGGGCCGCGCTGGCGCCGACTTCGTCACCAGCCCCGAGGTCGGGTCGCTGTTCGGCGCGGTGGTCGCCCGGGCGCTCGACCGGCTCTGGTCGGAGCTCGGGGAACCCGACCCGTTCATCGTCACCGAGGCCGGGGCGGGTCGGGGCCGGCTCGCCCGCGACGTGTTGCGGGCGGCGCCGCGGTGCGGGCCCGCGCTCCGCTACGTCCTGGTCGAGCGCAGCGCAGCGCGGCGCGACGAGCAGCGGGTCGTGCTCGAGCTCGAGCCGGTGGAGGACGTGTTGGGCCCGCTCATGGCGCTCGAGGCCGGCGAAGCACCGGAGCCGGTACCGGGCCTGGGCCCGATGTTCACCGCGCTCGACGAGCTTCCGGGGGTCGCGCTCGACGGCGTGATCCTCGCCAACGAGCTGCTCGACAACCTCCCCTTCGACGTCGTCCAGCGCACGTCGAGGGGTTGGGACGAGGTCCGGGTCGGCGCGTCGGCCGAGGGCGATCTCGTCGAGGTCCTGGTGCCGGCGGCGGCCGAGCTGGTGGCCGCGCTCGGCCCGGTCGATCCCGCGCTGCCCGCCGGCACGCGGCTGCCGGTGCAGCGGGCCGCGCACGAATGGCTCGCGGCGGCCGCCCAGCGGCTCCGGCGCGGATTCATCGTGCTGGTCGACTACTGCGCGTCCACCGAGGAGCTCTCGGAGCGCGACGGCGGCTGGTTGCGCACGTACCGCGGGCACCAGCGGGGGAGCGCGCCGCTGCAGGATCCCGGCGAGCAGGACGTCACCGCCGACGTCGCGCTCGGGCCGCTGCTGCACGCGGCCGACCGCGCCGGCCTGCATCTGGTCGAGATCCACTCGCAGGCCGACTGGCTCCGCGCCCACGGCATCGACGAGCTGGTGGCCGAGGGGGCGGCGATCTGGCGCGAGCGGGCCCACCTCGGGGATCTCGCCGCGCTCGCCGGGCGCAGCCGCGGCACCGAGGCGGCCGCCCTCACCGATGCCGCCGGCCTCGGCGCCCATCGCGTGCTCGTGTTCCGCCGCTAGCCGCGCGACCGCGCCGGCAGACCGGCCCCGCGGGCGCGGCGGTAGGGTGCCGGTCGAGTCGAGGTCGACGGGGAGGAACCGATGTCGGACGCCACGATCGAAGCGTTGATGGCGGAGGGGCGCACCTACGCGCCGTCCGAGCAGTTCAAGCGCAACGCCTTGGTCACGGATACGGGCGTCTACCAGCAGGCCGAGGCCGACTGGGAGGGGTTCTGGGCCCGTCAGGCGGCCGACCTCCTCGACTGGGACGAGGACTGGCACACGATCCTCGACTGGAAGCTGCCGTTCGCGAAGTGGTTCGTCGGCGGCAAGCTCAACGTCGCGTTCAACTGCCTCGACCGCCACGTCATCGCGGGTCGGGGCGACACGGTGGCCTACCACTGGGAGGGCGAGCCCGGCGACATCCGGACCATCACCTACCGCCAGCTGCTCGACGAGGTGAGCCAGGTCGCCAATGCGCTCCGCGAGCTCGGCGTCGAACGCGGCGACCGGGTCGCGATCTACCTCGGGATGGTGCCGGAGCTGCCGATCGCGATGCTTGCGTGTGCGCGGATCGGCGCCGCGCACTCGGTCGTGTTCGGTGGCTTCTCGGCCGACGCGCTGCGCGACCGCATCAACGACGGCGAGGCGAAGGTCCTCGTCACGGGCGACGGCGCCTGGCGGCGGGGCTCGATCGTGGAGCTGAAGGAGGCCGCCGACGCCGCGGTCGCCGACTCGCCGTCGATCGAGAAGGTCGTCGTCGTCCAGCGCACCGCGCACGACGTCCCCATGGTCGACGGCCGCGACGTCTGGTACCACGACCTCGTGGGTCGCCAGTCCACCGAGTGCCCGGCCGAGCCCATGGACTCGGAGCAGCTCCTCTACCTCCTCTACACGAGCGGCACCACCGCGAAGCCCAAGGGCATCATGCACACCACCGGCGGCTACCTCACCCAGGTCGCCTACACGCACAAGTACGTCTTCGACCTGCACCCCGAGACCGACGTCTACTGGTGTGCCGCCGACGTCGGGTGGGTCACCGGCCACTCCTACATCGTCTACGGCCCGCTCGCGAACGGCGCGACGAGCGTGATGTACGAAGGCACCCCCGATCATCCCGACAAGGACCGGTTCTGGGCCATCGTCGAGCGCTACGGCGTGACCATCCTCTACACCGCGCCCACTGCGATCCGCACCTTCATGAAGTGGGGGAGCGAATACCCCGAGCGGCACGACATGTCGTCGTTGCGCGTGCTGGGCACGGTGGGCGAGCCGATCAATCCCGAGGCCTGGATCTGGTACTGGCAGCACATCGGCGGGGGCCGCTGTCCGGTCGTCGACACGTGGTGGCAGACCGAGACCGGCGCCATCATGATCAGCCCGCTACCGGGCGCCACCACCCTCAAGCCCGGCAGCGCCACGTTCCCGATCCCCGGCATCGGCGCCGACATCGTCGGCGACGAGGGCGCCTCCGTCGCGATCCCGGGGGGCGGCTACCTCACGCTCACCCGCCCGTGGCCTTCGATGCTCCGTGGCATCTGGGGCGACCCCGAGCGCTACGAGTCCACGTACTGGTCGCGCTTCCCGGGCACCTACTTCGCGGGCGACGGCGCCAAGCGCGACGAGGCCGGCTACTACTGGCTGCTCGGCCGGGTCGACGACGTCATGAACATCAGCGGCCACCGCATCTCCACCACCGAGGTCGAGTCCGCGCTGGTGAGCCACCCGGCGGTGGCCGAGGCCGCGGTCGTCGGCCGCACCGACGACACCACGGGCCAGGCCATCGGCGCGTTCGTGACGCTGCGCTCGGGCTTCGAGCCGAGCGACGCGCTCGGCCTCGAGCTGCGCAACCACGTGGGCAGCGCGATCGGCGCGATCGCGAAGCCCAAGACCGTCCTCTTCACCGAGGAGCTGCCCAAGACCCGCTCGGGCAAGATCATGCGCCGCCTGCTGCGCAACGTCGCGGAGGATGAGCAGCTCGGCGACACCACGACCCTCGCCGATCCGTCGGTCGTCGAGGGCATCAAGGCCAAGTACCTGTCCGCGCAGCCTGCGGGAGAAGACTGACCCCCGGATGACTGGGTGTTCCGAATGACGGCGGTTCCCGATCACTGGACGTGGCGCGCCGGCCCGGTCGAGCCCGGGCCGGCGGTCGTCGTCGACATCGACGGCGTCCTCTCCGACGCGGCCAGCCGCCAGCACTACCTCGAGGCCCCGCGTCGCGACTGGCAGGGGTTCTTCGAGGCCTGCGGCGACGACCCGGTCATCGAGGAGGTCAAGGTCCTCCTCGACCTGCTCGACCCGTCGCTGCGGGTCGTGCTCCTCACCGCGCGCCCGCAGCGGGTGCACCAGCTCACCGAGGCTTGGCTCCAGCGCTACAAGATCCGCTGGGACGTGCTGATCACGCGCCCGTGGGGCGACTACGACCTCTCCCGCGAGTTCAAGCAGGGCACGGTCTGGGACCTGCGCCGCGCTGGCTTCGAGCTCCGGCTCGCGTTCGAGGACGACCGCCGCAACGTGGAGATGTTCCGGGGCGAGTCGATCCCGTGCATCTACATCCACTCCGGCTACTACGACTGACGCCGCCGTCCGCCGCGCGGGCCGCGGATCCCGTCAGTCGCGGAAGTTGGTGAACTGCAGCGGGAGCTCGAAGTCGTGCTCCTTGATCGCGGCGATCGCCGACTGCAGGTCGTCGCGCTTCTTCCCCGTGACCCGCAGCTGGTCGCCCTGGATCTGGTGCTGCACGCCCTTCAGCCCGAGGTCCTTCAGGAACTTGCCGATCTCCTTCGCCTTCTCCGTGGTGATGCCCTCCTGGAGCTTCACCACCTGACGGGCGCGGCCCCGGCTCGCCTCCTCGACCTTGCCGTAGTCGAGCGCCTTGAGCGAGATCTGGCGCTTGACGAGCTTCTCCTCCAACACCTGCACGAGCGCCTTCAAGCGAATGTCGGTGTCCGACTCGAGCTTGAGGTCGTTGTCACCCAGCTCGATCGAGCTGTCGGTGTTCTTGAAGTCGAACCGGTTCGCGATCTCCCGACTCGCCTGGTCCACCGCGTTGCGGACCTCCTGGCGGTCGAGCTCGGAGACGACGTCGAAGCTGGGCACGCGGATCCTCCGGAAGTGGGCTCGAGGGCGGCTGCTACTGTACGCGGCCCTGAGGGTCGGTACCCGAGTGGCCAAAGGGGACGGGCTGTAAACCCGTTGCGCAAGCTACGCAGGTTCGAATCCTGCCCGGCCCACTCACCTCGC
>JADGOM010000281.1 GCA_017882925.1 Acidimicrobiia bacterium | reverse complement strand
GGGCACGCGAAGGCACCAGAACGCGCGCGAACGTGCCGATGACCAATTCCGGCGACCCGACCCCGGCAACCACGCGATCGCCGAGCCACCGGACCGCCGCCACCTCCCGGACGAGGACGCCATGACCGACGACGAGTACAACGCGCGGTTCCGCAACTGGCAGCGCTTCGGCAGCCAGCGGCACTTCGAGATCATGGAGCCGGTCGACGTGGCCCGGGCGGTGCTGGCCGTCCCCACCGCGCCCGCCGGTGTGCACCTCCCGATGGTGGAGGTCCAACCCGAAGCGCCGGTCGAGCCATGACCCGGCTGCGGTACCGGCTGCAGTACCCGCTGGGCCCCAAGTACGCGATCAAGGTCGCGCTCGCGGCCGGCCTCGCCACGCTGATCGTGCAGCTGTTCCACATGACGTACCCGTTCTTCGCTCCCCTCTCGGCGATCATCGTCATGGACACCACCGCCCGGGCCGACCCCGCACTCTCGCGGGCCCGCCTGCTCGGTGCGGTCGGCGGTGGCGCGCTCGGGTATTGCGCGGCGGTGGTCGCGCCCGACGACTGGTGGTCGGTCGCGCTCGTCGTCCTCGCGGTCATGCTCATTGGCATCGCGTTCCGGCTGGGCGCGGCGACCCGCCAGATGGCGGTGGTCGCGGCCGTGATCGTGATGGCCCCCGTCGGCACCGACCTGTTCAAGTACGCGACCGCGCGCATCATCGAGACCGCGATCGGCATCGCCGCCGCGCTCATCGTGAGCCGCTTCGTCTGGCCGCCGCGCCTCGCGGCCGACGCCCGTGACGCGTTCGCGACGCTCTACGACCACCTGCTCGCGCAGTACGACGCCATCGTCGCCGGCCACGCGGGGGCCGCCGAGCGCGACCTCGTCGAACGGCTCGACCAGAGCATCCAGGCCGACCTGCACGACATCAACGACCGGTGGGACGAGGCGATCGCCGAGCAGCCTCCCCACGCCGTGTTGCCGCCCGAGCTCCGGGTCGTGAGCCGGCGCGTCCGCACCGCGATCTCCGGCATGGACACCGCGTTGCACCGCCGGCCGTCGGGCGACAACCGGCTCGCCGCACTGGCCGCACCGATCACGCGCCTGACGCACGCCACGAGCCGCGCGCTGGCCGGGACCGCGGCGGCCCTGCACGAGCCGCGGGCACCGTTCCCCGACGTGGCCGAGCTCGAGGTCTGCGTCACCGAGGTGCTCGCCGCCGCGGGCGCCCTGGACGACGGCTTCGCGGGCGCCGGCGCGGGTGCGGTCCTCGCCGAGTTCACCTACCTGTTCATGCTGCGCGAGGTCGCCACCCGGCTCGTCGACCTCGCGGAGCCCCACCCCGTCCCCTCGCGCGCCGACACCGCCCCCGCCACCCCCAACCCCTGACCCGCCCGATCAAGTGCGCTGGCGGTCGCGGGTGTAGGAGTGCACGAGGCGGCGGGAGCGGTGGCCGGTCTGGGCCATGATCCCGAGGTCGGTCGCACCGAGGCCCGCGGCGGTGACGACCATGCCCAACCGGAGCGAGCGACCGGTGAAGCGCTCGGGCCGCGGGAGCCGCGCCGCACGCGCCGCGCGCTGCACGATGCCGGTGACGGCCTTGTCGCTCAGGCGGCCGGTCCCGACGTTGCCGTACCGGTCGACGGGCCGGAACGCGGGCCCGGTGCGCTCACCCCGGCGGCGCAGCTCGTCGGTCCACGCGGTCCACGCGCGCACCGCGCACAGCGCGTCCTGCGACCCCGGCGGCACGATCACCGGCCCGCGCGACAGGTGCAGCGCGAGCGCGCCGTCGCGGCGGAGGCGCGCGTCGGCCAGGTCGAGGCCGACGAGCTCGGTCCGCCGCAGCGCGGCGCCGTAGCCGAGCAGCAGCACCGCCCGGTCCCTGACCCCCGCCGGCGTCGGCGGGGTCGCGCCGATCATCCGCACGAGGTCCGGGACCGCGAGCGGCACGGTGGCCCTACGGAGGGCGCGGCCCCGCCAGTCGGCCCGGGCCGCGGCCAGCCGCGGGCCGGGCGCGTCACCCGGCGCGCGCAGCCCGGCGGCGCGGTGCTCGGCGTGGAGCGCCGCGAGCCGCCGCCGCACGGTCGACGGCCGGCGGCGCGTCGCGAGGTCGTCGAGGTACTCCGACACGGTGCGCGGGCTCGCCGGCAGGGCGCGCCGCCCGGCCCGCGCGCACCACCCGGCGAAGTCGGCCCAGTCGGCCCGGTACGCCCGCTCGGTGTTGGCGTTCACCGGCGGAGTCTGCCACCGGGACGCCGCTCCTGACATCCGATAACTGGCAGCCCGTTGACCTCTGGCCGCGGGGGGTCGACGATTCGGCCACAGGGACTGCGGCTCTTCGCACGTCGCAACGCGCACGCACTGATTCCGGGGGGAACCATGAGCGAGGGATCCGATCTGATCGTCGACGCCGACGGGCACGTCTGCGAGCCGGCCGACCTCTGGGAGAAGAACCTCCCCAGCAAGCTCCGCGACCAGGGGATCCGCCTCCGCTGGAACGCAGACACCGGCTTCGACGAGTGCTGGGTGGAAGACGGCATGGCCACCGACCGGGGCCTCGTCGGCCTCGGCAACGCGGGCGAGTCGTTCGACCAGTTCGGCAAGGGCCGCCACTACGAGGACCTCAACCCGGCCGGGTTCGACCCGACCGAGCGCATCAAGATCCTCGACGAGGAACGCATCGACATCTCGGTGCTGTATCCCGGCCTCGGCCTGAAGCTCGGCGCGATCAAGGACCCCGACCTCGCGGTCGAGAGCTGCAAGGTCTACAACGACTGGATCGCGAGCTACGCCGACGCGCACCCCGACCGGCTGGTCGGTGTGGGCGCGCTACCGCTCCAGGACCCGAAGCGCGCCGCGGTGGAGGCCGTGCGCATCAAGAGCCTCGGGCTCAAGGCCGGCTTCGCCCGTCCCAACGCGTACGCCGACCGCCCGCTCTTCGACCCGGTGTACACGCCGCTGTGGGAGGCGCTCGAGGAGAACGACCTGCCGCTCGCGTTCCACCCGGCCGGCCTCACCGACATGCCCGGCGCGTCGCGCGCGCTCGGCCACCTGATGGCTCCGGGCACGCACCACGCGCTCATCCTGCTGTTCGACCAGCAGATGACCCTCTCGAACCTCGCCTACGGCGGCGTGTTGGAGCGCCACCCCGGCCTCAAGGTCATCGTGCTCGAGTGCGGCGGCGGCTGGATCGCGCACTGGATGGACCGCCTCGACGAGTTCGAGGAGAGCTACGGGTGGGCGACCCCGAACCTGAGCCTCTCCGCCGGCGACTACTTCCGCCGGCAGTGCTGGGTGAGCTTCGACCCGGGTGAGCGCACCGCGCCGGTCCTGTGGCCGCTCGTCGGCAAGGACCGCTTCATCTGGGCCTCCGACTTCCCGCACTCCGACGCCAAGTACCCGGGCGTGGTCGACGAGCTGATCGAGCACACGGCCGACATGGACGACGAGGCCCGGCGCGGCCTCTGGGGCGCCAACGCGCTCGCCATGTACGACATCCCGGTGCCGGCTCCCGTCGCCCGATGAGCGAGTTCGACCTCGTCGTCCACGGCGGGACGGTCGTCGACGGCACCGGGATCCCGGGCTTCACGGCCGACGTCGGCGTGCGCGACGGGCGCATCGCCAAGGTCGGCCGCATCGCCCCCGGCGCCGGGGCCACGACGATCGACGCCGACGGCGCGACCGTCACCCCCGGCTTCGTCGACATCCACACGCACTACGACGCGCAGCTGCACTGGGACCCCAGCGCGTCGCCCGCGTCGTGGCACGGGGTCACGACGCTGCTCACCGGCAACTGCGGCTTCACCCTCGCGCCGAGCAAGCCGGAAGACCTGCCCTGGCTCATGCAGATGCTGAGCCGGGTCGAAGGCATGTCGCCCGAGGCCCTGCGCGACGGCGTCACCTTCGCGGGCGGGTCGCTCGGCGACTTCCTCGCCGGGCTCGAGGGCCGGGTGGGCGTCAACGTCGGCGCCAACGTGGGCCACTGCGCGGTCCGCCGGTTCGTGATGGGCGACGACGCCAGCGAACGCGCGGCGACCGAGGCCGAGATCACGGCCATGCAGGAGCTCGTGCGCGCCGCGTTCCGCGACGGCGCGGTCGGCTTCACGAGCAGCCAGCTCGAGCTGCACGTCGCTCACGACGGGCGGGGCGTCCCGTCGAACCACGCGACCGCGGCCGAGATCGTTGCCCTCGCGTCGGTCCTCGCCGAGTTCGACCACGGCGCGATCGAGTTCATCCCCCGTACGTTCCTCAACGGCTACGACGACGACGACCGCGAGCTCATCCGCGACCTCGCGCGCGTCAGCGGGGCCGCGGTCAACGTCAACACGTTGACGATGATGCCGCACGCCCCCGACGGCTGGCGCCGGAGCCTCGACTTCGCGCAGGAGAGCGCGGCCGACGGCCTGCGGGTGTACCCGATGTTCGCCACCAACCGTCAGGGCGCCCACTTCTCGCTCGACAACACGTTCCTCTTCGACGAGATGGAGATCTTCCGCGACACGCTCACGCTCCCGGAGCCCGAGCGCTCGCGCCGCCTCGCCGACTCCGACGTACGCGACGCGATCCGCGTCCGCCTCGCCGACTGGAGCGGCCGTTCGTTCGTGTTCGTGTGGGAGGTCCTCGTCGTCGAGACCGTGGTCAAGCCCGAGAACCGCAAGTACCTCGAGCGCTCGGTCACCGAGGTCGCGGCGATGATGGGCGGGAAAGACCCGCTCGACGCGTTCCTCGACCTGTCGATCGACGACGGGCTCGCGACGCAGTTCGTGCTCGCGGCCCCGCCCGACCCCACGCGCCGGCGCGCGACCGAGGAGATGGTCCGGAGCCCGCTCGTGATGGCCGGCAGCAGCGACGGCGGCGCGCACCTGGCCAGCTTCGTCGGGGCCGACTTCACGACCCGGCTGCTCAGCGAGTGGACGCCGTCGGTGCTGCCGTTCGAGCAGGCCGTCGCCAAGCTCACGATGATCCCGGCCCAGGTCCACGGGCTCTCCGACCGCGGCGTGATCCGCGTCGGCGCCGCGGCCGACCTCAACGTGATCGACCGGGAGCGGCTCGGCGTGGGCGCGACCCGGTTCGTGCACGACTTCCCCGCCGGCGCCGGCCGCTACGTCGTCGACGCCCAGGGCTACGACAAGGTGATCGTCAACGGCGAGGTGCTCCTCGACGACGGCAAGTACACCGGCGCCACCTCCGGCACCATCATCCGCGGCGCCTAGGTCGCCGGCCGTAGGCGTTCACCGACTCCACCATGTGTAGTCAGTGAACGCTTACGGGGCGTACTGTCTGGCGGTCGATCCCGATGGAGGCCTGCGATGAGCCGGATCAAGATCCCTGAAGGCGCCGGCGGCGATCCCGCGCAGGTCTGGAGCATGCGGCCCGAGTTCGGACGAGCCTCGCTCGCCCTGATCCACGAGTCGAAGAACAACAGCATCCTGCCCAACCGCGAGCGCGAGGCGATGCGGGCCCGCATCGCGGAGCTCAACTCGTGCCCCCTCTGCCTCGACTGGCGCTCCGACGAGCTCCGCGAGGAGGGCGTCGACGAAGACCTCTACAAGCACGTCGCCGAGTGGCGCACCTGGCCCGGCTACACCGAGCGCGAGCGGCTGGCGATCGAGTTCGGCGAGCGCTTCGTCGAAGACCACCAGAACATGGACGACGAGTGGTTCGAGCAGCTGCGCAATGCGTTCAGCGACGAGGAGATCGTCGACCTCACGCTGTGTTGCGGCACCTACCTCGCGTTCGGGCGGTTCCTCAACGTTCTCCAGCTCGAGACCTGCGAGGTCGCTCAGCGGTGAGCGGGATCCGCTTCTTGTAGGTGCGGGTCGCGAACTCGCCCGAGTGCTCCAGGCGCATCCGCTCCACGGTCTCGTCGAGCTGGTCGGCCGGCACCGCCTTCGAGAACAGGAAGCCCTGGGCGTAGTCGCAGCCCCAGGCCCGCAGCACCTCGAGCTGGCCCGGCGTCTCGATGCCCTCGGCCACGACCCGCTTGCCGAGGTGGTGCGCGAGGTCGATGGTCGACGCCACGATCTCGGCGTCCTCGCCCTCGGCCTCGACCGCCATCACGAACGAGCGGTCGATCTTCACCTCGGAGACGGGGAAGCGCTTGAGGTACGCGAGCGACGAGTAGCCGGTGCCGAAGTCGTCGATCGCGAGCCGGATGCCGATCTCGTCGAGGCGGTCGAGCGTGTCGGTGACGACGTCGACGTTCTCCATCATCGCCGACTCGGTGAGCTCGAGGTGGAGCGCGCTCGGCTCGAGGCCGTTGTCCTCGAGCGCCGCGTTGACCCGGTCGAACAGGTACGGGTCGAGCAGCTGGCGGCTGGCCAGGTTGACCGCCACCCAGAGGTTCTCGGCCCAGTCGTAGGTCTTGCGCAGCTTGGCGAGGTCGGCGCACGCGCGGCGCAGCACGAAGTTGCCGAGGCCGATGACGAGGCCCGACTCCTCGGCCACGGGCACGAAGCGGCCCGGGGAGATGGAGCCGTGCACGCTGTGGTCCCAGCGGGCCAGGGCCTCCATGCCGGTGATCGGGTACGTGCCGTCGCCGAACGACAGGATCGGCTGGTAGTGCACCGACAGACCGTCCTCGTCGATCGCACGGCGCAGCTCCTCGCGGAGCTCGAACGCCTCACGGGCCTCGGTGCGGAGGTGCTCGTCGAAGACCTCGACCCGCTGCCGGCCCCGCTGCTTCGCGAGGTACATCGCGAGGTCGGCTTCGCGCAGGAGCGAGTCGGCGTCCGACTCTCCGTCCGACACGAAGGCGATGCCCGCGCTCGCGCTGACGGCCAGGTCGGAGCCGTCGACGTCGAAGCGGGTGTCGCTCAGCGTGCGGCACAGCTCACCGGCGAACTCGCGGGCGGCGTCCATGTCACTCGGGGTGCGGCTCACGACCACGAACTCGTCGCCGGCCAGGCGGCCGACGAGGTCGTCCGGGCCCACCGAGGCCGACAGCCGCTCGGCCACGTCCTGCAGGAGCAGGTCGCCGATCTGGTGGCCCAGGTTGTCGTTCACGAGCTTGAAGCGGTCGAGGTCGACGAAGATGACCGACAGCTGATCCTCGGTGCCCGTCTGCCCGAGCGCGTCGTCGAGGAAGCTCAGGATCAGGCGGCGGTTCGGCAGGCCGGTGAGGACGTCGTGGGTGGCGGCGTAGGCGGAACGGGCCTCGGCCTCGGCCCGGTCGCGCTCCACGGCCTTGCGCTCGCGGATGTCGCGCAGGATCACCTGGTACGCGGGGGCCCCGCGCCAGGTGGTGAGCACGCTCGTGGCCTCGACCTCGATCGGGTTGCCGGCCAGGTCGAGGACGATGGCCTCGATCGCGCTCGTGTACGCGCCCTCGGTCTCGAGGGCCGAGATCCGCTCGAGCGTCTCGCCGAGCGAGTCGGGGTGGAGGAAGTCGGTGATGTTGCGGCCGAGGACCGCCTCGGCCGACGGCGCGCCCATGATCTCGAGGGCGCGGTCGTTGATGTAGACGAGCTTCACGTCCTGGTGGACGATGATCCCGTCCGGCGAGAGCTCGACGAGCAGCTTGTAGCGGTCGACCAGGGCCTGCAGCTCGGTCTCCGCCTCGCGGCGGTCGGTGATGTCGGCCACGGCCCCGACCCAGGCGGTGATCCGGCCCCGGGGGTCACGCCGCGGGCGGGCCTCGATGCGGAGGGTGACCTCGCGGCCCTGCCCGCCGACGATGTGCTCGCCCTCGTAGGCGTGCTCGATCTCGCCGAGCCCGGCGACGACGGCCGAGACCGCGGCCTGCACCGCGATCGCCAGGTCGCCGTAGATGTCCTCGACGCTCGCCTGCCAGCGGAGCCCACCGTGGAGGGGCATCCACTCGAACGGGACGACCCGCGCGAGCTGATACGCGACCTGGTGGCCGTTGATCTTCCGGTCCTGTTGGGACGCCGGGGGCGCCGTCCGGGCCGGGAGGGGCGGTGTCGAGATTTCGGCGGGCATACGACCTGGTGCTGTGTTTCGGCACCGAGGTCGGTTCGCTGTAGGCGTCGTCAGCCGAGGTATCGGACAATCACCCTGATATCGCCCCGAATATGCGGGCGTGCGCCGCAGTGGGCCGTACGGGGCGAACCCCCGTCGGGTTCGGGGGCCGGCAGTGCCGGGCGGACCGGGCGGTGGCGCGCCGGGGTCAGGCGGCGTCGTCGAGGATGACGACGGCGTTGTGGCCGCCCATCCCGAGCGACGACTTCACCGTGACGCCACCCCGGTGCTCCTCGCGCCCGTTGACCAGCTGCGAGGTGTTGGGCACGCCGACCCGCGGGGCCGCGGTGACGAGCCGGGACTCGTGGCTGAACGCGGCGGCGGCGATCTCGATCGCGGCCGCGGCCCCCTGGCAGTGGCCGACGAGCGGCTTCACCGAGTAGATGCCGGCGCGGTCGGTGCAGAAGTCTTCGAGCATCGCCTGCTCCGCGGTGTCGCACTGGCGCGTGCCCGGCCCGTGCGCGGCGACGTAGGCGACGTCGTCGGCCCCGATGCCGGCGTTGGCGAACCCGCGCTCGAACGCGCGCTTGACGTGCTCGTGGCTCGGCTCGACCGACGTGACGTGGAAGCCGTCGTGGGTCATCGCGCCACCGCGCACCCGCGCGTAGCCGGTGTCGCCCCGCTCCGACAGCACGAAGCCGACCGACGCCTCGCCGAGCATGAAGCCGCGGCTGTCCTTCTGGAACGGCTTGCAGATCTCCTCCGACGGGCCGTGGCAGAAGCCGACGCCGAGCCGGTGGAAGTGCACGATGTTCTCCGCGGTGCCGGAGATGTCGGTGGCGACGATGACGACGTCGCTCGCCCATCCCGTCTGCAGCCAGTTGCGCGCGGTGAGGATGCCCGCGCCGCCGCTCGCGCACATCGCCTGCACGCTCATCACTGGACCGTGGAACCCCTCTTCCTGCATGAACAGGGACAGCGGGGTGGACGGCATGAGCTGGAGGTACTGCCGCACCCGCAGGTCGCCGCCGTTCTGGAGGTAGAAGTCCTTCCAGAGGTCGACCTCGCCGAGGACGACGCAGTGGATGAGGCCGACGTTGTCACCGGGGACCCAGCCGTGCTCCTTCGCGTCGCGCACCGCCTCCCGGGCGGAGTAGCGCAGCGCACGCCCGTAGCGCGACGCCCCGTCCTCGATGTGGCCACCGTCGGGGATCCACGACCCCCACACCTTCTCCGGCAGTCGCTCGTCGGAACCGGACACGGGGGCGATCGAGCTCATTCCCGAGCGCATGCCCGAACGGAGCACCTCGCGGCCCCAGCCGTAGCCAGTCACGCAACCGATGCCACGAATGGTCGGGGCGAATGGTGTGGTGGGTGCCGTACGCGTCATGCCACAAGAGTGCAACACAAACGCTCCGCGCGCCAGTGCGCGCGCAAAGTATTCGCACAACGTGCGTTGCGCGCCTGAACAGTGTGTGCGCGTTGGCCGGCGCACTGACCGTCTCGTGCAGCTCCGCCCGCGCGTGACCGGTGCATCGTACGCGCGCGGACGGCGCGCGTGCTCGGCCGCCGCGGCCGCCGCGCGTCGTGGCTGGTCGCGGCGGCGCAACCCTTTCACTCGGCGACGTCCTTCCGCGCGATGACCCGCGCGATCGACACCCGCACGATCAGCTCGCCCTCGAACCCGTTGCGGCGACCGAACTCCTCGGCGCGGTCCGCGCCCATGTAGCGGCCGACGATGCGTGTCGCGACGTCGAGCAGCTCCGCGGGTTCCTCCGAGATGCTTGCGATGCCTTCGATGAGGACGAACGCGAACGGAGGCCGCTCGTCGTCCACGCAGAGCGCCACCCGCCGGTCACGCGCGATCGTGCGTCCCTTCACCGTGTCCCGGCCCGTGTTGAACACGATCTCGTCGCCCTCGAGCACGAACCAGATCGGCGCCACGTGGGGCCGTCCGTCCTGCCGGGTCGTGGCGAGCTTGGCTGTGCGGGTCCCTTCGGCGAGAATCGCCCGCCACTCGGAATCGTCCATCGTCGTCACGGTGCGACCTCCAGGTTCCGGGGGCCGGCCTTGCCCCGGGGGTGACGTTCCCACTCCGCTCATGTCACGCCCCGCCCGCCCGCCGCGACCGACCGTCCCGGCGACGGTCCCGGGCGGCGCCGGCGCCGCATGGGTTCCCGAGCGCGGCGGCGTCTACGCTGAGGCGCGAATTCCTGCGGCCTGCAGGCCACGAAGGGGG
>JADGOM010000067.1 GCA_017882925.1 Acidimicrobiia bacterium | reverse complement strand
GGCTACTTGAGGGCGAGGGGGTTGATGGGAGAGCCGACGCCGCCGGTGACCTTGAGGACCGGGGCGGAGAAGAGGAACTCCCACACGCCGTCGGCCTCGCAGTCGGCCGCGAGCTCCTCGAGGTCGAAGATCTCGCCGAGCGTCATGCCCATGTCGCGGATCAGGATCATGTGGACGGGCAGCGAGTCCTCGGCGCGTTCGGGCGGCTGGACCTCGATGCCGAAGTTGTCGGAGCAGACCGCGGCGACCTCGTGGCGGTGGAGCCATTCGCAGCACGCGAGCCCGAGTCCCGGCTCCGACTTCATGTAGTCGGCGGCGGAGCCGGTCTCCACGAAGAAGCGGCGCCAACCGGTGCGGAAGAGCACGATGTCGCCCGAGCGGATGGTGACGCCCTCGCGTGCCGCGGCCGCGTCGAGGTCGGCGGGTGTGATCGCGTATCCGGGCTCGAGCCACCGCACGTCCTTGAGCGCGGCGATGTCGAGCAGCACGCCCCGGCCGGTGATGCCCTTGCCCTGCTTCTCGATACCGACGTGCAGGGTGCCCTTGGGCGTGACCTCGCTGGCCGGGAAGCCGTTGTACAGCTGGCCGTCGTAGAACACGTGGGCGAGGCCGTCCCACTGCGTCGCGCACTGCAGCTGCATGATCACGTAGTCGTCGGCGTAGCAGAAGCCGCCGCGGAAGTCCTGGCCGACGCCCGTGGCCGACATCAGGTGCACCGGGTTGTTGCGGGCGCCACCCGGCTGCGGCCCGGAACTGTCGAAGTTGATGCCGAGGTCGAAGACCTTTCCCTGGCGTACCAGCTGCGCCGCGGCCACCAGCGCCTCCGGCGTGATCAGGTTGGTGGTGCCCCGTTCGTCGTCGGTGCCCCACCGGCCCCAGTTGCTCAGGGTCTGGCCCAACTCGCGGACATCCATCGCGGACTCCTCTGCGTCGCGTCCCCCCGGTTCGACCCACCGGCGCGGCCCGAGACTAGTAACGGTGGGCGCGGGAGGCGGCAGATCGTGCGAGCATCGGGCGAGGGGGTGCGTTCCATGGCGAAGACGATGCGGTTCCAGCTCACCGGCGGCAACAAGCGCCCGTTGAGCGTCGACGACTACCGGCGCCTCGCCCGACGATCGGTCCCCAACATGGTGTGGGCCTACGTCGACGGCGGGGCCGACGACATGGCGACCCTCGCGGAGAACCGCGCCGCCTTCGGCCGGTGGAAGCTGCGCCAGCGTGTCCTCACCGGGCTGCCGGCGGGTGAGGACCTCGGCGTCGAGATCGGGGGCGTGCCGCTCGACCTGCCGATCCTGCTCGCGCCGACGGGCATGACCGGCCTCACGCACTGGCAGGGCGAGCTCGGCTCGGCGCGCGCGGCGGAGCAGGCGGGCACGCGCCTCGTGCTCAGCTCGGCGTCGACGTATTCGCTCGAGGAGATCGGCGCGGGTACCGCCGAGGATCACTGGTTCCAGCTCTATCCCTGGCGGGACAAGGAGCTGATGGGGTCGCTGCTCACCCGCGCCCGCAACGCGGGGATGCAGAACCTCTTCGTCACCGTCGACGTCCCGACCCACGGTAACCGCGAGCGCGAGCAGCGCCAGGGCGTGACCACACCTCCGGTCCTCACGCCGCTGCGGGTCCTCGACGCGGCCGTCCATCCGAAGTGGTGGTACGGGTTCCTGAAGTACCAGCGGGTGTCCCTCGCGAACATGGCCGAGGACAAGGGCTGGTCGCAGGCCGTCGCCACGGTCCGCAAGCAGTCGGGCCTGCTCCGACCCGACCTCGGGTGGTCCGACCTCGAGTGGCTGCGCGACCAGTGGAAGGGCGCGATGTACGTGAAGGGGATCCTCGATCCCGACGACGCGGTGCACGCGATCGACGTCGGGGCCGACGGTGTCGTCGTGTCGAACCACGGAGGTCGCCAGCTCGACAGCGTGCCGGCCAGCATCGAGGCGCTCCCGGGCATCGCCGCCGCGGTGGACGGCCGCGGTCAGGTGCTGCTCGACGGCGGGATCCGGCGCGGCACCGATGTGATCAAGGCGTTGTGCCTCGGCGCCGACGCGGTGTGCATCGGCCGCCCGTTCCTCTACGGCCTCGCGGTCGACGGGGAGGACGGCGTCTCCGACGTGCTGCGCATCCTCCGCACCGAGATCGCCCGCGCGCTCACGCTGATGGGCATCCGGAAGGTCACCGACCTCGACCGTTCCTGGCTGCTTCCGAACGAGGAGATCGCGCCATGACCAACAAGCTGACGAAGGTCTGGGCCGACGGCGGCGTCGCCCTCGGCGCCTGGGTCACCACCGACTCGAGCGAGGTCGTCGAGGTGCTGAGCCAGGCCGGCTACGACTACATCGGCATCGACTGCCAGCACACGCTGCTGAGCGAGAGCGACGCCGGCCGGCTGCTGAAGCCGTTGATCGAGACGCCGGTCGCGACGATCGTGCGGGTCTCGCGCAACGAGCCTGCGACCATCGGCCGCGTCCTCGACGCCGGAGCCGACGGGGTGATCGTGCCCATGGTCGACACGCCCGAGGAGGCCGCGGCCGCGGTCGCCGCGTGCCGGTACGCGCCGCACGGCGTCCGCAGCTTCGGCCCGCACCGGGCCAGCCTCGGGCTCGAGGCCGCGGTGCTCGAGGAGCGCGTCAACTGCTTCGTGATGGTGGAGTCGGCCGAGGCCATCGCCAACCTCGACGCGATCTGCGCGACCGAGGGCCTGGCCGGCGTCTACGTGGGCCCGGGCGACCTGTCGATCTCCATGGGCACGAGCTGGATGCAGCAGCCCCGGCCGGCCGACGTCGTGGCCGCGTTCTCCAAGGTGCCCGCCGCGTGCGAGCGGGCGGGCATCATCCCCGGGATGCACTCGGGCAACGCCGCGTTCGGCGCCGAGCTCGTCGGCCTCGGCTTCCGGCTGGTGACGCTGACGTCGGAGATCGGGCTGCTGCGCGCCGGCGCCGGCTCCGACCTCGCGACCGCACGTGCGGGAGCATCCGAGCGATGACCGACGCGATCTTCCTCGACTACGGCGACGCCGACCTGGCCCAGGACCCGTACCCCACCTTCGAGCGCATCCGGGCGCTCGGTCCGGTGGTGCGCGACGCCCGCAGTGGCGACTGGCTCGTCACCGGGTTCGAGGACTGCGCGCGCGTGCACGCGAACCACGCCACGTTCACGTCGGAGGTGCCCGAGGGCACCGGCCCCGGCGTGTTCGGCGGTCCGGTGTTCGAGCTGATGGACGGGCCGCGGCACGACGAGATCCGCGGCATCTGGGCCCACGACTTCCAGCGGGCCCAGCTCGAACGGCACCGCCCGATGATCGAGACCGTCGTCGACCGCGCGCTCGACGCCTTCGTGCCCCGCGTGCTCGACGGCGAGACCGTCGACGCGGTCACCGGTCTCACCCGCGAGATCCCCACCGACGTCATCTCCAACCTGCTCGGCATCGACGAGGACCGCCAGGGCGAGTTCAGCCTCTGGAGCGACCACATGGGCGCGGTCGCCACCGCGATGTTCGACCAGTCGGAGGCCGGGCAGTCGGCCCTCGCCGCGGGCGTCGAGGCGACCCGGAACCTCAACGGCTGCATCGCGAGCGAGGTCGAGCGGCGGCGGAAGTGCCCGGGCGAAGACCTCATCAGCACGATGGTGCAGTCGCCGGTCGCCGAGACGATGGCCGAGAACGAGATCGTGGCCAACAACACGCAGCTCGTGTTCGCGGGCAACGAGACCACGGCCAAGTGGATGGCGCACACGTTGGTGACGCTGGCCCGCCATCCCGACCAGCGCGCCGCGCTCGTGGCCGACCGGTCGCTGATCCCGCGCGCGCTGGAAGAGGTGCTGCGGTACGAGACCGTCGCCCAGCTCGGTCGACGGACGGTGCGCACGCCCGACGCGACGGTCGCCGGCGTGCCGATCCCCGAGGGCGATGCCGTCGCGTGCCTCTTGGGCGCGGCCGACCGCGACCCGGACCGGTGGGACGACCCGAACGTCTTCGACGCGCGTCGCCCGCCGAAGCAGCACTTCGGCTTCGGGTTCGGCCTGCACCTCTGCATCGGGATCCACCTCGCCCGGCTCGAGACCCAGGTGTGGCTCGACCACCTCCTCGACCGGCTCCCGGAGTGGGACGTCGCCGACGACATCGGCTACGGCACCAATGTCGTCCTCCGCGGCCCGTCGGCCGTCCCCGTCAGCGTCGGTTGACCGTCCGCCGCGCGATCGCGAGCGACGTCCCGGCGGCCGCGGCCGTCCTTGCCGACGCCTACGCGGAGAATCCGTTGATCGCCTGGTTCTTCCCCGGTGAGGCCTCTCGGCGCGCCCACTGCCTCGCGCTCTTCGCCGGCCTGCTCACGAACGCGCTGCAGGCCCGCCTCGCGCTCGTCACCCGCGACGGGTGGGGCGTTGCGGCCTGGTCGCGTCCGATCGACCGTTCGGCACCGGTGAGGCCCGTTCGCAGGACCGACGGCTGGAACGCCGACCGACGGGCCACGACACTCGGCGCGATGGCGGCGGCCCGACCCGAGACCCCGCACTTCTATCTGGCGGCGGTGGGGGTGAGCCCGGCGTCGCGACGCTGGGGGCTCGGCTCGGAGCTGCTCGCACCGGTCCTCACACGGTGCGACGCAACCGGGACTCCGGCCTACCTCGAGAACTCCGACCCGGAGAACGCCGCGTTCTTCGGTCGCCACGGCTTCGCCGACGTCGGCCCGATCTCCACCGGCACCGACGGCCCCCTCCTCATGGGCATGTGGCGCGACCCCACCCCGTGACCCCCGTGCGCCTTGCTGCGGCACCGCGTGTGGCGTTGGGGACCCATCCGGTAAATGATAGGAAAGACCCACTGATCGACTGCCGGGGGGCGAGCGTGGACGGCCAGAGCGAGATCAACCGGTACCGCAGGGTCTCCCTGGGTGCGCAGCTGGCCCGGAGCGCCCGGAAGGACCCGAACCGTCCCGCGTTCATCGCCGGCGACAAGGTCCGGACCTTCGGCGAGCTCGATGCCCGGGTGGAGCGGCTGGCCCGCATCCTGGTCGACGCGGGGGTCCGGCCCGGCGAGCGGGTCGCGGTCCTGATGACCAACAGCTTCGAGATGGTGGAGGCCTGCTGGGCGGCGTTCCGGGTCGGCGCGATCCTCGTGCCGCTCAACTTCCGCCTGGTGGCCCACGAGATCGCGTACCAGATGCGCGATTCCGAGCCCGTCGCGCTCATCGCCGACTCCGCGCTGTTCCCGGTCACGGAGGAGGGCCGCCACGACCTGCCGCCGATGAAGGTGACGATCACCCTGGGCGACCCGGTCGAGGGCGCTACGGTGGCCGGGGTGCTCGACTTCGAGACCGCGATCGCCACCGCGAGCGACGAGCCGGTCGACATCGACGTGCCCGAGACGAGCCCGGCCGTGATCGCCTACACCTCGGGCACGACCGGCCCGCCCAAGGGTGCGGTGCTCACGCACTTCGGCCTCGTCACCCAGACCATGGGTGCGATGGTGAAGCAGGGGATCAACGGCCGCAGCGACGTCTGGTACGTGAGCATGCCGCTGTTCCACATCGGCGGGCTCGTCAGCATCATGCCGTACCTCATGACGGGCGGGCACGCGGTGCTGGTGGGCTCGGGCAACTTCTCGGCGAAGGAGACCGTGGCCGACCTCGAGCGTCACGGCGTCACCGGCTGCTCGTTCATCGGCATGCAGTGGGACGAGATCTGCGACGAGATCAACCGCACGAAGCCGAAGCTCGCGCTGCGACGCGTCTCGTGGGGCGCGGCCGGCGTGCCCGACCACGTGCTGCACAAGATGAGCGCGACGTTGCCGGGCATCCCGATCGCGAGCTTCTTCGGCCAGACCGAGATGAGCCCGGTCACGTGCATGCTCGACGCGTCGGAGTTCGAGACCAAGCGGGGCTCGGTCGGGCGCCCGGTCATGAACGTCGAAGCCCGCATCGTCGACGACGACATGAACGAGGTCCCCGTGGGCGAGATCGGCGAGATGGTCTACCGCGGCCCCACCGTCATGCAGGGCTACTGGAACAACCCGGAGGCCAACGAAGCTGCGTTCCGCGGCGGATGGTTCCACTCCGGCGACCTGTGCCGGGTCGACGAGGACGGCTGCATCTACGTGATGGACCGCAAGCACGACATGATCATCTCGGGGGGCGAGAACATCTACAGCCCCGAGGTGGAGGGTGTGATCAGCTCCCACCCCGGCGTGGCCGAGGCCGTCGTCATCGGCGTCCCGCACCCGAAGTGGGGCGAGACCCCGGTTGCCTACATCGTGCCGGTCGACCCCGACGCGCCGCCGTCGTTCGACGACATCATCGAGTGGACCCGCACCCGGCTCGCGTCCTACAAGAAGCCGACCGCGGTGTTCGTCGTCGACGCCCTGCCCCGCAACGCCACCGGCAAGGTCGTGAAGCCGCGGCTGCGCGAGCAGTACGCGGCCACGGTCGAGCAGCCGGCCTGATCAAAGGAGTCCCCGTTGGGAGTCGTCGAAGACTACGTACGGCTGTACACGGCGCACGACTGGGCCGCGCTCACCGAGGTGTTCGCCGCGGGCGACTTCGAGCGGATAGGCCCGTACTGCGACGTGATCTCCGACCGCGACGAGTACGTCGCCTTCCTCGAGCGGGTCGTGCCGACCATGCACGAGGGCTACGAGCTCAAGATCGACCGGGTCGTCTACAACGACGCCGAGCCCGTCGCGTTCGCGCAGGTGATCGAGCACTACCAGATGGACGGGAAGTTCAAGGACGTCCCCGAGCTGATCCTGTTCGACCTCACCGACGACCACCGCCACATCCGGCGCATGCGCCTCTACCTCCAGCAGCCGGGCGGGGTCGCGCCCATCGGGGGCAAGGCCGCGATGGGTCAGCCGGTCGACGCCTGATGCTCGATCTCGTCGTGCGCGGCGCCGAGCTCGTCGACGGCACCGGCGCGGCGCGGTGGCCGGCCGACATCGGGGTGCACGACGGCCGGGTCGTGGCGGTGGGAACCGTCGAGGACGACGCGGCGCGCACGGTCGACGCCCACGGTCTCGTCGTCGCGCCCGGCTTCGTCGACCTCCACACCCACTACGACGCCCAGCTGTTCTGGGACCCGATGGTCACGCCGTCGTCGTTGCACGGCGTCACCACGGTCGTCGCCGGCAACTGCGGCCTCACGCTCGCGCCCGCCGCGCCCGGCGACCGCGAGTTCCTCACGCGGCTGCTCGCCAACGTCGAGTCGATCCCCGAGGCCGCGCTCGAGGCCGGGCTCGAGTACCGGTGGGAGACGTACCCGGAGTTCCTCGACGTCGTGGAGTCGACCCCGCTCGGCGTCAACATCGGGTTCATGGTCGGGCACTCGGCCATCCGGCGCGCGGTGATGGGGGAGGAGGCCTCGAGCGCCGAGGCGTCCGACGAGCAGCTCGAGCGGATGTGCGCGCTCCTGTCGGAGGCGATCGCCGCAGGCGGGCTCGGCTTCTCCACCGCCAACGCGGCCACCCAGGTCGACGGCGACGGCCGACCCACGCCGCCCAACCTCGCGACCCGGGCCGAGTTCCTCGCGCTGGCCGCAGTGTGCGGACGGCACCCGGGCACGTCGATCGAGTTCATCCCCGACTCGTTCATCCGCGGCTTCAGCGACGACGACGTCGAGCTGCTCGCCGACATGTCGGCCGCGGCCGACCGCCCGCTCAACTGGAACACGCCGCTCATCAACCGGGCGTCGCCCGACCTCCACGAACGGCAGCTCGCCGCCACCGACCGCGCCCGCGAGCGGGGTGGCTGGCTGGTGCCGATGTTCTCGCCCCAGAACACGCAGCTGCAGCACGACTTCCTGCGCGGCTACGTGTTCCGCGCGATCCCCGGGTGGGCGTGGCTGTTCGACCTCGACGTCGACGCCCGCATCCGCGCGCTCGAGGATCCCGAGGTGCGCGCCCAGCTCGAGCGCAGCGTCAGCGAGCCGACGGCCGGGCTCGCGGTCGTCGTCCGCAACTGGGCCAACTACTGGGTCAACGAGGTCAACGATCCGGGGCTGCGCGACCTCGTCGGCCGTCGGATCGCCGACCTCGCGACCGAGTGGGGGATCAGCCCGTTCGACGCGATGCTCGCGGTGGCGGTGAAGGCCCGGCTCGACGTCGGCTTCACCCGCACGAGCTACCAGCCGGACGACGACTGGGCGTGGCAGGCGCGGCTCTCGGTCCTCAAGGACCCTCGCGTGCTGCTCCAGGCGTCGGACGCCGGGGCCCACCTCGACATGATGGCCAACGCCGACTTCCCGACCCGCTGCATCGCCGAGCTCGTGCGCGAGCGCGCGGTGTTCGGGCTCGAGGAGCTCGTCCACCACTTCACCGACCGCCCGGCCCGCCTCTACGGCCTCAAGGGGCGCGGGCGGGTCGAGGTCGGCGGTTGGGCCGACCTCATCGTCTTCGATCCCGAGACCGTGGGCGCGGGGTCGCTCCACACCGAGGCCGACCTCCCCGGGGGCGCGGTGCGGCTCACCACGAGCCCGATCGGGATGCACCACGTGGTCGTGGCCGGCGGCGTCGTCGTGGAGGACGGCGCGCCCACCGGCGAGCTGAGCGGGCGGGTCGTGCGCTCGGGCCGCGACACCGAGACCGTGTTGGCGTCGAAAGGACGGCTGGATTGAGCACCGACTCGATCTGCATCGGCATCGACGTCGGCGGCACGTTCACCGACTGCGTGCTCACCGACGGCACCGACACGTGGCGGGCCAAGGCGCCCACGACGCCGGGCGAGGTGGGGCGAGGGGTCCTCGCCGCCGCCGGGCTCGCGGCCGAACGCAGCGGTACGACGCTCGCGGAGCTCATGCCCCGGGTCGCCCGCTTCGGCCTCGGCACGACCGCGGTCACCAACGTCCTCGCGTCGCGCACCGGCCGCAAGGTCGGCCTGCTCACGACCAAGGGCTTCGAGGAGATGCTCCCGCTCGCGCGCGGGACGCGCATCGTCGACGACGAGGGCTGGCTCGCGACCCCGCAGGAGATCGTGGCCCGGCGCGCGATCGCCGGCATCGACGAGCGGATCGACCGCGACGGCCAGGTGGTCGTGGCGCTCGATCCCGACGCCGTGAAGGACGCGGCCCGCCGACTCGTGGAGGAGGAGGGCGCGGAGGCGATCGCGGTCTCGTTCTTCTGGTCGTTCCTCAACCCCACCCACGAGCACCAGGCCGTCGAGGCGGTGAAGGAGCTCTACCCCGACCTGCCCGTGGTGTCGGGCGCGGCGCTGCACCCGGCGATCCGCGAGTACGAGCGCACCACGTTCGCGGTGCTCAACGCCTACGCCACCGGCGCGTTCAAGGGCATCGAGCAGCTCGACGCCGACCTGCGCGACCTCGGCCTCGCCGTCCCGATCCTGCTCGTGCACTCCGGCGGTGGCTCGATCACGATCGCCGAGGCCCGCCGGCGCCCGCTCGGCCTGGCCGTCTCGGGCCCCGCGGCCGGGGTGGCCGCGTCGGTCTCGGTCGCGGCCGCGGCCGGCTTCCCCAACGTGATCACCTGCGACATGGGGGGCACGTCGTTCGACGTCTCGGTGATCGAGGGCGGCGAGCCCGAGCGCCGCACGCGCGGCGAGCTCATGGGGGTGTGGACCGCGCTCTCGCTGGTCGACGTCGCGTCGATCGGTGCGGGTGGTGGCTCGCGGGGCTGGGTCGACGCCCGCGGGATGCTGCGGGTCGGGCCCCGGTCCGCTGGCGCGGTTCCCGGCCCCGCCTGCTACCAGCGCGGCGGCACCGACGCCACGGTCACCGACGCGCTCGTGGTCCTCGGCTACATCGACCCGCGCCGCTTCCTCGGGGGCGACTTCGAGCTCAGCGGCGATGCGGCGCGCGCCGCGTGCGCCCGCCTGGGCGAGCCCCTCGGGCTCGACGCGGAGGAGACCGCGTGGGGCATCCGGCGGCTCGCGCTGGCCGGGATGGTGAAGGCCGTGCGGGGGCGGCTGGCCGCGCTGGGCCTCGACCCGCGCACCCACACGCTGCTGAGCTTCGGGGGCAGCGGCTCGCTGTTCACGCCCGACATCGCCCGGGCGATCGGCGCGCCGACCGTGCTCGTTCCCGAGCTCGCGTCGGTCCTGTCGGCCTTCGGCGCCGCGACCACCGACGTGCGCCGCGAGCGGCTGCGCTCCGTGCTCTCGACGATGCCGGTCGACCCGATGCTCGTCCGCAAGCTGATGGAGGAGCTCGAGACCGAGGTGCGCGACGACCTCGCGGCCGACGGCATCGCGCCCGCCGACCAGCAGGTGCTCTTCGAGGGCGACCTGCGGTTCAGCAAGCAGGTCTTCGAGCTCCAGATCGCGATCGCGGGTGGAGCGTTCGACGAGGCCGCGGGGCGGCGGCTGCTCGACGACTACAAGACCGAGTACGCCAAGCGCTACGGCTCCGGGTCGATCGTGCTGGGCGCGGCGATCGAGCTCGCGAGCCTGCGGGCCATCGGGATCGGCCGCACGATCCAGGCGTCGCTCGACTCCGGCGACCGCGAGTCGGTGCCCGACGGCACCGACGCCACACCCGTCGGCACCCGCTCGGTGCGGCTGGAACGTGGCCCCGACGGCCGGCGCGAGGTCGACGTGTTCGACGGCGCCGCGTTGCGCCCGGGCCACAGGCTCCGGGGCCCCGCGGTCATCGACGGCACCGACACCACGATCTGGGTGCCCGAGGGCGCGACCGTGCACGTCGACCCGCACGGCACCCTCGTGATGCAGGTGCCCCCGACGGCGGAGGTGCTGAGCTGATGTCTGCACTGATTTCAAGGGAGGTACAGCCGTGAAGGTGATCGATCCCATCGACCTCGAGGTCCTCCGCAGCCGGCTCGAGGCCATCGCGGAGCAGGCGGCCTCGGCGGTGGAGCACACCGCGATCTCCCCGACCATCACCGAGTCGAAGGACTACTCGGTGACCCTGCTCGACGCCGACGGTGGCCTCATCCTCGGCGCGGGCCAGGTGCTGTTCCACTTCGGGGCCGCGTCGCACGCGGTCCGCTCCACGATCGAGCGGCACGGCGACACCATCGGCGACGGCGACGTGTTCATCGGCAACGACCCCCACAACGGCGGCGGGCTGCACCCGCAGGACGTCATGGTGCAACGCCCGATCTACTACCAGGGCGACCGCATCGCGTGGGTCGTGATCTCCGCCCACCTGCTCGACGTGGGCGGCATGGTCGTGGGTTCGTTCGCCCCCGACGCGACCGAATGCTTCCAGGAGGGGTTCCGGTTCCCGCCGGTCCGGCTCTTCCGCCGCGACGTCGAGGTCACCGACGTGTGGGACCTCTTCCGCAACAACGTGCGCATGTCCGACATCGTCGAGATGGACCTCCGCGGCCTCGTGGCCGGCTGCCACTTCGCGCAGGACCGCTTCGGCGCGGTGATCGACGCGGTGGGGGAGGCCACCTTCGTGGAGAGCCTCCGCGCGATCCGCGACCTGTCCGAGGCCGAGATGCGTCGCCGCATCGGCCAGATCGAGGACGGTGTCTACCGCGCGACGTCGTGGACCGAGTTCGACGAGAGCTTCTACGAGATCCCGTGCACGCTCACCGTCGACGGTGACCACATGGTCTTCGACTTCGAGGGCGCGTCGCCGCAGACGACCCACTTCTTCAACTCGAAGCCGTACATCATCGAGAGCGAGTTCGTGGTCATGCTCGCCCAGCGCATGGCCGCCGACCTGCCCTTCAACGAGGGCATCTTCGCCCCGATCGAGCTGCGCTGCCCGGTCGGGTCCATCGTCAACTCCACGCCGCCCGCGCCGATCTCGGCCGCGCACATGCACGTCGGCCTCAACGCGGCCGGGGTGGCCATGCAGGCCGTCAACCTCGCGCTCGCGGCGTCGCCCGACGCCCCGGCCCGCCGCTACCTCGGGGGTGCGGGCTTCGAGTCTGCGCTCGGCAACCAGATCTGGTCGTGGACCGACGCCGACGGCGTGACCGACGCGTTCGTCGTGCTCGACGGCAACTGGGTCGGAGGGTCGGCCGGCGCGGAGCGCGACGGCGGCGACCTCGGCCGGAACCCGGTGGGCGTCGACGTGCGCGGCGCGTACCCCGACATCGAGATCCTCGAGTCGTGGTTCCCGCTCCTCTTCACCGAGCGCCGCACCCGGTCGGGGGTGGAGGGCGCGGGGGAGCACCGCTCCGGCGGCGGCAACCAGCTGAGCTTCCGGCCCCACGGCGTCGACGAGATCAGCGGCACGATGTTCGGCATGCGCCGGTGGCTCCCGCTCCAGGGCTTCGCCGGTGGCGACCCGGGTGCGTGCAACGAGTTCGTCGTGCACCACGACGGCGCCGCCGCCGAGACGCTCGCGGTCAACAGCTCCGGCAACACGGTGCGGGCGGGTGGCTCGGTCGAGATGCGCATCGCGAGCGGCGGTGGCTACGGCGACCGACTCGAGCGCGACGCGGAGCTGGTGGCGCGCGACGTGTCGGAAGGCCGTTTCCAGCCCGACGAGGCCGCCGCCGTCTACGGCGTCGTGCTCGAGGCACGCGGCGCGGTCGACGCCGCGGCCACCGACGCGCGGCGGGCCGGGATCCGGGCCGCGCGCCTGCGTGACGCGGAGCCACCGGCCCGCGCGGTCACCGACGCGGAGGCCGTCGTCGCCGCGTCCGCCGGGGACGCGGTGACCGGCCCGCTCTACCCCGGCGTGGTGCAACGGGGCCGCGTCGCGTACGCGGAGGCGAGCGGCGCGCCGCTCGCGATCGCGCCGGCCCACTGGACCGACGGCTGCCCGGTGCTCGTCGAGCGTCGTTGGGGCGCCGCCGGCCCCGACGTCGTGTTCCGCACCTACCTCGACCCGCGGTCCGGACGCGCCCTCCACGTGGAGGCCGCGATCGGCGACGGGCCGCGGTCGTTCGAGGTCAGCCCCACCCGTTGGACCCACACCCCGCCACCGAAGGAGCTCCCATGAGCCTGGTCATCGATGCCGACGGTCACGTCGAAGAGGACATGGACGCGCTCCGGGCGCGACTCCCCGACGACCTGCGCGACCTCGCTCCGGTCTGGCTCGGCGACAAGGACGGCCGGGTCCAGTACGCGCTCGAAGGCCGCGTGTGGACGGGCAGGTACCCGTACCCCGGCGGGATGAAGAACCACGTGTCCGCGGGCGGGGAGCGGCGTGAAGGCGGGAAGGACCCCAAGGTCCGGCTCGCGGTGCTCGAGGACGAGGGCATCGACGCCGCGGTGCTGTTCCCGAGCACCGGCCTGCTCTTCGGGCTGCTCGAGCGGGCCGACGTCGCCAACGCGTGCTGCGTCGCCTACAACGACCTGCTCGCCGAGTACTGCGCCAGCGACCCGAGCAAGCTCGTGGGGGTCGCGCTCCTCCCGCAGCAGGATCCGGCCCTCGCCGCGGCCGAGCTCGAGCGCTGCGTGCACCAGTACGACTTCGTGGCCGGGGTGATGCGGCCCAACCGGATCGGCGGCCGCACCGTCGACGACCCCGCCTTCGACGTGCTCTACGAGACCGCCGACCGGCTCGACGCGCCGATCATGCTGCACGAGGCCTACAACTCGGGCATGGACACCGTGGGCGTCGACCGGATGGTCTCCTACGCCGGCTGCCACATCATCAGCCACCCGTTCGAGCAGATGACGGCCATGGTGTCGCTCACCCTCGCCGGGGTCTTCCAGCGCTTCCCGCAGCTGCGCATCGGGTTCTTCGAGGCCGGCTGCGGGTGGGCGCCCACGTGGGCCGACCGGATCGAGGAGCACTTCGAGCTGGCCCCCGACGACTTCCTCGGCGGCGACCCGAAGGGCGTGCTCAACACCCGGTCCTACGTGACCTTCGAGCTCGAGGAGCCGGGCCTCGGCTCCACCTGCGAGCAGGGCTGGGCCGACAACGTGTGCTTCGCGTCCGACTACCCGCACTTCGACGCGGTGTACCCCGGCGCGGTGAAGTCGGTGAAGGAGCGCCAGCTCCCAGCCGACGTGGAGGAGAAGATCCTCGGCCTCAACGCGCTCACCCTCTACGGGCCGCGCCTCGCCCGGCTGATCGGTCGCTAGCGTTGGCCTCCATGCTGGAATCGATGCTGGTCCAACCCGACGGCCTGCTGCCGGCCGCCCGCTACACGTCGCAGGAGTTCCTCGACCTCGAGCTCGAGCACGTCTTCGGCAAGGTGTGGCAGATGGCCGGGCGGGAGGAGCAGCTCGTCGCGCCCGGCGACTTCCTCGAGTACAAGATCGGCGACGAGTCGATCATCGTCGTGCGCACCGAGACCGGCGGGCTGCACGCGTTCCCCAACGTGTGCCTCCACCGGGGTACGCAGCTCGCGCACGGGTGCGGCCACTTCGAGGGGAACTCGATCCGCTGCCCCTACCACTCGTGGACCTACGCGCTCGACGGCAGCCTCCGCTACGTGCCCGACCGCGAGGAGTTCACCAGCATCCCCGACGACCTCGCGTTGAAGCCGGTGCAGGTCGACTCGTGGGGCGGCTTCATCTTCGTGAACCTCGACCCCGACGCGAAGCCGCTGCTCGAGATGCTCGACCCGCTGCCCACGCTGCTGCGCGCGTACCGGATGGACGAGCTGAAGTTCCGCTCGTACCTGAGCACGGTGATCCACGCCAACTGGAAGGCCGTCGTCGACGCGTTCAACGAGGCGTACCACGTGCAGGGCCTGCACCAGCAGATCCTGCCGTTCACCGACGACGTGTCGATCGCCTACGAGCAGTTCCCGCTCGGTCACGCCCACTACGGCCAGATCGGCACGGCGCGCGGCATCCTGCGGCCGAGCCCGCGGCTCGGGCTCGAGCCCGGCGAGTACGACGAGGGCGAGCTGCTGTACATGCGCGTCGCCGCGCTGGGCGGCGCGTTCCTCGGTGAGGAGCGCGACGCGGTGCAGGCCCTGCGCGACTCGGGCCCGCCCGAGGGCTCGACCCTGCTCGAGGCCTACCAGGAGCGGCGGCTGCGGATGCTGGGCGGCCGGGGCTTCGACACCTCGGGCCTCGAGCCCGCGCAGATGACCTCGGTGGAGGACACCTACGTGTTCCCCAACGTGGTCGGGCCGCTCTACCCGGGGACCGCGCTCATGTTCCGCGTGCGGCCCAACGGTCGCGACCCCGACAGCTGCATCAAGGACACCTGGGTGCTCGAGTGGCCGGCCCCCGACGCCGAGTGGAAGATGCCGAAGATCCGCGACTACCCCAACTGGCACGACCGCAACTGGGGCGAGATCACCGAGCAGGACTACACCAACCTCGGCTACGTGCAGGCGGGGATGAAGTCGAAGGCGTGCGAGGGCCTGCGGCTCAACCCGCGCCAGGAGGGCAACATCCTCCGGATGCACCAGGTGATCGACCGCTACATCACCGAAGGCGAGGGCCGGCCCTGAGCCCCGACACCGACGCGATGGTGCCCACGGCCCGGGGTGCGGTGCCGGCCGCGGACCTCGGGCGCACGCTCATGCACGAGCACGTGTTCATCGTCGACATGGAGATCCGGCACAACTACCCGGAGACCTGGGGCCCCGACGAGCCCCGCATCGCCGCCGCGATCGCGAAGCTCGACGAGCTGAAGGCGCTCGGGATCGACACCGTGGTCGACCTCACCGTGCTCGGGCTCGGCCGCGACATCCCGCGCGTTGCCGAGGTGGCCCGCCACACCGACGTCAATATCGTAGTGGCCACCGGCGTGTGGACGCTCGACGTGATCTCGCACTACTTCGACCACCGCACCGCGGCGTCGTCGGGCGGGGTCGACCCGCTCGTCGACCTCTTCGTGCAGGACCTCACCGTCGGCATCGCCGACACCGGCGTGAAGGCCGGGATCCTGAAGTGCGCGGTCGACGAGGAGGGCCTCACTCCCGCGAACGAGCGCGTGCTGCGGGCCGTCGCCGGGGCCCACCGCCTCACCGGCGCGCCGATCTCGACCCACACCCACGCGCTCACCCGCCGCGGCCTCGACCAGCAGCGCGTGTTCCGCGAGGAGGGCGTCGACCTCAGCCGGGTGGTCATCGGCCACAGCGGCGACACCACCGACCTGGGGTACCTCGAGGCCCTGATGGAGCCGGGCTCGGTGCTCGGGATGGACCGTTTCGGGGTCAACGCCCTGCTGCCCTTCGACGACCGGGTCGACACCGTGGTCGAGCTCGTGCGACGGGGCTACGCGTCGCAGATCGTGCTCTCGCACGACGCCTCCTGCTACAACCACCACCTCCCCGACGACATCGTCGAGCGCTCGCAGCCCGACTGGCACTACCGCCACATCCCGGAGGCCGTGCTGCCGGCGCTCCTCGACCGGGGCGTCACCGAGGCCGAGATCGACCAGATGCTGGTGGGGAACCCCCGTCGGATCCTGGCGTACCCCGAGGGCGTGCACTGACCCCGACTACCGGGGTCGGTGCACGCCCTCGGACTCCGGCCCGGGCGTCGTTGACGCGTCCCCGCCGGGTCGTTACGTTGCAATGATCGCAAATGATGGGGGGGACCCACGAAATGGACGGGCTGATCTCGGTCGACGACCACGTGATCGAACCCCCCGGCCTCTGGGTCGACCGCGTCCCCCGCGCCGACCGAGCGCGCGTGCCCCACGTGGTCGAGGAGGACGGCGCCTCGATCTGGCACTACGAGGACGTGCGGATACCCATGCCCGCGCTGTTTGCCCAAGCCGGCCGGGACGAGGCCGACATCGTGCCCGGGCTCATGACCTACACCGACATGCGCGCCGGCTACTACGACGCCGCCGCCCGCACCGTCGACATGGACGCCGACGGCATCCTCGCGTCGCTCTGCTTCCCCACGATCCCGCGGTATTGCGGCCAGACGTTCCTCGAGGCCAAGGACCGAGACCTCGCGCTCACGTGCGTGAAGGCCTACAACGACTGGATGGTCGAGGACTGGGCCGGCGCCGCGCCGGGCCGGTTCATCCCGCTCGTCATCATCCCGCTCTGGGACCCGGTGGCCGCGGGGGCCGAGGTCCGCCGGGCCGCGGCGATGGGCGCGAAGGCCGTGAGCTTCTCGGAGAACCCGGCCAAGCTCGGCCTGCCGTCGCTGCACGATGCCGACGGTTTCTGGGACCCGTTCCTCGAAGCGGTCAACGAGACCGGGATGCCGATCTGCATCCACTTCGGGTCGTCGTCGATGGTGCCCACCACCTCGCCGGACGCGCCGATCTACGTGTCGGCGCTGCTGTCGCCGCTCAACCTCGCGTACGCCACCGCCGACTGGCTCTTCTCGCACAAGCTGCACCAGTTCCCGAAGCTCAAGATCTGCCTCTCGGAGGGCGGGATCGGCTGGATCCCGTTCATCCTGGAGCGGGCGAAGTACAGCATCGAGCACATGCCCTGGGCCCGGAAGTACGACGCGTTCGACTACGACCTGCACCAGCAGGACGACCTCGGGCCCGAGGCCACGCCGATGGAGCTCTTCCGCGACCACATCTACGGCTGCGTGATCAACGACGAGTTCGGGATCAAGAACCTCGATGCCGTCGGGGTCGACAACGTGATGATGGAGTCCGACTACCCCCACGGGGACGGGACCTTCCCGAACTCGATGGCCAACGCCGAACGTCTCCTCGCCGGCCTCGACGCCGAGACGCGCTACAAGCTCATGCAGGGGAATGCCCGCCGGGTCTTCGACTTCGTCCCGGCGTGCGATCGAGTAGGGAGCGACGTATGACCAAGACCGAGCCGGCCCTCGCCAAGTACCCGGTGCTCGACGTGAGCCCGCAGGCGGAGCTCGCGTTGCTCGCCCGCGTCCTCTTCAACGAGGGCTACGACGACCACCTGAGCGGCCACATCACCTACAAGCAGCCCGACGGCACGTTCCTCGTGAACCCGTGGTGCCTCACGTGGGACGAGCTGACCGCGAGCGACATCTGCCGCATGGACGCCGAGGGCAACCAGCTCGAGGGCCATTGGGAGATCTCGAAGGCCGTGATGCTGCACATCGTGCTGCACCAGAAGCGAAATGCCGGCGTCGTGGTCCACAACCACCCGCGCTGGGGCACGATCTGGGCCGACGCGCACCGCGCGCCCGGCATCTACGACCAGACCAGCGCGATGTGGGCCGGCGAGCTCGCGGTGCACACCACCTACGAGGGTGCGGTCAACAAGGTGTCGAACGCGTCCGACGTCGTCGACGCGCTCGGTGACGCCGACGTCGCCCTGCTCGGCAACCACGGCGTGCTGGTGCTCGGGAGCACCATCACCGAGGCCTACATGCGCTCGATGGTGCTCGAGTGGCGCTGCCGTCAGGCGTGGCACGTCGAGGCGCTCGGCACCGGGGTCCCGCTGGACCGCGCGGTGGTCGACAACCTCCGCACGATGATCGACGCGCACCCCACGGCGTTCAACGGCCACTTCGAGGCCATGGCCCGCCGGGTCATCCGGCGTGACCCCGGCGTCCTCGACTGAGCAGCCCTCGACCGAGCAGTCCCCGACCGACCCGTTTCCGAGGGGCCCGTGCTTGACCTCCTGATCACCGGCGCGGAGCTCGTCGACGGCACCGGCGCGCCCCGACGCCGGGCCGACGTCGGCGTGCGCGACGGCCGGATCGTCGCGCTCGGCACGGTGGACGAGCCCGCACGCCGCACGGTCGACGCCGACGGCCGGATCGTCGCGCCCGGCTTCATCGACCCGCACACGCACTACGACGCGCAGATCCAGTGGGACGCGGGCGTGAGCCCGTCGCCCCTGCATGGCGTGAGCACGATCGTGGGCGGCAACTGCGGGTTCACGATCGCGCCGGTCGTCCCCGAGACCACCGACTACGTCACCCGGATGCTGGCCCGGGTCGAGGGGATGCCGGTCGCGAGCCTCCAGGCCGGGGTCCGCTTCGGGTGGTCGACCTTCGGGGAGTGGCTCGACGGCCTCGAGGGCGCGGTGGCCGTCAACGCCGGCTTCCTCGTGGGGCACTCGACGATCCGGCGGCTGGTCATGGGCGAGGCTGCGGTCGGGGAGCTCGCGTCGCCCGACCAGGTCGCGGCGATGGCGCGGATCGCGCACGCGAGCCTCGACGCCGGCGCGCTCGGGTTCTCGAGCTCGCGGGCCGAGTCGCACCGCGACCACCACGGCGACCCGGTGCCGTCGCGCCACGCGGCGCCGGCCGAGCTGCTCGAGCTCTGCGCCACGGTGCGCGACCACGAGGGCACGATCCTCGAGATCGTCCCCAGCGCGCAGCTCTACTTCGACGCCGAGGTGATCGAGCTCCTCACCGCGATGTCGCTCGCGGGCCGGCGGTCGGTCAACTGGAACCTGCTCGGCGTGCTCGGCGGCGAGAAGAAGATCCGCAACAAGCTCGGCGCGTCGGACCACGCGGCCAACCACGGCGCGCGCGTGATCCCGCTCACGATGCCCGACCCGCAGGCGATGCGGCTCTCGTTCGCGACCGGGTTCGTCTACGACATGCTCCCCGGCTGGGCCGAGACGATGGCCCTGGCTCCGGAGGCCAAGATCCGGGCTCTGCGCGACCCGGCCATCCGGGGAATGCTCGAGCAGGCCAGCGCCGACGCGCCATGGTGGGCCAACTGGCCGGAGACGACGTTCGCGCAGGTCGTGGCGCCCGAGAACCGGCGGTGGGAGGGCCGCACCGCGGGCGATGTCGCACGGGAGCGTGGGATCGGTGTGTTCGACGCGCTGTGCGACGTGGTCGTCGCCGACGAGCTGCACACCGGCCTCGTTCCGCTCCCGATCGACGACAACGCGGAGAACTGGGCGCTGCGCGCGAAGCTGTGGCGCGATCCGCGCGTCGTCATCGGGGGTTCCGACGCCGGCGCGCACCTCGACACCATCTGGACGTTCAACTGCATCTCCTCGTTGGTCGGACCGTCGGTGCGCGAGCGTGAGCTCATCGAGCTCGAGGAGGCGGTACGCCTGGTCACCGACGTCCCCGCCCGGATGTACGGGCTCCGGCAGCGCGGTCGCGTGCAGCTCGGGTGGCACGCGGATCTCGTGGTGTTCGATCCCGAGACGTTCGGGCCCGAACCGGTGCGCACGGCGACGGACCTGCCGGCCGGCGGCGAACGGCTGGTGGGCGGGGCCACCGGGCTCGACCACCTCTTCGTCAACGGCGTGGAGATCGTGCGGGGGCAGGAGTACACCGGCGAGCGCCCGGGCACCGTGCTGCGCTCGGGTCGCGACACCGCGACCGTTCCCATCCCCGCCGATCAGTGACCGACGCGCGTTGGTGACCGATCTCGACGGGCGGGTCGCGGTCGTCACCGGTGCCGCGGGCGGGATCGGCCGCGCGCTGGTCGACGAGCTGCTCCGCGCCGGCTGCAAGGTCGCGCTGGCCGACGTCGATGCCGACGCGCTCCGGGCCACGGTCGCCGAGCTGCGGGCCGACGACGCGCCGGTGCTGGGCGTCGAGACCGACGTGCGGTTCGCGGCCGCGTCGGAGCGCCTGCGCCAGGAGACCGAGCGGGAGCTCGGCCCCGCCGACGTCGTCTGCCTCAACGCGGGCGTGTCGCCGAGCGGGCGGGTGATCGACACCAGCGAGGCCACCTGGCGGTGGCTGTTCGAGGTCAACGTCCTCGGGGTGGTCCACGGGCTGCGCGCCTTCGGCCCCGGCCTGGTCGAGCGCGGCCGCGGCCACCTCGTGATCACCGCCTCGACCGCCGGGCTGATCCCCACGCCCGCGCTCGGCGCTTACAGCGCCACCAAGCACGCGCTGGTGGGGCTGGCCGGTGCGGCCCGCCGGGAGCTGGCCGCGTCGGGAGTGGGCGTCTCCCTGCTGTGCCCGGCCAACGTGCGCACCCGGATCCACGAGAGCGAGCGCAACCGCCCGGCCGAGCTGGCCGGGGTGTCGCACACCGACGCCAACGTGGCCGCCCGGTACCGCGAAGCCGTCGAGACGAGCCCGCGGCGCCCGGCCGAGGTGGCCGCGGCCGCGGTCGACGCGGTGCGCGACAACCGGTTCCTCGTGCTGCCCTCGCCCGAGGTCGACCCGATGATCGACGCGTGGATCGACGAGATCCGCGCCGCCATGGCCACCCGGCCCCCGTCCTGACCCACCCCTCGTCCTGACCCAGCCCTGGAGGATCCGTGCGCGCTGCAGTGCTCCGCAATTCCGGCGACCGCCGGCTCGACGTGGTCGACAACCTCGAGACCGTCGATCCCGAGCCGACCGAGGTCGTCGTGCAGATCATGGCCACCGGCGTGTGCCACTCCGACCTGTCGATCCTCAACGGCACGTTCGACCACCCGGTGCCCGCGGTGCTCGGGCACGAGGGATCCGGCGTGGTGGTGGAGGTGGGCGCGGCCGTCGACCGGGTGAAGGTCGGTGACCACGTGATCGTCGCGTGGGCCTCGCCCTGCGGCTGGTGCGTCAACTGCACGGCCCGCAAGACCCCGCAGCTCTGCAACACGATGTACCGCGACGGGGGCATGCGGCCCCGGTTCCGGCTCGACGGCGTGCCCGTCCACGGCATGAACGGTGTGGGCAGCTTCAGCAACTTCACGACGGTGCGCCAGGACTCGGCGATCGTCATCGACGACGACATCCCGTTCGAGGTCGCGTCACTCGTCGGCTGCGGGGTCACCACGGGCGTGGGCGCCGCGATCAACAGCGCGAAGGTCGCCCCGGGTTCTTCGGTCGTGGTCTTCGGCTGCGGAGGAGTGGGCATCTCCGCCATCCAGGGCGCGCGCATCGCGGGCGCGTCGACCATCGTCGCCGTCGATCTCTTCGAGCGGAAGCGGGAGCTCGCGCTCCAGTTCGGCGCGACCGCCGCGTGCGCGCCCGAAGACCTCGACGCGCTCAAGGCCGAGCTCACCGGCGACGGCTTCGACTACGCGATCGAGGTCATCGGGCTGGCGAAGACGATGCGGGCCGCGTGGGACGCCGTCCACCGGGGCGGCACCGCGTGCGTGGTCGGCGCGGGGAGCCCCGACGACCACTTCGAGCTCAGCGCGCTGGAGATCTTCTTCAACGAGAAGACCCTTGTCGGGAGCTACTACGGCTCGTCCGACGTGCGCTCCGACTTCCACCGGCTCCTGCGGCTCTGGCGCGCGGGGCAACTCGACCTCGAGGGCATGATCAGCCGCCGCTCGGGCATCGACGACATCAACGAGGCCTTCGACGCGATGGTCGGGGGCGAGGTCATCCGCACCGTCATCTCGTTCTGAGCGACCGGTCGCCGGCGACTCGCACGCGCGGGTCCGATGCGGAAGGATGCCGACGCCGACGTGCGAGAGGAGCCCGATCATGGACCGCGAGTACGACCCGGACCTGGCGTCGACCGTCCCGCTGCTGCCGCGCAACGATCTCTCCGACATCGAGGCGGCCCGCCGGGGCCTCGCGGAGATGGTCGCGGCCAACCCACGCGCGGTCGACGAGTCGGGGCTCACGATCGAAGACCGGTTCGTGCCCGGTCCTCCGGGTGCGCCCGAGGTCGCGGTGCGCGTGTTCCGGCCCCGTGATGCGGCGGGGCCGCAGCCGGGTGTCATCTACCTCCACGGCGGCGGCTTCGTGATGGGCACGGTCGACGTCGAGCACGGCGCCGCGGTCGCGGTCGCCAGCGCGCTCGACGTGCCGGTGGTCTCGGTCGAGTACCGGCTCGCGCCCGAAGCGCCGTTCCCCGCGGGCATCGAAGACTGCTACGCCGCGCTGGTGTGGATGCACGACCACGCGGGCGAGCTCGGCGTCGATCCCGATCGGATCGCGGTGCTGGGCCGCTCGGCCGGCGGGGGCCTCGGGGGCGCGCTCGCGTTGCTCACCCGCGACCGCGGTGGCCCGCGGTTGTGCTTCCAGTGCCTCGGGATGCCGGTGTTCGACGACCGGCTCGAGACGACGAGCATGCGCGACTTCGTCGACACGCCGCTCTGGAATCGGCCGAGCGCGGAGATCAGCTGGCAGCACTACCTCGGCGACGACCGCACCGACGTCTCGCCCTACGCCGCGCCGGCGCGGGCGTCCGACCTACGCGGCCTGCCGCCGGCCTACATCTCCACCAACGAGTACGACCCGCTGCGCGACGAGGGGATCCAGTACGCGCTGCGGCTCCTCGAGGCCGGCGTGCACGTGGAGCTGCACTCGTTCCCCGGCACGTTCCACGGCTCGAGCATGATCCAGACCGCGGCCGTCTCCCGCCGGGCCTCGATCGAGGAGATGCAGGCCCTCCGGCGGGGGCTGGGGCTCGACGGGAGTAGCTGAGCCGCATGGGCAGCCGCGTGTGAAGCCACCCGCATCGATCAACGACTACGGACTCCTGTCCGACTGCCAGGGGTCCGCGCTGGTGAGCCGGGAGGGTTCCATCGACTGGGCCTGCACGCCCCGCTTCGACTCGCCGTCGATGTTCGCCCGGATCCTCGATCCCGCCGCCGGTCACTGGCGGATCGGCCCGACGGGGGAGGCGTCGATGAGCCGCGCGTATCTCCCGGCGACGATGGTCCTCCGGACGCGCTTCGACTGCCCGACGGGCGTGGTCGAGCTCACCGACGCGATGGCGTTCGGGCCCGACGAGCGCGGGCACCACATCGGGCACGGCTCGCCCCACGTGATCGTGCGCCGGCTCGAGGGCATCCGGGGATCGGTCGAGTGCGAGCTCGACCTCCGCGTCCGCAGTGAGTACGGGCTCACGCGGCCGAGCTGGGAGATGCACCACGGGTGCCACACGACGCGCGGCGGGCCGCACGCGTCGGTCGTGTCGTCCGACCTCGCGATCACGGTGGAGCGTGGCGACCTGCACGCGGTCGTGGAGGTCGCCGAGGGTGACGTGCTCTCCACGGTGATGCAGGTCGCATCGCCGTTCGTCGACCAGCCCGACGCGCTCGACCACGACGAGATGGACGACCTGCTCCAGCGCACGATCGCCGGTTGGCGGTCGTGGTCGGCGCTGCACCAGTCGTACGTGGGCCGGTACCAGGACCTCGTGCGCTTCAGCGGCGTCGTGCTGCAGGCCCTCACCTACGCGCCCACCGGGGCGATCGTGGCCGCGCCCACCACGTCGCTGCCGGAGACGATCGGCGGCACCCGCAACTGGGACTACCGCTACTGCTGGGTGCGCGACGCGAGCTTCACCCTCGAGGCGCTGTGGGTGGCGGCGTGCCCGGACGAGGCGGCCGACTTCTTCAACTTCCTGGGCGTGGCCGCGGGCCGGTCCGACGGCGAACGCGAGCACCTGCAGATCCTCTACGGCATCGGCGGCGAGCGGTTGCTCCCGGAGCACGAGCTCGACCACCTCGCGGGCTTCGCCGGCAGCGCGCCGGTACGGATCGGCAACGGCGCCTGGCAGCAGGTGCAGCTCGACACCAGCGGCGAGCTCCTCGGGGCGGCCGCGTTGCTCGTCGACCAGGTGGGCACGTTCGACGAGCAGACCGCGGCGTTCCTGGTGAGCGCGGCCGACATCGCCGCGCGCGATTGGCAGCAGCCCGACGCCGGGATCTGGGAGCTGCGCACCGAGCCCCGCCACTTCGTGTACTCGAAGCTGATGTGCTGGGTGGCCGTCGACCGGGCCATCGAGATCGCCGACGCGCTGGGCGCCGCGGACCGCGTCGCCGACTGGGCCCGGGCCCGCGACGAGATCCGCACCGCGATCGAGCGCGACGGCTGGAACGAGCGGGTGGGCGCGTTCACGCAGTCGTTCGGGTCGGACGCGCTCGACGCGTCGAATCTCATGCTGGGCGTGACCGGCTTCCTCGGCCCCGACGATCCCCGCCTGCGCTCGACCGTCGAAGCCATCGCCCGCGATCTCACCGACGAGCACGGGCTCGTCTACCGATACCTCGCCGACGACGGGCTCCCCGGCGACGAGGGCACGTTCACGATCTGCACCTTCTGGCTCGTGCGCGCCCTCGCGCACCTGGGCGAGCGCGACCGGGCCGAGGCGCTCTTTCAGAAGGTGGTCGGCTTCGCCAACGACCTCGGCCTGCTGGCCGAGGAGATCGACGCCGCGACCGGCGGGCAGCTCGGCAACTTCCCGCAGGCCTTCACCCACATCGGCCTGGTCAACGCCGCCTGGGACCTGGACCGGGGCCGCGCGACGAGGTCAGAGGCCGAGGGTTCCTCTTGACCTGCCCGAACGCGTTGCGCAGCAACTGGTCACTCCGGCAGGCCGCCTAAGACGGGGCCGCCGGCGACGAAGAGGGTCTCGCCGCTCACGTAGTCGGACGCGGTCGACACGAAGAAGAGGATCGGCCAGGCGATGTCGTCGGGGTAGCCGACGCGGTGGAGCGGGAAGCCCGCCGCGACCGCGTCCTCGTCGAGCCCCTGGCGGGCCCACGATCGCCGGGAGCCCTCGTTGGCGACGAGGCCGACGGCCACCGCGTTGCAGCGGATGTTGTACTTGCCCCACTCCGCCGCGGTCACCCGCGTGAACATCTGGAGCCCGGCCTTGCCCGCGCTGTAGGCCGCGCCCCCGCGCACCCCGGCGACGCCGGCGCCGGACGAGATGTTGACGATGCGGCCACCGCCGTTGGCGATCATGTGCGGGCCGACGGCCTTGGTGCACAGGAACGGGCCCCGCAGGTTGAGCGCGATGTTGTTGTCCCACTTCTCCGCGGGCGTATCGAGCAGCGGGAAGAGGTAGCCGCCGCCCGAGTTGTTGATCAGGATGTCGATCCGGCCGAGCTCCTCGACCGCGCGGGCGATCATCGCGTCGACCGACGCCTCCTCGCGGACGTCGCACTGGATCGGCACGCACCGGCGGTCGGTGGTCGACTCGATCTCGCCCGCGACCCGTTCGAGGTTCTCGAGCTTGCGGCTCGCGATCACGGTGTGGGCGCCGAACTTGGCGAAGAGCTTCGCCGTCGCCTCGCCGATGCCGGTACCGCCACCGGTGACGATCGCCACCTGATCGGTGAGATCGAACCCGTACTCCACCATGCTGTCCCCCGGAAGGCTCGCGTGCCCACGGGCTCGGATCCCGCAGTTCATGCGGAATCATATAACTCGCGAGGCTCAGGCGCGGCGACCGAAGAGCGCGAGCAGCCGGGTCTGGAGGGTCGAGCCCTCGGGCACCTCGACCACGGGCGCGAAGAGGCCCGTGGGCGCGAGCCGGTCGGCGATCGGGAGCGCGCGCTCGTAGATCACCTCGACGAGCTCGGGGTCGAGCTGCTCGGGCATCTCGATCGCGCGGGAGAGGTCCCACGTGTGGATCAGCAGGTCGGCGGTCATCTCCCAGCAGTAGTTGACGGCCGAGGTGGGCCCGCTGGAGAGCGCGATGGTCCGGTCGAGGGCTCCGGGCTCGTCGAACGCCCGGAGGCACTCGCTCGCGGCCTCGGTCCAGGTGCCGACCGGGTCGCGCCCGAGCACGTCGCCGTCGAACCGGTCGCCCACGTCCCCGATGGTCCGCCCGCTCAACAGCGGCGGCACCCACAGCTGCTCGACCGTGAGGTGGTTGACGAGGGCCCGCACGTCCCACCCGGGGTTCGGGGTGGGCGCGCTCCACTTCGACGGGGCGACGAGGTGCACGCGGTTGCCGAAGACCTCGATCGCGCGCCAGTGGTATGCCAGGACGTCGGTCATGGCCCACGTCTAGCCGCGCCGACCCCGGCGCGCCATCCCGCCGGTCCGCGCGAAGCTGCGTCGGTGACGACGAACCCGCGCAGGATCGAGCTCGAAGGCCCGGCCAACTTCCGCGATCTCGGCGGGTACCCCACGGCCGACGGCCATCACCTCCGGGCCGGCCGGGTCTTCCGCAGCGACTCCGTCTCGCACATGAGCGAGTCCGACATCGCGCACGTGGTCGACGTCCTGGGCGTGCTCACGGTCGTCGACCTCCGTTCGCCGCACGAGGTCGAGACCTACGGGCACGGCCCGCTCGGCGCTGCCGGCGTCACGGTGCGGCACCAGCCGATCATCGACGAGATCCGCCCCGACCGCATCGAGCGCGACCCCGACGCGCCGCCGCCCGGCACGATGACCGTGAGCGAGGTCTACCTCTCGATGCTCGACCGCTACGGCGCCCGCTTCGCCGGGGTGCTCGCGATCATCGCCGACCCCGTCAACCAGCCGGTCGTCTTCCACTGCGCCGCGGGCAAGGACCGCACCGGGATCGTCGCCGCCCTCCTGCTCTCGCTGGTCGGCGTGGACGACGGCATCGTCGCGGCCGACTACGCGCTCACCGAGGAGCACATGGCCGAGCTCATCGCCCGCCACCAGGCGCGCGCCGACGCCGGCAACGAGTTCGCCGAGGTGGGGCAGAGCTACTTCAAGATCGACGCCGACTCGATGCGGGCCGTGCTCGAGGGGCTCCGGGACCAGTACGGCACGATCGAGGGGTACCTGCTCGCGCAGGGGCTCGAGCCGGCCGCGATCGAGGCCCTGCGGAGCGGCCTGGTCGAGTGACCCGCGTCGGACCTCGACGCGCGGCGCGCTCGGCGTCTACGCGGCGAGCCCGGCGAGCGCGGCGACCTCGGACGCGGTGAGCTCGAGGTCGGCGGCCTGCATGTTCTCCTCGAGGTGCGCCACCGAGCCCGTCCCCGGGATCGGGATGATGCAGTCGGAGAGCGCGAGCATCCAGGCGAGGATCACGACCCGGGGCGACGCGCCGTGGGCCTTGGCGATGCCGGCGAGCGTGGCGTCGTCGACGCCGCTCGTGCCGCCGATCGGGGCCCAGGGCAGGAACGCGATGCGCTCGGTCTCGCAGCGGTCGAGCACGTCGGCCGAGCTGCGGTCGGTGGGGTTGTAGCGGTTCTGCACCGACACGATCGGCGTGAGCTCGAGCGCGGCGGAGATCTGCTCGTCGGTCACGTTGCTCAAGCCGATGTGGCGGATCTTGCCCTCGTTCTTCAGCTCGATGAACGCGGCGAGCGAGTCTTCGAACGGGACCGCCGGGTCGGGGCGGTGGAACTGGTAGAGCGGGATCTGCTCGAGGTCGAGCCGCTGGAGGCTCTCCTCGCAGCAGGCCCGGATGCGCTGCGGCCGGCCGTCGGGCCGCCACTGGTCGGGCCCGTCGCGCAGGAGGCCGGCCTTGGTCGCGATCACGAGGTCGTCGGGGTACGGGTGCAGCGCCTCCGCGATCAGCCGCTCGGAGACGAACGGGCCGTAGGAGTCGGCGGTGTCGATGAAGTTGACCCCGAGCTCGACCGCGCGGCGCAGCACCGCGACGGCCTCGTCGTGGTCTGCGGGCTCGCCCCAGATGCCCTGACCGGTGATGCGCATCGCCCCGAAGCCGAGGCGGTTGACGGTGAGGTCGCCACCGACGCCCCAGGTCTTGCTGTGCTCGTTCGCGGTCGTGGGGTCGGTCATCGGGGTCTCCTCTTCGTGCGGCGCGGAACGGGGGGAGTGCGAGGGTGCGGGACGCGACGGTGCGCAGGTCAGAGGCCGTAGCGACCGGTGAGCGTGGCCTGGGCGAGGACGTGGCCCCGGATCAGGAACTGGAACTTCGGGTAGGTGGTGGTGGGCCCGGAGTCGAGCGACGCGGTGTCGAGCGCGTAGACGGTGAAGCGGTAGTGGTGCGGCTCGTCGCCCGGCGGCGGTGCCATCCCGGCCCACTCGCTGTCGCCGAAGTCCGCCAGGCCGAGCGTGCTGCCGGCCGGGTTCTTCCCCGCGGCGCCCGCGCCCGCTTCGAGCGCAGAGAGCCCGGGGTCGAGGTCGAAGAGCACCCAGTGCGTGAAGCCGACGCCCGTAGGGGCGTCGGGATCCCACACGGTGAGGGCGAAGCTCTTGGTGCCCTCGGGCGCCGCGGACCATCGGAGATCGGGACTGATGTTGTCGGAGGCGTAGGCGGCGGATGTGGGGATCGTCTCCCCGTCGGCGAAGAGGCTGCTCGTGACACGGAACTCGTTGTCGGCCATGGAGTGAAGATGCCACCTCCGACGGCCGTCGTAAAACTGCGATCCCGTGAATCCCGTGCCTGCCCGGCGGTGGCAGGGTACACAGCCGTCATGGCATTGCTCGTGGGGACCTCGGGATGGCAATACCGCGACTGGCGCGGCGCGGTCTATCCGGAGGACGTTCCGCGGCGGGATTGGCTCCGGCACTACGCAGCCGAGTTCCCCACCGTCGAGGTGAACAACAGCTTCTACCGGTTGCCCGAGCGCGAGACGTTCGAGCGGTGGGCCGCCGCCACCCCGGAGGATTTCTGCTTCGCCGTGAAGGCGAGCCGCTTCCTCACCCACATCAAGCGACTCCAGGATCCGGAGGAGCCGGTGCAACGGATGCTCGAGCATGCCCGGGGTCTCGGCGGGAAGCTCGAGGTCGTGCTGTTGCAGCTCCCGCCCAGCCTGCAGTGCGACGTGGCCCGGCTCGAGGCGACGTTGGCCTGCTTCCCGACCGGGGCCGACCGCGTGCGGGTCGCGCTCGAGGTCCGGCACCCGTCGTGGAACGTCGACGAGGTCTACGCGTTGCTCCGGCAGACCGACACCGCGCTCTGCCTGACTGACAAGCGCAACAAGCACTCGCCGCTCGAGCGCACGGCCGACTGGTGCTACGTGCGGTTCCACGAGGGGGTCGCCCGGCCCGGTCCGAGCTACGGGCGCTCGGCGTTGCGCGGCTGGGCCGGCCGCGTCCTGCGGCTCTTCGGTGCGGATCCCGACGGCTACGTGTACTTCAACAACGACCCCACCGGTGCGGCCGTCCGCAATGCCCGCACGTTCACCCGGCTGCTCGGGCCGGAACACCAGCGGCGCTGACCGCCCGAACCTCCGGAAGCCGCGCCCCTGTTCGATCCCGGGCCGTCAAGGTACTGTCACCGACCCGTGGAGACCGAGACCCGTCATCCCGCCGTCGTGCTCGGTTACCGGCCCGAGCTCGACGGGCTGCGAGCAATGGCGGTCACGGCCGTCATGCTGTTCCACGCCAACGTCTCGTGGGCCAAGGGCGGCTACCTCGGCGTCGACGTGTTCTTCGTGCTGAGCGGATTCCTGATCACGCGGATCCTGCTCGAGGAGCGGGAGCTCACCGGCCACACCAAGGTGCTCCGCTTCTACCTGCGCCGGATCCTGCGACTGTTCCCGGCGCTCGTCGTGGTGGCCGTCGCGTGCGCGATCTACGCCGAGATCAAGCTGCCCGCCGACCAGGTCACGCATATGTGGCACGACGTGTTCGCCACCGCCACGTACCGCATGAACTGGGTCGAGGCCCTGCACCAGCAGCCGCCGTTCGGGCTGCTCGACCACGCCTGGTCGCTGAGCATCGAGGAGCAGTTCTACGTCGTCTGGCCCCTGGTGCTCATCGCCGCCCACAAGCTGTGGGGGATCCGTGGCGTTGCCGGCATCGCGGTCGTGGGTGCGTTGGCGTCCGCCGCGGTGCGCTTCGCGCTGATCGACCACGGCAGCCCCGACATCCGCGTGTACTACGGGCTCGACACCCACTCCGACGGCATCCTGATCGGGTGCGCGCTCGCGGCGTGGACGATGTTGTGGCCGGGCCTGCCCGGCACGTTGCGGCATCCGGTCACGAGGTGGTTCGGGCCGTTGGCGCTGGTCGCGGTCGGGATCGCGGCGTCGACCGTCGAGCTGACGAGCCGGAGCCTGTATCGCTGGGGTTACCTGCTGTTCGGTCTGGCCACCGCACTGCTCATCGCCGATCTCTACGCTCGGGGGCTCACGAGCCGCCTGCTCCGGTGGCCGCCGTTCGTCGCGGTCGGGCGCATCTCCTACGGCCTCTACCTGTGGCACTGGCCGGTGTTCATCGTGATCAACGGCAGCCGGGTGCACTGGAGCCCGCTGCCGCTCACCTTGTTGCGCTTCTCGGTCAGCGGGGTCCTCGCCACCTTGTCGTTCTTCCTGGTCGAGCGGCCGTTCCTCCGGTTGAAGCCCCGCCTGGAGCCGTGGCTCGCGAAGGCGACGCGCTCGGAGGGCGTACGGGCGATGCCCTGAGCGTCGCCACCCACCTCGCCTCGATCTTGTGCGTTCACCGAGCACCGAGTAGGTGGGCGGCTTCAGGGCGTGTGCGCAACGTTCTCGGTGAGTGAGCGATGTTGGCTGAAGACCGGGGCTCAGGCTCAGAGGGAGGGGTCGCCGCGGGCGCGGAACTCGTCGAGCGCGGCGCGGGCCCAGGCGAGGTCGTCGGTGGCGGCGCGCTCGCGGGCGGCGGCGATGTCGATGCCGTAGACGCGTGCCGCGTTGAGCCCGAGGATCTTGGCCTTCCGCTCCGCGGTGAGCGCCGGGTATCCGTAGCGCTCCTGGTACTCGACGGGGATCTCGAACGCGCGGAACGCGTCGATGGTGGGTTGCGTGGGCCCGTACCAGATGCCGTCGGTGCCCCACAGGACGTTGTCGTCGCCCACCGCGAGCAGCAGCTTGCCGAGCACGTGCGCGGCTTCCTGCGGGTGCCGGATCATGCAGAACCACGTGCTGCCGAGCTCGGCGTAGACGTTGCCGCCGGGCGCGATCCCGTTGTCCCGAAGCGTGGTGACGAGCCGGTTGACGCCGACCTGCGCGGTCTCGGGCGTGTACGGGCCCTCGAACGTCGACGGGTCGGTCGAGATCTCGTAGCCCGAGTGGTACACGAGGAACGTGATGTCGGGGAACGCCGCCGCGGCCGGGCCGATGTCGCTCGGCGAGCCGGCGGCCACCAGGCCGCTCAGCCCCTTGTGCGCGCAGACGAGCTTCGGGCCGAGCTCCCGGACCCGCTCGAGGAACGGGATGCCCGTGTCCTCGTCGTCGAGCATCCACATCGAGCCCGGGACCTTCGCGCCGCCCTGGCTGTGGCCGAGCGTGTAGACCTTCCAGCCCGACGGCGAGTAGTCGTCGCGCCACCGCTCCATCGACGCGAGCTCGGCCGTGACGTTGGGGTGGACGACGGCGTGGTTGAGCACGCGGCCGGTCTCGCCCAGCCGGTCGAACAGGACGCGGGTGGCTGCCATCTCGTCGTTGAACAGGTAGCGACCTTCGTCGAGCCCCGGCCCCGACGTGAGTACCGCCACCGCGGTCTCCGAGCCGAGGAACACGCAGCGGAGGTACTCGGCGAAGTCGTAGGCGCGGTCGCCCTCGAGCTCGGTCCACCAGCTCGGCATCAGCTGTCGGTACATGTCGAGCAGGAACTCGGTGACGAACGTCGGCGCGCGGTCGGCGATGTAGTGGGTCTGCACGTCGAGCACCGTCTCGGGCCCCTCGAACACCGACGCCGCGGCCTCGCGGTCGACGACGGCCTCGGGCGGCACCGCGTAGAAGTCGCCGTACTCGGCGTCGAGCGCGCGCAGCCCGGCCGCGGTGCCGAACCGGCTCCCCCAGTACGGCGCGTTGCCGACTCCCAGCCGCTCGGCCGCGGCGGAACCGGCGGCGTGGGTGGCGCGCAGCACCCGCCGGTCGGCGTCGGTGTACGCCGGCGCCGCGTATTCGTCGGTCTGGCTGCGACGCAGGATCGAGGGCGGGAGCGACGGTAGGGCCGGCGGGTCGTCGGGCATCGACGGGCTCCTCGAGCTGGTCAGGGTTCCGCGGAGGGTGTCGGTGGAGGAGGGTGTCGGTGGAGGAGGGGGTCGGTGGAGGAGGGTCTCGGGTGGATCGGGCCCGGGGCATCGCCGTCCGCGCCTGGCGCGGATCTTACGGGGCGCGTCTCGGACCGGGCGCCCGACCCGTTCGGGACCTATGGCCCGGGACGCCGGCCGCCCGGGTGGGGTAACAACTCTGTGTGCCGATCCTCGAGCTGCTGCTCCACAACGTCCTCACGCGGAAGGTCCGCACCGCGCTCACCGCGGCGGCCGTCGCGATCGGTGTGCTCACGGTGGCCACGCTCGGCGTCGTCACCCACAGCTTCACCGACACCGCCGCGGCGGTGCTGCGCACCGGGAAGGCCGACTTCACCGTTTCGCAGAAGGGCGTGTCCGATCTCCTCAGCAGCGTCATCGACCAGGCGCGGGTGAAGCGGATCGCGGCGACCCCCGGCGTGGCGAGCGCGGTGGGCGCGCTCGTGGCCACCACGAAGTACAACGACGCCAACCCGCTGTTCCTCGAGATCGGCCTGCCCGCCTCCGACCTCGCCGAGTTCGGCGTGAAGATCGTGGCGGGCCGCGCGTTCGAGGAGAACGCGAAGGACCAGATCATGCTCGGCTACCGCGCGGCCGACAACCTGGGCAAGAAGGTCGGTGACCCGATCACCGTCGACGGCAACAACTACCGGATCGTCGGCCTCTACGAGACCGGTCAGTCGCTCGGTGACACCGGCTCGATGATGCCCCTGCCCCGGCTCCAGGCCAACGAACGCGAGGCGAGCGAGGTGACGTTGGTGTTCGTCCGCACCGTGCCGGGCGCCAACATCCCCGCGGTGCGCAAGGTCGTCGAGCACGACAATCCCGAGCTCGTGACGGTGCGCACAGCCACCGAGTTCGGCCGGGTCGACCGCAACCTGCAGCTGCTGCGCGCGGTCGACCGCGGGTCGACGGTCCTCGCGTTGTTCATCGGCGCGGTGATCGTGGGCAACACGATGCTGCTCTCCTTCTACCAACGGACCCGCGAGTTCGGCGTCATGCGCGCGGTCGGGTGGTCGCGATGGCGGCTGATGGCCCTCATCCTCGGGGAGGGCCTGTTCATGGGGCTGCTGGGCGCGATCGTCGGCGTCCTCCTCACCTGGGGGCTCACGCAGTGGCTGGCCCGGCTCCCCGCGCTCCTCGGTCTGCTGCATCCGCAGTACACCGCGACGATCTTCTGGCGCGCCCTCGCCGTCGCGCTCGGCATCGGCTTCCTCGGCGCGCTGTACCCCGCGGTGCGCGCCGCGTTCCTCTCCCCGGCGACGGCGTTGAGCCGTGAGTGACCCCGCGGTGGACCGGGCCGTGGAGCCGGTCGTCCAATTGATCGACGTGGTCAAGGAGTTCGACCGCGGGCAGGTGCGCGCGCTCGACGGCGTCAGCCTCACCGTCGGCCGGGGCGAGTTCGTGGCGGTCACCGGCGCGTCGGGGGCCGGGAAGTCGACGATGCTCCAGCTGCTCGCCGCGCTCGACAAGCCCGACTCCGGGGCGATCATCGTCAACGGCACCGACGTGAGCCGGGTGCGCAATCCCGACCACTACCGGCGCGACGAGATCGGGCTCGTGTTCCAGCTGCACAACCTGCTTCCCCAGCTCGACGCGCGGCAGAACGTCGAGCTCCCGATGGTGGGCACGCATCCGCATCGCACGCGCCGGGTCCGCGCCGAGCAGGCCGAGGAGCTGCTGGCCGCGGTGCAGCTCGTGGGGAAGGAGCACCGGCGCCCACCCGAGCTGTCGGGCGGCGAACGCCAACGCGTGGCGGTGGCTCGCGCGCTGGCCAACGCGCCGTCGCTCCTCCTGGCCGACGAGCCCACCGGCAGCCTCGACTCGAAGTCCGCGCACGCGGTGCTCGAGCTCTTCGAGCGCATCCGCCGGGAGCGCGGGGTCACGATCGTGATGGTGACCCACGACCCGCGCGCGGCGCGGGCTGCGGACCGCGTGATCACCATGCTCGACGGCCGGATCGTCGACGCCGCCGATCTCGGCGTCGACACCTTCTGAGGCCGCCGGCGAGCGGCTGCGGACGCGAACGAGGCCGGCCCGTCGGTGCCGGCCGGCCTCGTCGCTCTGAACGGTCGGTGGGTTACGACTTCGTGAGCCCGATCGGACAGCTCACTCCGGTGCCGCCGACGCCGCAGTAGCCCCCGGGGTTCTTGGCCAGGTACTGCTGGTGGTAGTCCTCGGCGTAATAGAAGGGGCCGGCCTTCACGATCTCCGTCGTGATCGCACCGTGGCCGGCCTTCGTGAGCTCATCCTGGTACATCAGCCGGGAGGCCTCGGCCGTCGCCCGCTGGGCCTCGTCGGAGACGTAGATCGACGAGCGGTACTGGGTGCCCACGTCGTTGCCCTGGCGCATCCCCTGCGTGGGGTCGTGGTGCTCCCAGAACACCTTGAGCAACGCCTCGTAGGTCACGACCTTCGGGTCGAAGACGACCAGCACGACCTCGTTCTGCCCGGTCTTGCCCGAGCAGACCTCCTGGTACGTGGGGTTGGGCGTGATGCCGCCCGAGTAGCCGACCGCGGTCGTGTAGACGCCGGGGGTCTGCCAGAAGTCGCGCTCCGCGCCCCAGAAGCAGCCGAGGCCGAAGACGGCCTGCTGCAGGCCCTCGGGGAACGGGGGCAGGATCGGGTGGCCGTTGACGAAGTGCTCGTTGCGGGGCGTGATCGCCTCACCCCGTCCCGGGAGGGCCTCGTCGGCGGTCGGGAGCTTCGTCTTGTCACGGAACAGGAACATCAGTCACCTCAGGATCTCGGATCTGTTGCCGGAGCGAACCGCGCGGCACCCGGACCTGTTCCTGCCTGCGGATCGCTACATCCCCTTCGCCTTCAGCGCGCTCTCCATCATCGCGGCGATGTCGACCTGGCCCGTGAACAGGCCGCCGGCGAAGCCCTGGTCGCTGTAGATCACGTTGCCGCTCACCGCGCTGGCGGAGGGGCTGTTGAGGAAGACGATCGGCCACGCCTGCTCCTCGGCGGTGGAGTTGCGGCCGAGCGGCTTCGGGTACGAGTCCATGAAGTCCTGGCCGACGTCGGAGACGATCTCCGGCATCATGTTGGTGTCGGTGGGCCCGGGGGCGATGCAGTTGATGCGGATCTTGCGCTCGCTACCGAGCCGCATGGCGTTCATCAGGACCCACACGATGATGGTCTCCTTCGAGAACGAGTAGCCCTCGCGGACCTCGACCGGGTGGGCCTCACACCAGGCCTTGCCCGCAGCCCAGTCGGGCTGGCCGATGAGCTCCATGCAGTTGGCCATGTTGCCCTGCCAGCCGACGCCGGCGCCGGACGAGATCGACGCGATCGCGCCGCCCTCGGGGATGTGGTCGAGCAGGGCCTCGGTGAGGTAGCGGTGGCCGAGGTAGTTGACCAGCATCACCTTCTGCGGGGGGTGGATCTGCGACAGGCCGGCGCAGTTGAACAGCGCGTCGAGCTTCCCGCCCTTGGTGACCGCGGCGACGGTCTCGTCGATCGCCTTCGGGTCGGCGAGATCGGTCTCGTGGAACGCGTGGTTCGCCACGGTCGGCTTGCGCACGTCGAGGATGTGGACCTCGGCGCCGAGGTCGCCCAGGATGCGGGCCGCTGCCTCGCCCATGCCCGACCCGCCGCCCGTGACGAGCACGCGCTGGCCCTCGTAGCCGAACTTCCCTGCATCCACCATGACGTTCCCCCCGATGTGACAACTGGTACCGGAAACGTATCGCGGCCGCGGCGGAGGGGGAACGGCCGGGCGGGGTCCCGAGGGGGCCGGCCGGGTCAGCCCGGGGTGCGCTCGTAGAGCCAGCCGGAGTCGAGCATCCGGAGCCGGTGGCGGCCGCCCGGGAGATCGGGATCGTTGGTCTCGTAGCCCGCGTCGCCGGCCCACATCGAGATCACGCCACCCTCGCAGGGGGCGAAGCGCGTCTCGAAGTACTCCACGTCGGTGGCGCGGGCGGCCGCCAGCGCGTCGGTCACGGTGGCGAACTGCGAGAGGAAGTGGAGCGTCACCCAGGTGGGAGGCAGGAGCTCGTACTCCAGGGCCTCGCGGCGCCGGAGCATGTCTTCGGGCCGCATCCACTCGTGGTCGTGGATCTCGCTGCCGTCGATCGTGACCGCGCCCGGGGGAGTCGGGGCGAGGAAGAACCAGGTGGCGAAGCGCTTCGGGGCGACGGCCGGCGGCAACCAGTGCGCGAACGGCACGAGCTCGTCGACGTCGACGGCGAGGTCGGCCTCCTCCATCGCCTCGCGCGCGGCCGCGTTGCGGGCGGCGATCCGCGTGTCGTCGGGGCGGTCGGGATCGAAGTCTTCGGGCTCGACCTTGCCACCGGGGAAGACCCACGCGCCGCCCGCGAACGCGAGCTTCGAGTTGCGGTGCAGCATCAGGGTCTCGGGCCCGGTGTCGGAGTCGCGCAGCAGGATGACCGTCGCCGCGGGGGTGGGGACGACGCCCGGCTCCTCCTCGCGGTCGATCCAGCTGCGGGCGTCGCTCACGCGCGGTCCTGCTGCAGCTCGACGGTGTTGCCGGCCGGGTCGGTGACCCAGATCTGCACGACGGGCCCCTGCGCGCCGCGCACGTAGGGGATCGCGCGCTCGTCGAGCTCGGTGATCGCGGCGTCGAGGTCGTCGACGTAGAGGCAGAAGTGGGGGCCCGTGGGGTCGATCCCACTTCCCCGGTGCGGTGCACCCACGAGGTGCAGCTCGACCGGGCCGATGTGCTGCCAGTATCCCGGGACGCCGGGGATCTCGGGTCGCCCGGTGTGGTCCTCGAGCCCGAACAGGTCGTTGTAGAACGCCTTGCTCTCCTCGAGGTTCCCCTCGACGTTCACGCTCACGTGCCCGACCCGCGTCACCTTCATGGCTGCGATCGTAGCGAGCCCCCCGTCGCCCGGCCCCGCCAAGGGTGTCCACCAGACCCGCATATCGGGCTCCGTGGACGCACTAGGTGGCGGGCGGGGGCGCGAGCTGCTCCATGAACTCGAGGCGGATGCCACCGGGGGCTTCGACGAAGGCGATGCGGCGGGTGCCGAAGGTGCCGCTGACGACCTCGGGGCCCCAGAGGACGGCGTGTGTCGCGAGCTCGGCGTCGAGGTCGTCGGTGAAGAGCGCGGGGTGGAGAAAGCAGTCGGGCGGGAGCTCGATCTGGTCCTCGTAGATGGCGCGGGTGAAGAGGGTGATCATGATCGGGCCGAGGAACACGTCGGCCCGCTCGGCGCCGTTCCAGACCATGCGGTCGCGGACGATCGCCCCGCTCCGCTCGTAGAACGCGATCGCGGCGTCGAGGTCGGCGACCTTGATGGCGAGGTTGGCCATGCCCGTGACTGTCATGCGGCCGATCGTACGCGGGCAGACTGGCGGCGATGGATGGGACGACGGTCTACGAGCAGGTCGGCGGCACCGCGTTCTTCACCGCACTGGTGGAGCGGTTCTACGTGCACGTGGAGCAGGACCCCCTGCTGCGGCCGCTCTACCCCGACGACCTCGAGCCGGGGAAGGCGCACCTGGCCGGGTTCCTCGTGCAGTACTGGGGTGGCCCGGGCACCTACAGCGAGGAGCGCGGGCATCCCCGGCTCCGGATGCGCCACGCGCCGTTCGTGATCGGGCCCGACCAGGCCCGGGCGTGGTTCGCTGCGATGAGCGCCGCGCTCCGGGAGGGCGACGTCGACCCCGAGATCGAGCAGCAGCTGCTCGCCTACTTCGCCAACGCGGCCGAGTTCCTGATCAACCAGTACTGATCCGCGGCCCGGGCCGGGGCCGGGGTCCGGGCCCGACGGGCAGGCGGGGGAACCGGGGGCCGCTAGGTTCGGAGCCCATGTCCGACTCCGCGCCCATCGTTCTCTTCCTCTGCACCGGCAACGCGGCCCGCAGCGTGATGTGCGGCGCGATGCTCGAGGCCCGCTTCCCCGGGCTCACCACCATCACCGCGGGCACGCACGTGGTGGAGGGCATGCCGATGAGCATCCGCACCCGCAACGCGCTCGACGGCGTGGGCATCACCAACCCGATGCACCGCAGCCACCAGCTCACCGAGGAGGACCTGCGGAAGTCCGACCTCGTCGTGGCGCTCGCGCCCGAGCACGTGCAGTACGTCCGGCGCAGCCACGCCCGCGCCGCGGCGCGCACCGCGACGCTCAAGCGCTTCGTGCGCGACCTCCCCGCCACGTCGGGGCCGTTGAGCGCGCGGGTCGCGTCGCTCGGCCTGGCCGACGTCGCGGTGGAGGACTGGGAAGAGGTCGTCGACCCCGCCGGGGGCGACGAAGCCGTGTTCCACGCCTGCGCGGCCGAGCTGCTGCCGCTCGTCGACGCGCTCTGTGCCGAGGTGCAGCGCGGTGAGGTGGAGGTCGCATGACCGGCGAGCCCGACATCGAGCGCGTGCTCGTGGTGGTCGCGCACCCCGACGACGTCGACTTCAGCTCGGCCGGCTCGATCGCGCGCTGGACGTCCGAAGGCCGCGCGGTCGCCTATTGCATCGCCACCGACGGCGACGCGGGCGGATCCGACGCGAGCATCAGCCGGGCCGACCTGGCGCAGCTGCGGCGGCGCGAGCAGACCGCGGCCGCGGCGGTCCTCGGCGTCACCGACATCCACTGGCTCGGCTACCCCGACGGCCGGCTCGAGTCGACCCTCGAGCTCCGGCGCGACATCTCGCGGGTGATCCGCGTCGTGCGCCCGCAACGCGTGCTGTGCTCCAGTCCCGACCGCGACTTCACGCGCATCTTCGTGAGCCATCCCGACCATCTCGCGGTCGGCGACGCCGCGCTCAGCGCGGTGTACCCCGACGCGCGCAACCAGTTCGCCCACCCCGAGCTGCTCGCCGAGGGCTACGAGCCATGGTCGGTGCCGGAGGTCTGGTTGCTCGGCGCGGGTGATCCCGACCGCTTCACCGATATCACCGACCACATCGACCGGAAGCTCGAAGCCCTGCTGTGCCACGCGAGCCAGCTCCCCGATCCCGACGCCATGCGCGTGCGCCTGCGGGAGCACGCGGCCGAAACCGCGCGGCTCGCGGCGTTGCCCGACGGAAGCTACGCGGAGGCGTTCCGCTTCGTCGGCACCGCGTAGTTCCAAGCCGCCGTAGGAGCACCTCTGCGGTACTCCTACCGCGCCTAGAGAATCAGGCGGCGGTCGCGGTGAAGGTGGCGGTCACCGCGTCGGCGTAGGCGCGGGTGCCCGCTGCGTTGGGGTGCACGCAGTCGATCGGGTTGATCCACGGGTCGCCGCCGGGGTGCCCGATCGAGCAGAACGCCGACGCGCCCTGCACCGTGCGCCCGAGGCTGGTGCCGAGCCGCAGCGCGTCGGGCCCGATGCCGTTGGGTGCGCCGTGGCCGACGAACGCGTCGCGCACGTCGGCCACGCTGACCCGGCTCGACCCGGTGGCGGTGGCGGTCGCGACGATGCGGGCGTCGAGGCGCCCGACGATGTCGGTGACCGCGTGGGCGAAGCACGTGTCACGGCAGTGGTCGACGCCCTCCGGGTGCGCGGCGGCCGGGTCGCCGTACGTCGTGACGACGATCCGGGCGTCGGTGCGCGTGAGCAGCCGGTCGAGGATCGCGGCGAGGTTGTGCCCGAAGCTGCGCAGCCGCTGCTCGACGACGCCCTGGTCGATGGTGCCGTCGCGGTGGAGCGACTCCTCGGGCCGGTCGAAGTGCAGGTCGTTGGCGCCGACGGTGATCGTGACCAGACCGGGGTTGGCCCGCACCGCCCAGTCGAGCTGGGGCAGCTCGCGGTTCGCCGGCCCGGTGCCGGGGATGCCGCCCTTGACGCCGGCGCGCATGAGATCCGCGGAGTCGAAGCCGCTGCACGCGACGGTGGCGACCTCGGTCGGGGTCCCGGGGTGCAGCTTCGCCCAGGCCGCGAGGATCCGGTGCGGGTAGTTGCGGTCACCGGCGCGCCAGCAGGAGTCGCCGCCGAAGTAGTCGGTGAGCTGGAGGCCCTGGCCTGCGGCCACCGAGTCGCCCATCGCCACGACCGCGCCCGGGCGGGCCGGGAAGCGGCTCACCAGCGTGATCCGGCGAATGGTCGAGCCGGCGGCCTTGCGCGACGCGCCAGTCGTGAACGCGACCTTCTGGTTCCCGGTCGGGCCCGCCTCGACGACCGCGGTCCACTCACCGGCGGAGCGCGGTGTCCAGACGATGGCGCGGTCGACGACCCGCGCACCGCCCGGCAGGCCGGTGACGCGCAGCTCGCGTGCGGGGCTGTCGGCCAGCGGGATCGACGTCGGCTCGCCGACGGTCGCGCTGACCCGGCGGACCGCGTCGGTGGCGGCCGGGAGCCGCGGCGCGGCCGTGGCGCGGGGCGCCGCTCCCGCTCCGGGCGCGAAGAAGGGCGCGACGAGGAACGCCGCGCCGAGGAGGAGGGGGAGGGTGGATCGGACCCGGGGCACTGGGTCCACAACGCTAGGAGTCGGCGACAGGTTCCCCGACGGTCTCGTCGGCCGCCGCCTTGGCCGCCTCGGCGGCCGCGGTGAGGGTGTCGAGCTTCCGCAGCAGGGTCATCGCGCCTTGCACCTTGGCGCCGAGCGCCGTGACCCGGGCCCGCAGCTCCCGGTCGGAGGTGACGACGACGAGGGTGGGGATGTCGGGGTTGGCCTTCACGACCTCGGCGACGCGGTCGTCGGCGGCGTCGCGGCCGCGCTTGTGCGCGTAGCGGATCGTGATGCCCTGGTACTCGCCGTCGGGCAGGCCCTCGACCTCACGCCCGTCGAGGACCAACGTCACCTCGGCTCCCCCCGCGGCCATGAGCACGAGCTGCTCGGCCAGCGTGCGGGTCGCGCCTTCGCGGTCCCGCCACCAGCGGTCTTCCCGGGCCCCGATGACGTTGATGCCGTCGACCAGGAGTCTTTGCGGTTGTTTTGCCATGGGTTCAACGTAGCCGGGACCGCTACGGTGCATCGACGATCAGCACCGAGAGCGACGGAGATGCGGATGCGGGCGTGGCGGGTCCACGAGCTGGGAGAACCGGCCGACGTGCTGGTGCTGGAAGACCTCGAGGCCCCCGAGCCCGGCCCCGGCGAGGTGGCGATCGACGTCGAGGCGGCGGCCCTCAACTTCCCCGACGTCCTCATGTGCCGGGGCCACTACCAGATGAAGCCGCCGCTCCCGTTCACGCCGGGGGCCGAGGTCGCGGGCACCGTTCGCGCGGTGGGTGAGGGCGTCGACCCGGGCTGGATCGGACGCCGCGTCCTCGGCATCCCCAACTTCGGGCCGGGCGGCCTGGCCGAGGCCACCACCGCACCGCTGGGCGCCATCCACGAGATCCCCGAGTCGATGGGCTGGTCCGCGGCCGCTTCGCTCTTCGTCACCTACCAGACCGGTCACGTGGCCCTGCACCGCCGGGCCCACATCCAGCCGGGGGAGACGCTCCTCGTCCACGCGGGCGCCGGTGGCGTGGGCAGCGCGGCGATCCAGCTCGGCCTGGCCGCGGGCGCGCGCGTCTTCGCGACGGCCGGCGGGCCCGAGAAGGTCGAGGTGTGCCGCAAGCTCGGGGCCGAGGTGGTCGTCGACTACCGCGCCGAAGACTTCGTCGACGCGGTGAAGGCCGCCACCGACGGGCTCGGGGCCGACGTGATCTACGACCCGGTGGGCGGCGACACGTTCGACCGCTCGCGGAAGTGCATCGCGTTCGAGGGCCGCATCCTCATCATCGGCTTCACCAGCGGCCGGATGGCCGACGCGCCCACCAACCACGCGTTGATCAAGAACTACTCCGTGGTCGGGGTGCACTGGGGGCTCTACGCGCTGATGAACCCGCAGGTGATCGCCGACACCCACACCGAGCTCATGCGGCTGTTCGACGCCGGCGCCATCGATCCGCTCGTCTCGCAGGAGCTCGACCTCGAGGAGGTCCCGCAGGCGCTCGACCGCCTCGCGACCCGCGGCACCTGGGGCAAGGTCGTCGCGCGGATGCGCTGACCGGGAGCGTCGCGCGGATGCGCTGACCGGGAGCGTCGCGGGCCGGCGTCAGCCGGCGACGTTGAGCACCGGGACGTCGCCGAACCACGTGACCGGCATCGTGTGCAGCGTGCGCGAGTTGGGGTAGCCGATGTCGGGCTCCGTGTACGCGTGGAACGCCATCTCCAGCGCGCCGAACGGCGTGGTGAAGAACTCCTGCCCGCCCGGGCCCGCGAGGTTGCCCGTGGAGCCGAGCACCGGGTTGGCGTGCTTCGTGCAGGGGCCGGTGATCGACGAGCACACGGCGTAGCCGATCGCGTAGCTGCGCGTCCTCCAGTCGTTGCCCGAATAGAACAGGTAGTACTTCCCGTTGTGTGTGATCACCGCCGGGCCCTCCACCACGCCCTGCTCCCAGCTCTGGTCGGCGTGGATGAGCTGGACCGGCGAGCCCGTGACGCTGAGGCCGTCGGGCGCGAGCCCCTGGACCCAGATCCGACCGGGTGACGCGTCGCTCTTGAACAGGAGGTAGGCGCGGCCGTCGCGGTCGACGAACGGGCTCGGGTCGATCGTCCCGCCGAGGTTGCTCTGGCAGACCAAGGGACCGGTCGACGTGTCGGAGAAGCCGCCGTCGGGCTTGGTGGAGAACGCGCGCGACAGGCACTGCTGGCCCGACGCCGCGTTGCGCACCGTGTAGTAGGCGACGTAGCCGCCGGGGCGGGGGAGGACCGCGGGCGCCCACGTGCGGTCGGGCTGGGCCCACCCCGGCAGCTTCGCGAGCGCGTTGGGCAGCCAGGTCCATTGCTTGAGGTCGGTGGAGGCGACCACCTGGATGTCGCCTCCCCCCGCGTTGGTCGAGTAGCCGTAGTACACGTCCCCGACGCGGAGGACGTACGGGTCGGCGAAGTCGAACGCGAAGACCTCGCTGGCCGACGACGACTTCGCCGACGCGTTGCAGCTCGCGGAGACGCTCTGGAGCGCGGCGAACGCGGTGGTGTCGTTGTTCTGGGCGAGGCCGGTGTAGGTCTTCTGGAGTCCGCCCAGGCAGTTGTTCAGCAGCCCGAGCTCGGTGCCCTGGTAGAAGGCCGAGAGGTTGGCCGTGCCGAGCACCGACTGGGTGTTGGTGAGCTGCTGCGCGGTCTCGGTGAGCGTGGTGTGGGTGGAGTCGCGCTGCGCCATCGCCGCCTCGGTGTCGGCGACCACGGTGGCCGTGGTGAGGTTCGTCCCGCGGATCCCGGTCGCCGCGCTCGCGAACGCGGCCGCGGCCGCGCGGCGCTGCGACCGCACGTCGTCGATCCGTGCGTCGGTCGACCGCACGTCGGCCCGTACCTGCTGGTCGAGCGCGAACGCGGTCGCGAAGCCGATGAGCAGCACCGAGCCGAGCCCGACGAGCGAACGGATCCGGCGGCGGCGCGTCCGGCGCGCGCGGGCGATCGCGACCTGGCGCGACACGCGCCGGGCCACCGGGGGCGCGAGCGGCGCGCGGCCGCAT
>JADGOM010000280.1 GCA_017882925.1 Acidimicrobiia bacterium | reverse complement strand
GCGTGCGCGGCGACGACCCCGACTGGCTGCGCTTCCGCCTGCTCGGCGCCACCAACCCCACCTACTTCGCGCTCTACGCCCGGCACCGCATCGAGGCCTACGGCGCCACCACCGACGACTTCGCGGCGGTGAAGGTGAAGAACGCGCGGCACGGGTTGCTCAACCCCAACGCGCGCTACCGCAAGGAGGTGACGCTCGACGAGGTAAAGGCGTCGCCCGTCGTCGCCGACCCGCTGCGCCTCCTCGACATCTGCGCCACGAGCGACGGCGGCGCCGCGCTCGTGCTCACGAGCATGGACTTCGCCCGCCGCCACCGCGGCGACCGGACCCTGTCCGACGGCGTCGCGCGCATCCGGGCCGTCTCCACCGTCACCCCCACGTACCCGCAGACGGTCATCGAGCTGCCCGGCTTCGCGACCGACAGCACCGCGGGCACCGGCAACCGGCCCGAGCTCACGTTCAAGCAGTCGATCGCCCGGCGCGCCTACGACGAGGCCGGGCTCGGCCCCGACGACCTCGACCTCGCCGAGGTCTACGACCTGTCGACCGCGATGGAGCTCGACTGGTACGAGCAGATCGGCCTGTGCGCCCCGGGCGAGGCCGAGGCGCTGCTGCGCACCGGTGCCACCGCGCTCGGCGGGCGCATCCCTGTGAACCCGAGCGGCGGGCTGGGCTCGTTCGGCGAGGCGGTGCCCGCGCAGGCCATCGCCCAGGTGTGCGAGCTCACGTGGCAGGTCCGGGGCGAGGCCGGCGCCCGCCAGGTGGAGGGCGCGCGCACCGCGCTGTCGATCAACCAGGGCCTGTTCGGTCACGGGTCGGCCGTGATCGTCTCCCGGTGATGGACCTCGGGTTCTCGCCGGCCGAGACCGCGTTCCGGCGCGAGGCCCGGGCCTGGCTGAAGGCCAACGCGCCGCGTGACCTCGGCTCGGGCGACACCCGCGCCGGCTTCGCGCGGCACCTCGAGTGGGAGCGCACGCTGTTCGACGCCCGCTACGCGGTGGTGTCGTGGCCCGAGGCGTACGGAGGCCGGGATGCGTCGCTGTGGGAGTGGCTGATCTTCGAGGAGGAGTACTACCGGGCCGGCGCGCCGCAGCGCGTCACGCAGAACGGGATCTTCCTCCTCGCGCCCACCATCTTCGAGTTCGGGACGCAGGAGCAGAAGGACCGCATCCTGCCGCGGATGGCGTCGGGCGATCAGACCTGGGCCCAGGGCTGGTCGGAGCCCGACGCGGGCAGCGATCTCGCCGGCATCGCGTCGCGCGCGGTGCGCGACGAGGCCGCGGGTGGCTGGCGGTTGTCGGGGCAGAAGACCTGGACGACGCGCGGCGCGTTCTGCACGCACCTGTTCGGCCTGTTCCGCAGCGACCCCGACGCCGAGCGGCACCACGGGCTCACCTACCTCCTGCTCGACCTGGCGGCGCCCGGCGTCACGGTCCGCCCGGTCGAGCGGCTCGACGGCGACGAGGGGTTCGCCGAGGTGTTCCTCGACGACGCGTTCGTGCCCGACGCCGACGTGCTCGGCCCGCCCAACCAGGGCTGGGGCGTCGCGATGGCCACCACGGGTTCCGAACGCGGGCTCACGTTGCGCTCACCCGGCCGGTTCCTCGCCACCGCGGCCCGGCTCGTCGAGCTGTTCGAGGCGCGGGCCGACGCGGCCGACGACCAGCTGCGCGACCGGCTCGTCGCCGCCTGCATCGACGCCGAGGCGTACCGCTGGCAGACCTTCGCCACCGTCACCCGGCTGCTCGACGGCCGGAGCGCGGGGGCCGAGTCGAGCATGGTCAAGCTGTTCTGGTCCGAGCTCGACATCCGGCTCCACGAGCTCGCCCTCGATCTGCTCGGCCCGCACGCGGAGCTGCTCGACGGCCCCACCGCGGCGTGGATGAAGGGCTACGAGTTCTCGCTCTCGGGCCCGATCTACGCCGGGACCAACGAGATCCAGCGCAACGTGGTCGCCGAGCGCGTCCTCGGGCTCCCGAGGAAGTAGCCGTGCACTTCGACTTCGACGCCGACCAGTACGCGTTCCGCGACGCGGTGCGCGCGCTGCTCGACGAGCGCTGCGGGCCCGACGCGGTGCGGGCCGCGTGGGAGTCCGACGCCGCCCGCATCCCCGGCCTCTGGGCCGGCCTCACCGACATGGGTGTGGCCGGGATGCTCGCGCCCGAGGCGGCCGGCGGGCTCGGTCTCTCCCCCGTCGACCTGGTCCTGATCCTCGAGGAGGCCGGCGCGCACGCCCTGCCCGAGCCGCTGGTCGAGACCGCGGCGGTGGCGGTCCCCCTCCTTGCCGACGCGGGTGACGCGCGGGTCGCCGACCTCGCGCGCGGCGCGACCGTCGCCGCGGTCAGCCCGGTCGACGAGTTCGCGGTCGGGGCGGCCGCGGCCGACTACGTGCTGCTCTGGCGCGACGGCCTCGCGCACCTGGTGGCCCGCGCCGACGTCACGCTCGAGCCGCATCCGTCGGTCGACGGCGGGCGGCGCCTCACCCGGGTCACGGCCGGGCTCTCGGCCGCCACCGTCGTGGGCGACGAACGCCTCGCGGCGCGGGCCTTCGATGCCGGCGCGCTCGGCTTCGCCGCGGAGCAGTGCGGCCGGGCCCGGCGGATGCTCGAGATGACGGTCGACTACGTGGGCGAGCGGCGCCAGTTCGGCGTGCCCGTCGGCTCGTTCCAGGCCGTGAAGCACCACCTGGCCGACTGCCGGGTCGCGCTCGAGTTCGCCCGGCCCCTCGTCCACCGGGCCGCGTACTCGCTGGCGCACGCCCACCCCGCCGCCTCGACCCACGTGTCGATGGCGAAGTCGAAGGCCGACGAGGCCGCCCGGCTCACGGCCCGCGCCGCGCTCCAGTGCCACGGGGCCATCGGCTACACGACCGAGCACGACCTGCACCGGTTCATGAAGGGCACGTGGGCCGGGTCCCGGAGCTGGGGCTCGCCGGCCTGGCACCGCCGCCGGGTCGGGGCTTCACTGGCCCAACTCATCCAGGAGGAGCTCGCGTGATCGACGAGGAACGACGCGGCACCATCGCCGTCATCACCATCGACAATCCGCCGGTCAACGCGCTCCCCGTCGCCGGCTGGTTCGAGCTCGCCGACCGCGTGCGCGCGGCCGGGCGCGACCCCGGCGTGCACGTCGTCGTGCTGCGGGCCGCGGGCAAGGGCTTCCAGGCCGGCGTCGACATCCGTGAGCTGGCGGCCGATCCCACGCACCGCACGCTGGTCGACGTGAACCGCGGCTGCTTCGAGGCGTTCGCCGCGGTCTACGACTGCGAGGTGCCGGTGATCGCCGCGGTCCAGGGCTTCTGCCTCGGGGGCGGCATCGGCCTCGCCGGCAACGCCGACATCGTGGTGGCGAGCGACGATGCGGTGTTCAGCGTGCCCGAGGTCGACCGCGGCGCGCTCGGGGTGGCCACGCACCTCGCCCGCTTCGTGCCCCACCACAAGCTCCGGGCGCTCTATTACACCGCGGCCTCCATCACGGCTCAGCAGCTCCACGAGTACGGGACCGTCGAGCGCGTCGTCCCGCGCGACGAGCTCCTCGACGCCGCCATCGAGATCGCGACGGTGATCGCGGCCAAGAGCCCGCTCGTGATCCGGCGGGCGAAGGAGTCGCTCAACTCGATCGACCCGGTCGACCCGAAGCGCTCCTACCGGTTCGAGCAGGGCTTCACGTTCGAGCTCAACCTCTGGGGCGACAGCGACGAGCTCCGGCAGGCGTTCGTCGACAAGCGCGACCCCGACCTCCCCCCGGCCGGCCCGTGAGTTTCCGGGAAGAATCCCCGATGGTCCTGCGTCACATGCGGTGGTCGCCCCGACCGGAGATCCCCGGGGCATTCCCCGCGAACACGACAGACCGCGCGCGTACGAGCGCGCTGTGCGCTTTCCGCGGCCCGGATCGCGCGGCCCGCAGCAACATCCGCGCTGTCCGCCGCACCTGCTGAGCCTCTAGGCTTCCCCGGCAACCAAGACCTCGTCCTCCGGTCCCGACGTCGCGGTGCAGCGAGACGGCCCGCCGCTCCCGTCCCACGCTCCCGCTCCGTGCCGACGCGACCGCGCAACGTGCGTACGACGACGAACCCCTCCAGCCGAAGGATCTCGCCGCATGCCCATCCCGCCCTC